>CALRTF020000238.1:0-6312 GCA_943370985.1 Paenacidovorax caeni
GTCGCTGGCTGCAGTTGCCGCTGTACATCGGGCTGATCGCGGCCCAGGGTGTCTACGTGTTCCACTTCCTGGTCGAGCTGCTGCACCTGATCGAGGCCGTCTTCGGCAGCCAGACCGCCCTGCAGGCGCTGGTGACCAGCATTGGTTACAAGACCGATGTGCCCATCACCGCGCTCAATGAAACCGTGATCATGCTGGTGGTGCTGGCGCTGATCGACGTGGTCATGATCTCCAATCTGCTGATCATGGTGATCGTCGGCGGCTACGAGACCTTTGTGAGCCGCATGAACCTGCAGGGCCACCGCGACCAGCCCGAGTGGCTGAGCCATGTGAACGCCTCGGTGCTGAAAGTCAAGCTGGCGACCGCCATCATCGGCATCAGCTCCATCCACCTGCTCAAGACCTTCATCAACGCCGGCAACTACAGCGACAAGGTGCTGATCGCGCAAACCGTGATCCACATCACCTTCCTGCTGTCGGCACTGGCGATTGCCTACACCGACAAGATCATGTCGGGCATCGCTTCGCAAAAGCACTGAGCGCGCGCCGTCGATCTCATGCCAGCGGGGGCCGCGGATCTGGCTCTGCCAGGCCGCAGGCACCGCCCCCTGCAAGGGGGGAACAGGCTACACGCAGTGAGTCTGGACGGGGGTGACCCACTTATCGCCCGGTCATCTTGCTGGGCACCACCCACTGGTCGAACTGTTCGGCAGTGACATGTCCCGAGGCCAGCGCTGCCTCCCGCAGGCTGCTGCCCTCCTTGTGCGCCTTCTTGGCAATGAAGGCCGCCTTGTCGTAACCGATGTGCGGGTTCAGCGCGGTCACCAGCATCAGCGAACGGTCCACCAGTTCGGCGATGCGCTCGCGGTTGGGCGTGATGCCGAACGCGCACTGGTCGTTGAAACTCACCATGCCGTCGGCCAGCAGGCGCACGCTCTGCAAAAAGTTGTGGGCGATCATGGGCCGGAACACATTGAGCTCGAAGTTGCCGGAGGCGCCGCCGAAGTTGATGGCGACGTCGTTGCCGAAGACCTGGCAGCACAACATGGTCACGGCTTCGCTCTGGGTCGGGTTGACCTTGCCCGGCATGATGGACGAGCCCGGTTCATTCTCCGGGATGGACAGCTCGCCGATGCCGCTGCGCGGGCCGCTGGCCAGCCAGCGCACGTCGTTGGCGATTTTCATCATGCTGGCGGCCAGGGTCTTGAGCGCACCGTGGGCATGAACCAGCGCGTCGCAGGAAGCCATGGCTTCGAACTTGTTGGGCGCCGTGACAAACGGCAGCCCGGTCAGGCGCGCCAGCTCGGCCGCCACTTTTTCGGCGTAGCCCTTGGGCGCGTTCAGGCCGGTGCCGACGGCGGTGCCGCCCAGCGCCAGCTCGCACAAATGCGGCAAGGCCGCGCGCACATGTTTTTCGCCATGCTCGAGTTGCGCCACATAACCGGAGAACTCCTGGCCCAGGGTCAGCGGCGTCGCGTCCTGCAAATGGGTGCGGCCTATCTTCACGATGCTCTCGAAGTCCTGCGCTTTTTGGGCCAGGGTGCCGCGCAGTTTTGCGATCGCCGGCAGCAGCCTGTGCGTGATGGCATCGACTGCCGCCACGTGCATGGCGGTCGGAAACACGTCGTTGGACGACTGGCTGCGGTTGACGTCGTCGTTGGGGTGCACCCGCCGGCTTTCGCCGCGCTCGCCGCCCAACAACTCGCTGGCGCGGTTGGCCAGCACCTCGTTGAGGTTCATATTGGTCTGGGTGCCGGAACCGGTCTGCCAGACCACCAGCGGAAACTCCTGCGCATGGTTGCCCGCGATCACCTCGTCGGCAGCGGCCACAATCGCCCGGGTTTTCCTGTCGTCCTGCAGCCCCAGCGCGTGATTCACCACGGCCGAGGCGCGCTTGACCTGGGCCAGCGCCCGGATGATCTCGCGCGGCTGCTGCTCGCCGGAAATGTCGAAATTCTGCAGCGAGCGCTGCGTCTGCGCGCCCCACAGCCTGTCTGCAGGGACTTCGATGGGGCCAAAAGTGTCGCGTTCGGTGCGTGTCGTCATGGTGTGGGCGGACCTGTCAAAATACGGGCTCGGGCGCCCACCGTAGCACATGGCCGCGCTCCTGAACAGCCATCCCACCTCCATCCCACCATGACCACCACGATCAAACAAGCCGACCTCATCGAATCCGTCGCCGCCGCGCTGCAGTTCATCAGTTATTACCACCCGGCCGACTACATCGCCCACCTGGCGCGCGCCTACGAACGCGAACAAAGCCCGGCCGCGAAAGACGCGATTGCCCAGATCCTGACCAACAGCCGGATGAGCGCCACCGGCCACCGCCCGATCTGCCAGGACACCGGCATCGTCAACGTCTTCCTCAAGGTCGGCATGGACGTGCGCTGGGAAGGCTTCACCGGCAGCATCGACGACGCCGTCAACGAAGGCGTGCGGCGCGGCTACAACCACCCCGACAACACCCTGCGCGCCTCGGTCGTGGCCGATCCGCACTTCGACCGCAAGAACACCAAGGACAACACACCGGCGGTGATCTTCACCGAGATCGTTCCGGGCGACAAACTCGACATCACGGTCGCGGCCAAGGGCGGCGGCAGCGAGAACAAGAGCAAGATGGCCATGCTGAACCCGGGCGACTCCATCGTCGACTGGGTGCTCAAGACCGTGCCGACCATGGGCGCCGGCTGGTGCCCGCCCGGCATGCTGGGCATAGGCATAGGCGGCACCGCCGAAAAAGCCGTGCTGATGGCCAAGGAATCGCTGATGGACGACCTCGACATGTACGAGTTGCAGGCCAAGGCCGCTTCCGGCGCCGAACTCAGCAAGGTCGAGGCGCTGCGCCTGGAGCTGTTCGAGAAAGTCAACGCACTGGGCATAGGCGCGCAGGGCCTGGGCGGCCTGACCACGGTGCTCGATGTGAAGATCCAGATGTACCCGACCCACGCGGCGAGCAAACCGGTGGCCATGATCCCCAACTGCGCGGCCACGCGCCACGCCCACTTTGTCATGGACGGCAGCGGCCCGGTTTACCTCGACCCGCCCTCACTGGACCTGTGGCCCAAGGTCGAGTGGGCACCCGACTACCAGAAGAGCAAGAAGGTCGACCTCAACACCCTGAGCAAGGCCGAGGTCGCGAGCTGGAAACCCGGCGACACCCTGCTGCTCAGCGGCAAGATGCTGACCGGCCGCGATGCCGCGCACAAGCGCATCCAGGGCATGCTGGCCAAAGGCGAAAAGCTGCCGGTGGACTTTGCCAACCGCGTGATTTATTACGTGGGCCCGGTGGACCCGGTGGCCGGTGAAGCGGTCGGCCCGGCCGGCCCGACCACCGCCACCCGCATGGACGGGTTCACCGAGATGATGCTGGCCGAAACCGGCCTGATCGCAATGATCGGCAAGGCCGAACGCGGCCCGGTCGCCATCGAAGCCATCAAGAAACACAAAAGCGCCTACCTGATGGCCGTCGGCGGCGCCGCCTACCTGGTGTCCAAGGCCATCAAACACGCCGAGGTTGTCGGTTTTGCCGACATGGGCATGGAAGCGATTTACGAGTTCGACGTGGTCGACATGCCGGTGACCGTGGCGGTCGACGCCGGCGGCACCAGCGCCCACATCACCGGCCCGGCCGAGTGGCAAAAGAAAATCGCCACCGGCGAGTTCAAGGGCATCGCCGTCGCGGCCGCCTGAGCCGTGCGCGCCGGGCCCGTCGGTGTTTTTGACAGCGGGCTCGGCGGGCTGAGCGTGCTGCAGGCGCTGCGCGCCGAGCTGCCGCAGCAGGACTTCATCTACATCGCCGACAGCGGCCACGCGCCCTACGGCGAGCGCGATGCCGCCCACGTGATCACGCGATCGCGCGCCCTCACCAGCTGGCTGCTGGACCAGGGTGTGCAGGCGCTGGTGATCGCCTGCAACACCGCCACGGCCGCCGCCATCGATGTGTTGCGTGCCGGGCACCCCGACATCCCCATCATCGGCGTGGAACCGGCGCTCAAGCCGGCGGCCGCGCTCAGCAAAACCGGGCGCATCGGCGTCATGGCGACACGCGGCACGCTGGCGAGCAGCCGCTTCCGGGCGTTGCTGGACAAGCTGTCCGGCCAGGCCGAGTTTGTGCTGCAGCCCTGCGACGGCCTGGCCGAAGCCATCGAACAGGGGTCCGGCCAGCCTGAAAGTGCTCCTGAATTGATAGCTGCATGCTCCCGCCACACGGGGGCCATGGGCCGATTTGGCTCACAAGCCGGGGACATCGACACACTCGTGCTGGGCTGCACGCACTACCCGTTCGCTGGCGGCGTCCTGCGCGGCCTGCTCGGGCCGGAGGTGCACTTGCTGGACACGGGCATGCCGGTCGCGCGCCAGACGCGCTTGCGCCTGCCGGCCGAATCATCCACAGGCATGGCCGCGGGGACGGGGCAGCTCAGGCTTTTTTCCACGGGCCAGCCGCTGGCCCTGCAAACCGCCGTGCAGCGCTGGCTGGCGCTGGACAGCCCGGCGACCCGGCTGGACCTGTGAGGCCTGAAGCGGCTCAGCCGGCGGCGTCCGCCGCTTGTGCGGCCGCGCGCCCGCGCTGCATGTTCACCGGCATCAGCAGCACCAGCCCCACGGCAAACAGCACGGCCGTCGACAGGATGGCCGTGCGCTGGTCGCCCCCGGTCATCCAGGTGATGGCGCCGTAGCTCAGCGGGCCGATGATGCTGGCCAGCCGGATGGCGAAAGTCCACAGCCCGTAAAACTCGGCCAGCTGCTTTTGGGGCGACAACATGCCGGCCATGGCACGGCCGCCCGACTGGCTGGAGCCCATGCACAGACCGGCCAGCGCAGCGGCATACCAGAAGCCGCCCTTGGTGGTGGTGACCGCGGCCACCACACAGGTGACGACCCAGCCGACCAGGGTGATGGCCAGCGCCAGCTTGTGGCCGACGCGGTCCTGGAAATACCCAAACGCGAAGGCACCGCCGGCCGCCGCAAAGTTAAGGACAAAAATCAGCACCATGGTTTCCTGCGGCTGGAACCCGATCACCTGTTCGGCGTAAATGGCCGCCAGCGCGATCGCGACGGCGACGCCGCCCTGGTAAAACACCGCACAGCCCAGCAGCCACATGAAGTCCCTGTAGCGCCTGGCCTGGCGGAAGGTCTGCCGCAGCTGCGCCAGCGAGGCCCTGAAACCGCCCTGCTGCAAGGCCACCGGGTTGGGCTTGGCCCTTTCCTTGAGCAGGCGGAAAGTCACAAGCGACGCCAGGCCGTAGATGACGGCGGTGATCAGCATGGTGACCGGTACAAACTGGTCGGCCGGGATGCCCCTGGCCTGGGCCCACAGGACATAGCCCAGGCAGATGCCGAGCGCCAGCATGCCGCCGAAATAACCAAAAGCCCAGCCCCAGCCGCTGACCTTGCCCAGGGCCTCGGTGCGGGCCAGCTCCGGCAGGAAGGCGGCGGTCAGTGATTCGCCCCAGGCAAAAAAGGTGTTCGACAGGATGATCAGCAACACGGCGAAGGCCACACTGCTGGGGCCGGCCAGGGCCAGCGCGGCGGTGCTCACCACACAGCCCGCCGTCGTCATCATCAGCAGCCGTTTTTTTGCGGCGCGCAGGTCGGCATAGGCGCCCAGGCTGGGCATGGTCAGCATGACAATCGCGTAGGACACGCTGAGCGCCGCCGTCCAGGCAAAGGTGGCCCATTCGGCCTTCTGTGCAATCCCGCCGACAAAATAGGCGGCGAACACGGCGGTGATCACCACCGTGGTGTAGCCGGAATTGGCGAAGTCATACATGGCCCAGCCGAACACCTCGCGCTTGCGCACGCCGGGATTGAGGGCATCCTGTGGAAAAAGGGACATGGCCGGGCTCCTGAATTGACGCCAGCATAAAGCATGCAGATGTCAGCCGGCGTGGCGCGCAAGCCGCTGCGGCCCGGCCATCGGTTTGCTACTGTTTCGATAGCTGCCCGCGCTTGCTGGTCAAGGGCTGGCGCCCCAAAATATACTTGTTTGAGGGTGGGAAAGGCGCTGGCGCCTTATCCGTGTTCCAATGAAAAAGCGCTTCCGCCGACGGGAGCCGCAGTTCCGCATTTGCATCTCCTGGTTTTACTCGGCGTGGCACCGCCGCACCGTGATCAGAAACAAGGTGCCCCGCTTCGTTTCAGGAGACATTCCCATGCCCCATGCCCTGCCTTCGCCAGCGCCCCACCACCCGCAGGCGGACTTTTCAGACCGTTTTGCCTGGCGCACCACCCGCTTCCTGCGCTTTCTGGCCGACACGTTTTTTGCCGGGCGCTACGGCAACCGGGCGGTGGTGCTGGAGACCGTGGCGGCCG
>CALRTF020000239.1:0-6288 GCA_943370985.1 Paenacidovorax caeni
TCGGCCCAGGACTTGCCGCTGGCCCGGAGCTGCTCCACCGACGGCCCGATGCTGTTGCCGTATTGCGCCAGGCTGCGGGCCTCGATGATCGCCAGCGCATCCGCGGGTGTTTTGTCCCGGTAAACCTGCTTGAGCCGGTCGCGCTGGCTGGCGGCCCAGCGCGCCACCTGCTCCTGCGCCATGCCTGCAGCGAGCATGGACGCGACCTGCGCCCCGAGTTCTGCCACGGCCTGCTCATAGGCCACACGTAAATTTTCCATGGCCTGAATTTAACGCCGGCACGGCGTTTTCATGCGCACGACAGCACCAAAGGCTTAGTGGTTTCTCCCAGTCTGTACGCGCTGCGAGGGCTCCGCTATTCTTTGTTTTTTGGGAGGGATGCATGGAATCGTCATTGAAGGTCGAAGATCACGGGGACTGGCTCAGCTTCGACATGTCCCACGCCGGCAGCAGCATCCCGGTCAGGATTTCACGGGCCGCGATGGAAGAACACTTCGACGCCGGCCAGGGGCCGGGCTCACTGAAGAAGGCCTACGAGCTCGACACCGAGATGATCCATGCGCGTGCCGCCGACCAGATTGTGGCGGGCGTCAGCTACAGCCCCGACCACCCGCTGGTCCTGGGCCCGGAACACTTCTAGGCGGCAAGCGGCGCCTTAGCCGACCTGCAGCCGGTGTTCGTAACACCACATCCAGCGCTCTCCCGGCTCCAGCGACCGGATCACCGCATGGCCGGTGGCTGCATGGTGTTTGCTGGCGTGTTTGTTTTTCGAGTCGTCACAGCAGCCGACATGGCCGCAGTGCACACACAGCCGCAAATGCACCCAGCGGTCGCCCAGCGCCAGGCATTCTTCGCAGCCTGAGGCATTCGGTGGATGGATATCGGCAGGCACATGGGCACAGGCTTTGATGGGCATGGGAATCTTCCTTCCGGAAAAAAAGAAACAGGGCTCAGGCAGCGCCCGCGGCCGCCAAGTGCTTGTGGATCATGGCCACCGCCGCCGCGCCCTCACCAATCGCGCCGCCGACACGTTTGACCGAACCGCTGCGTACATCGCCGACGGCAAACAGGCCGGGAATGCTGGTTTCCAGCGGGGCTGGTGTGTGGCCGGGCTGGTGGCTGATGAGCTTGTCACCGGTCATCACAAACCCCTGGGCATCGATGGCCACGCCGCAGTCGCGCAGCCATTCGGTCTCGGGATCGGCGCCGACAAACAAAAAGACGTTGCGCAACTCCGTTTGCTGCTCGCCGCCGTGCTGGCGGCTGCGCCAGCTCACGCCGGTCAGGCCGGTCTCCGGCTGGCCATGCAAGGCCGTCAGTTCGGTGTGCGGCAGCAGTTCGATATTCGGTGCGGCCTCAATGCGGTCGATGAGGTAACGCGACATGCTGGCGGCCAGGCTGGGACCGCGCACCAGCACGTTGACTTTGGCGGCGTGCTGCGACAGAAACACCGCCGCCTGGCCGGCCGAGTTGCCGCCGCCGACCAGCGCGACTTCGGTCTGGCTGCACATCCTCGCCTCCAGCGCCGAAGCCCAGTACCAGACGCCGCGGCCTTCAAACTCCGAGAGGCGCGGCACGGCGGGCCGGCGGTAACGCGCGCCGCTGGCCACCACCATGGTTTTGCTGCGCAGCCGGCGCCCGTCGCTCAGCGTGAGTTGCAGTTCGCCTGCACTCGCCATGCGGCTGCAGTCCAGTGATCTGGCCTGCGCCGGGATCAGCATCTCGACGCCGAACTTCTGCGCCTGCACGTAGGCGCGACCGGCCAGCGCCTGGCCCGAGATGCCGGTCGGAAAACCCAGGTAGTTTTCAATCCGCGCGCTGGCGCCGGCCTGGCCGCCGTAGGCCCGGCAGTCCAGCACCAGCACATGCAGGCCTTCGGAGGCCGCATAGACCGCGGTCGCGAGGCCGGCCGGGCCGGCGCCGACGACAATCAGGTCGAACAGCTCGTCGTGGTCCGCCGTGTCCACCATGCCGATGCAGCGCGCCAGTTCGCCTTCGCTCGGGTTCAGCAGCACCGTGCCGTTGGGGCAGACCGCCAGCATGTCGGCTGCACCGGCGTTGTACTGCGCCAGCAGCGCGGCCGCATCGGCATCCTTGCCGATGTCCACCACCTGGTGCGGCTCGCCGTTGCGGCTCAGAAAACCCTGCAGGCGGATCACCGCCGCCGACTGCGGCTGGCCGATCAGCACCGGGCCGCTGGCGCCGGCCTCGATCAGCGCGACCCGCCGCAGGATCAGCGCGCGCACCAGGCGCTCGCCGAGATCGGCCTCGGCGATGATGAGGGCGCGCAACTGCTCCGGCGGGATCAGCAGCGTTTCCAGGTCCTCCCCGGCATGCCCGTCGACCAGCGCGACGCCGCCCGACAACTGGCCCACCTCGGCCGAGAACTCGCCGGGACCGTGCTGCACCACAGGCGCCACATGGCCCATGCCGTCGCGCTGGCTGACGTCCAGCCGGCCCTTGAGCACCACAAACATGCCGGGGCCCGGTTCGCCAGCGGCGAACAGCCTGTCGCCGCGCCTGAACTGCAGCACGGTGCCGAAGCGCAACATGCGCGCGATGTCGGCGGCGGCCAGCACCGGGAACATCTGCTGGCGCCGGCCGTTGCCGGGAAAGAACGGGGTGACCGGGGAAGCGTCTGCCATGAAAAACTCCGGTTGCGTGCGCTGCAGCGAGCTTATACACCACATGATGACGCGCGTGCGGCGCGATGGCTGACGCCGATACGACCACCATGGCCTTACCCCCAGGACCGCAAACGCGCACCATGGGACACAACCCTGAAAGGGTATTCATGGTCAACCTGTATATATCTCCCAAGACATCCGCTTCCCGGGTCTGCCTCACAGACCCGGCCACCGTCAACGCCTGGTGCGCCGAGATGAAGTGCACGGAAAATGAGTTGCGTGCCGCCGTCTACGCCGTGGGCAGCGATCCCTACTGGGTCCGCAAGTACTTCGGCCGTTGACGAGGCGAGGCCGCGCCCGGCAAAACACCTGCACCTACACGGGCGTCCGGCTGGCAGCAACGATGCTGCAGCGGTCTTATAACAAGGGCCATGCCCCCTTCACCGCGTCCACACGCCACGCCCCATCCCCCGCCCGCACCTTCCCGCCGCCCCCGCTGGGGACGCTGGCTTTTCGCCGTGTTGTGGGGTGCGGCCGTGGCCGGCGCCTACGCGGTCTACATCGGGGCCATCACCATCCCCGAACGTTTCAACCCCTGGGCGCCGCTCGATGTCGCGGCGCCGCCCAACTTCCTGACGCCGGCCAAGCTGGCGCGGGCGCGCAGCAATCCGCAGCGCTGCCTGGCCGCGCTGGCGCAGACCGGCATGCGCTACAGCGTGCTTCCCGACCGTGTCACCGGACCGGGCTGCGGCTTCACGAACGCGGTGCTGCTGCGTGAGGCCGGCGTCAAGCTGGGTGCGCCGGTGTCGCTGAGCTGCCCCATGGCCTTGTCATTGGCGATGTGGGAGCGGCACGCGCTGCAGCCGGCGGCGGATTTGCATGTGGGCCAGGCGGTGACCGCCATCACCCACCTGGGCAGTTATGCCTGCCGCAATGTCAACCGCGGTGAAGGTGCGGCCCCGAATGCGCCGCCGGGAAATCGCAGCCGGCATGCGACGGCCGATGCGCTGGACATCGCCGGTTTCACGCTGGCCAACGGCAAGTCCATCTCGGTGCTGCGGCAGTGGCAGGCGGACGACGCGGCTTCCGTGGCCGGGCCGGAGGCCTTGTTTCTGAAGGAGGCGCACCGCGGTGCGTGCCGCTACTTCAAGGGGGTGCTGGGGCCGGACTACAACGCCGCGCACCAGGACCACTTCCACCTGGAGACCGGCGGTTACGGCATGTGCCGCTAGGCACAGCTATATTTTTTATAGCTGACTTTTGAAGCTGGATGGGGGCTACAGGCCTTTTTATTTGCAGAGTCTGCAGAAACTGCACTGGCAGCCCTGCCGCACCTCAACGCACGGCGCGGCTGCGGTGCTCCAGCCGGCTGAGCCAGCGCACCATGGGCCACAACAGCGCCAGGTACATCAGCGCCGCCAGCACGATGGGCGACGGGTTGTAGACCAGCGACTGGGCATCGCGCGCGACGCGCAACAACTCCGGCAAGGCCACCACGCTGGCAATTGTTGTCAGCTTGATGACCTCGATGCCGTTGCCGACCAGGTCGGGCAATACATTGCGCGTGGCCTGCGGCACGATGACGTGGCGCAGCGCCTGCCAGCGCGTGAGGCCCGTGGACCGCGCCGCCTCCATCTGGCCGCCGGGCACACTTTCGATGCCGGCGCGAAACACCTCGGAGAAGTAGCTGGAGTTGTTCAGCATGAAACCGATAGCCACCGCGGCCAGCTTGGGCAGGTCCAGGCCCAGGAAAGGCGCGCCGAAATAAATCAGGATCAGCAGCACCAGCGGCGGGAAGGAGCGGAAAAAGTCGATGTAAATCGCCACCACAATCCGCAGCCAGCGGTGCCGGGTCTGGGTACCGAGCAGCGCCAGCGCCAGCCCGGAGGCCAGACCGATCGGAATCACCAGCAGCGACAGCCAGATGGTGGTCCACAGGCCGCGCAGCAGGAAGGGAAACACCTCCCGGTAGATCGCGAGGTTGAAGAAGTTCTGAATCAGTGCGTCCATGGCCGGCTCCTCAGCGCTTCCACTGCCAGCGGGTTTCCAGCCAGCGCGCAAACAGCACCACCGGAATGAAGATCAGCAGGTAGGCGCCCGCGCCCAGCATCAGCGGCGTGGGGTTGCCGGCGTTGCTGGTGGCCGATTGCGACACATTGAGGATTTCGCTGAGCGCCACCACTGAACCCAGCGCCGTGTTTTTGGTGACCGAGATGATGCGATTGGTCAGCGGCGGCACGGCCAGGCGCAGCGCCTGCGGCAGGATCACTGACAGCGTGGTCTGCCACCAGGACAGGCCGGTGGAGCGCGCGGCCTCGGTCTGGCCGGGCGGCAAGGCCAGGATACCGGCCCACATGCTTTCCTCGGCATAGGCGGCAAGCACCAGGGTCAGGGCCAGCCAGGTGGCGGTGAAGGCCGACATCGACAGATCGATGAAGGGGAAGGCAAAGAAAAACACGATGATGATGACCAGCGGCGGCAAGGCGCGCAGGATGTCGGCAAAAGCGATCACCACCCAGCCCAGAACGCGCACCTGCAGCGACCGCAGCACCGCCAGCACCAGGCCCAGCGCCAGCCCGGCAGCGACAACGGCGGCGCTCAGCAGCGCCGTGACGCCCATGCTCACGCCCCCTGCGTGTAGCGCGACACAAAATTGCGGGTGCGCTCGAACTCGGGCGCGTCGAAAATCTGCCCGGGCGGACCCTCCTCGACAATCACGCCGTCGTCCATGAACACCACATGGTCGGCCGCGGCGCGCGCAAAACCCATCTCGTGCGTGACCACCAGCATGGTCATGCCGGCCTCGCGCAGGTCCCGCATGACCTTGAGCACGCTGCCGACCAGTTCGGGGTCGAGCGCGCTGGTGGGTTCGTCGAACAGCAGCACCTTGGGCTCCAGCGCGATCGCGCGGGCGATGCCCACACGCTGCTGCTGACCGCCCGAAAGCTGCGCCGGAAAGCTGTCCTCCTTGCCGGCCAGGTCCACCTGCAACAGGGCCAGCCGGCCGCGCCGCTCGGCCTCTTCGCGCGAATGGCCCTGCACCTTGCGCAGCGCCAGCGTGACATTGCCCAGTGCCGACAAATGCGGGTAGAGGTTGAACTGCTGGAACACCATGCCGATGCGCTGGCGCACCTGGTTCAGGTTGGTGCCCGAATGCATGATGTCGATGCCCTCCACCACGATCTGCCCGGCCGTCGGCTCCTCGAGCCGGTTGCAGCAGCGCAGCATGGTGCTTTTTCCGGATCCCGAGGGCCCGATCACACAGACCAGCTGGCCGGGCCGGACCCGCAGGTCGATGCCGCGCAGCACCGGGTTATGCCCGTAAGACTTGTGCAGGCCGACAATTTCAAGAATGGGGGGAGGCAACATCGCAGCAATCGGGCAAGGTACAGAGGCTCAGACCCTGGCGCAGACCGGCGTGACCGGTGTCGCGTCGTAATTGTCCAGGCCTGGAACGCCCTGGCCCACACCGACGGTCACCGCAGCGGCGCCCGCCGCAGGCACGGTGCCAAACCATTTGGCGGCGATCTTGCCCAGCGTGCCGTCCGCCTTCATGCATTTCAGCGCCATGCCGGCCGCATCGCGTGCCGCCTTGTCCTCGAGGCGGAACGCCAGGGCCCAGACCAGCCCGGTCTTGATGGTGAAGGTGGTTTGCACCGCC
>CALRTF020000240.1:0-6270 GCA_943370985.1 Paenacidovorax caeni
TGCGCTGCAGCGTAGGGGATTGCCCGTAAAAAAACGACTGGCTATCGCGCAGGTGACAAGCCGGCATATCGCGCGGCCCGGCCGCCTGCCACGCGCAGAAAAAGTGCACCCTTGCGGGGCACTTTTGCGCCGGCGAGCGTGCGCGTCAAACGCCCGGCAAGCTGTAGTCCTTGAGTTGCTCGCGCAGCCGGGTCTTGAGCATTTTTCCGGTCGCTCCGAGCGGGATCGCGTCAACAAAGACCACGTCGTCGGGGATCTGCCACTTGGCGGTCTTGCCTTCGTAGAACTTGATCAGTTCCTCGCGCGTCACCTCGACGCCGGGTTTTTTCACCACGGCGATGATGGGGCGTTCGTCCCACTTCGGATGGCGCACGCCGATGCAGGCCGCCATCGCCACTGCCGGATGCGCCACCGCGATGTTCTCGATGTCGATGGAACTGATCCATTCGCCGCCGGACTTGATCACGTCCTTGCTGCGGTCGGTGATCTGCATGTAGCCGTCGGGGTCTATGGTGGCCACGTCGCCGGTCGGGAACCAGCCGTCGATCAGGGGGTCACCGCCCTCGCCCTTGAAATACTCGGCGACGATCCACGGACCGCGCACATGCAGGTCGCCGAAGGCCTTGCCGTCCCAGGCCAGTTCCTTGCCCTCGGGGTCCACAATTTTCATGTCCACACCGTAAATCGCCCGCCCCTGCTTGAGCCGGATCTTCATCTGCTCGTCTTTCGACATGTCCAGGTGTTTGTTCTTGAGCGTGCAGAGCGTGCCCAGCGGCGACATCTCGGTCATGCCCCAGGCATGCAGCACCTCGACACCATAGTCCTCCTGGAAGGCATGGATCATGGCCGGCGGGCAGGCCGAGCCGCCGATCACCGTGCGCTTGAGCGTGGAAAACTTCAGGCCGGCCGGCTTCATGTGGCCCAGCATCATCTGCCAGACTGTGGGCACGCCGGCGGCATAGGACACCTTCTCGGTTTCAATCAGTTCATAAATCGACTTGCCGTCGAGGGCCGGGCCGGGGAACACCAGCTTGGCGCCGGTCAGCGCGGCCGAGTACGGGATGCCCCAGGCGTTGACGTGGAACATGGGCACCACGGGAAGGATGGAATCACGCGCGCTCAGGCACATCACGTCGGGCAGGGCTGCCGCGTAGGCATGCAGGATGGTCGAGCGGTGGCTGTACAGCGCCGCCTTGGGGTTGCCAGTGGTGCCGCTGGTGTAACACATGCTCGACGCCGAGTTTTCATCGAAACTGGGCCAGCTGTAATCGGCCGAATGCGGGGCAATCCAGGCCTCGTAGCTGCTGAGGTTGGGAATGCCGCTGCCCTCCGGCAGCTTGTCCGCGTCGCACAGCGCGATGTAGTGCTTGATGGTCGTGCATTTCGCGTGAAAGGCCTGGACCAGCGGCAGGAAGGACATGTCGAAAAACAGCACCTGGTCTTCGGCGTGGTTGGCGATCCATGACACGAGGTCGGGATGCAGGCGCGGGTTCAGGGTGTGCAGGACGCGGCCGGAGCCGCTCACGCCGAAATACAGCTCGAGGTGGCGGTAGCCGTTCCAGGCAAGCGTCGCGACCCGGTCGCTGAACTGCAGCTTGAGGGCGTCCAGCGCTTTGGCCACCTGGCGCGAGCGGCGCGCCACATCCCGCCAGGTGTAGCGGTGGATGTCGCCTTCCACCCGGCGCGAGACGATCTCCGCGTCGCCGTGGTGGCGCTCGGCAAAATCGATCAGCGATGAGATCAGCAGCGGCTGGTTTTGCATCAAACCCAACATGGTTTTGTGTCCTTTTTTATCCGGTAAAAAATTGCTGTCCTGGGACAACGTCGTGCCCCGCATGGTAACGCCCGCACCCGCGCTCTTGCACCGGTAAATCCTCGAATCCGCACTCTGCGGCGACCGTCGACTGTGAACCCGCGGGCAGCGCGCTGCAAGGGATGTCTCCGTCCCGACAGTTCCTAGGTACAAACCCGGAATGCGCGGCTGCTGGACAATCGCCCCATGTCGCTTGAACCTGCCGCCCTGCCCCAGCATCGCTTCCTGCGCGGCCAGCCCTGGTTTGCCGCCCTGTCCGGGGACGCGCGCGCGACGCTGCTGGAACGCAGCTTCACGCTGGCCGGCCGCAAGGGCGACGTGATGCTGGCGGCCGGCACACCGGTCCAGGGCTGGTATGCCGTGTTGTCCGGTCTGGTCAAGCTGCAAAGCACCTCGTCCGAAGGCCGCGTGTCGGCCTTTCTCGGCGTGCCGGACGGCGAGTGGTTTGGCGAAGGCTCGGTGCTGAAAACCGAAGCCCGGCGTTATGAGGTGATCGCCCTGCGCGACACCGTGCTGCTGTGCCTGCCGCGTGCCGATTTCGATGCCTTGCTGGCCGATTGCCTGCCCTTCAACCATTTTCTGGTCGCGCACCTGAACCGCCGCCTGGGACAGGCCATGACCATCATCGAGGCCGGGCGGCTGCGCTCGCCCGAGCAGCGCGTGGCCCTGTACCTGAGCCGGGTGTTCTGGCAGGGCCGGCGCCGGCTGGTGCTGTCGCAGGAGGAGCTGGGCCACCTGGCCGGCCTGTCGCGGCAGACCGTCAACCGGGCGCTCAAGTCGATGGAGCAGCTGGGCCTGGTGTCACTGGAGTTCGGCCGGGTCGCCATGCTCGACGAACAGGCGCTGGCGGCGTATGCCACCCGGCCCTCTGCCACCCCCGCCGGGCCGTCTGTACCGGCAGTCCCCCACCTTTAACCCTGCCGCCACGGGGCTGTTGGCCGCAGGGGACAATGGCAGCATGAATGCAGTCATCCAGGATTCCGCTGCGGCCATTCCCGGCCTCGCATGGAACCAGCGCTTCGCGGCACTGGGGCCGGACTTTTTCACCCAACTCCAGCCCACGCCGCTGCCATCGCCCTATTGGGTAGGCCGCAACCACGCGCTGGCGCGCGAGCTCGGGCTCGACGAGCACTGGTTCGCATCGCAGGAATCGCTGGAGGTGTTCACCGGCAACCGGGTGGCGGCGGGTTCGACACCGCTGGCCAGCGTCTACAGCGGCCACCAGTTCGGCCAATGGGCCGGGCAACTCGGCGACGGCCGCGCCATCCTGCTCGGCGAGCTGCAAACCGCGGCCGGCCCGCAGGAAATCCAGCTCAAGGGCGCGGGCCTCACGCCCTACTCCCGCATGGGCGACGGGCGCGCGGTGCTGCGCAGTTCCATCCGCGAATACCTGTGCTCGGAGGCCATGCACGGGCTGGGCATCCCCACCACCCGCGCGCTGGCGATGACCGGCTCCGACGCCCGGGTCCGGCGCGAAGAGCTGGAGACCGCGGCCGTGGTGACACGGGTCGCGCCCAGCTTCATCCGCTTCGGGCATTTTGAGCATTTCAGCTACAGCGACCAGCTCGAGCAGCTCAAGACCCTGGCCGATTTTGTGATCAGCAACTTTTATCCCGAATGCCGCGACGCAGCCCAGCCCTATGCGGCGCTGTTGCAGGCGGTCAGCGAACGCACGGCGACCATGGTGGCGGCCTGGCAGGCGGTCGGCTTTTGCCACGGCGTGATGAACACCGACAACATGAGCATCCTGGGCCTGACGATTGACTACGGCCCCTTCCAGTTTCTCGACGCCTTCGACCCCGGCCACATCTGCAACCATTCCGATACCCAGGGCCGCTACGCCTACAACAAGCAGCCCAACATCGCCTACTGGAACCTGTTCTGCCTCGGCCAGGCGCTGCTGCCGCTGATGGACACCCAGGAACAGGCGCTGGCCGCCCTGGAGTCCTACAAAAGCGTGTTTCCGCAGGCACTGGAGGCCCGCATGCGCGCCAAGCTGGGCCTGCCGGACGTTCAGCCCGGGGACAAGGCACTGATCGAGGGCATCTTCAGGTTGCTGGCCGCGGACAAGGTGGACTACCCCATTTTCTGGCGCCGGCTCGGCGCCTTCGGGCCGGGTGCCGGCAACGAGCCGGTGCGCGACCTGTTCCTGGACCGGCCCGGCTTCGATGCCTGGGCGCTACAGTATTCGGAGCGCCTCACTCAGGTGGATGAAGGGCTGCGGGTTGATTTGATGCACAAAACCAACCCCCGGTATGTGCTCCGCAACCACCTCGGGGAACAGGCCATCCGCGCGGCGAAACTAAATGACTTTTCCGGTGTCGATACCTTGCTGAAGCTGCTGCAGGACCCATTTGAAGAACACCCTGAGCACGAGGCTTTGGCCGGTTTCCCGCCCGACTGGGCGTCGACCATTGAAATCAGCTGCAGTTCGTGAGCAGCATCAACGACCCTCTCAAAGGTAGAACCATGACAGCAAAAATCCAGAAAACCGACGCCGAGTGGAAGGCCCTGCTGGCGGAAAAAGGCGCGGAGCGTGGCGCCTTCGAAGTCACGCGGCAGGCCGCCACCGAGCGCCCCTTTACCGGCAAATACGAGGCGGTCTGGGACGACGGCAGCTACCACTGCATCTGCTGCGGCAACCAGCTGTTCGACGCCGGCACCAAATTTGATGCCGGCTGCGGCTGGCCCAGCTTTTCCGAGGCGGTGCCGGGTGCGATCAGCGAAATTGTCGACCGCAGCCATGGCATGACCCGCACCGAAACCGTCTGCAGCCAGTGCGGCGCGCACCTGGGCCATGTTTTTCCCGACGGCCCCACCGATACCGGTTTGCGTTACTGCATGAACTCCGCGTCGCTGGATTTCCAGAAAAAGTGACGAAGCCCCCTGTTTTCAGCAGCAGGGGTCGTGAAACCGGGGGCGCGATAATCCTTTTATGAAAATTCTCTTCGACTTTCTTCCCATCATCCTGTTTTTCGGCATGTTCAAGTACGCCGAAGGCAACACCGAATGGGCGGCGCGCACCGCCACCGAGTGGCTCGGTTTCATGGTCTCCGGCGGGGTGGTCGGCACGGCCGAGGCGCCGGTGCTGCTGGCCACCGTGGTCGTGATCCTGGCGACGCTGGCGCAAATCCTCTGGCTGGTCGCCCGCGGCCGCAAGATCGACACCATGCTCTGGGTCAGCCTCGGGCTCGTGACCCTGCTGGGCGGCGCCACCATCTATTTCCACAGCGAAGCCTTCATCAAGTGGAAACCCACGGTGCTTTACTGGGTCATGGGCGGCGCCCTGCTGGTCGGCCAGCTGGTGTTCCGCAAAAACGGCATCCAGAAGCTGATGGGTGCGCAGCTGAGCCTGCCGGACGACATCTGGCGCAAGGTCAACTACAGCTGGATCGCCTTTTTCGCGCTCATGGGCATGCTCAATCTCTGGGTGGCCTTCAGCTTTTCGACGGCGACCTGGGTCAACTTCAAGCTGTTCGGCGGCATGGGCCTGATGCTGGTGTTTGTGATGGCGCAGGCGGTGTTCCTCAACAAACACGTCAAGGCCTGAGCCATGTCCCTGCCCGTCGCGCCGCCCCCGTTTTACCTGGCCGATATCGAAGAACAGCTGCGCATCCGCCTGAACCCGGTCCACCTGGAAGTGATCGACGAAAGTGCTGCCCATGCCGGCCATGCCGGCGCCAATGCGCAGGGTTTCGGCAGCCATTTCCGGGTGCGTATTTCCAGTCCGCTTTTTGCGGGCAAGAACCGCGTGGCGCGCCACCGGCTTGTGTATGATGCACTGCAAAATTTCATTGATCAGGGGCTGCACGCACTGGCCATTGAAATCATCGAAACACCCTGATTTCACGTGCGGCACACGGCGTGAACCCACCGATTACCCAAGGAAACCCATGAAAAAATACCTCTTGTTTGCCGGTGCATTGAGCGCCCTGATGACCGTCGGTGCGGGCGGCGCTTTTGCGCAGAACGTGGCCATCGTCAACGGCAAGGCCGTGCCCAAGGCGCGCGTCGATGCGCTCGCGCTGCAGCTGTCGCGTTCCGGCCGCCCGGTCACGCCCGAACTGCAGGGCCAGATCCGCGAGGAAGTGATTGCCCGTGAAGTGTTCATGCAGGAAGCCGAAAAGCTGGGCCTGTCGTCCACCGAAGACTTCAAGGTCCAGATGGAACTGGCACGCCAGTCCATCCTGATCCGCGAACTGTTTGCCGACTACCAGAAGAAAAACCCGGTGACCGATGCCGACCTCAAGGGCGAGTACGACAAGTTCGTGGCAGCCAACGGCGGCAAGGAATACAAGGCCCGCCACATCCTGGTGGAAAAGGAAGACGAAGCCAAGGCCATCATCACCAGCCTCAAGCGCGGTGGCAAGTTTGAGGACATTGCCAAGAAGCAGTCCAAGGACCCCGGATCCGGCGCCAATGGTGGTGACCTGGACTGGGCCAACCCGGGCAGCTAC
>CALRTF020000241.1:0-6267 GCA_943370985.1 Paenacidovorax caeni
CAGGAGTTTCATGAAAAAAATATCTGAAAAAAAAGGCAGTACAAGCGCCGGGTGCTGCCTGCGTGCAGCGCCCCGTGCCACGACAGGAAAATGTTCAGTCAGCCGTCACACCGGCGGCCTTGACGATTTTTCCCCACTTGTCGTATTCGGCCAGGAAGAAGCTGTTGAACTGCGCCGGCGTACCGCCGCGAACCACTGCGCCCTGCGAGGCCAGCGTGTCACGCAGGTTTTTTTCCTGCAGCACCGCGTTCAGCGCTGTCGACAGCTGCTCCACCAGCGGCGCGGGCAGGCCCGCCGGCGCGAGCACCCCGAACCAGGTGCCGG
Source organism: Paenacidovorax caeni (assembly GCA_943370985.1). Classification (GTDB taxonomy): domain Bacteria; phylum Pseudomonadota; class Gammaproteobacteria; order Burkholderiales; family Burkholderiaceae_C; genus Polaromonas; species Polaromonas caeni_A. The sequence continues at coordinate 325 of CALRTF020000241.1, forward strand.
CCTCGAAGCCCGTGACGCCCGACTGCTGCATGGTCGGCACATCGGGGAATTGCGGTGAACGATCGGCGGACGTGATCGCGATGGGCCGCAGCTTGCCGCTTTTGGCCAGCGGTGCGGCCGTGCTGAACACGTCGAACATCAGGTCGATCTGCCCGCCGACCAGGTCCACCAGCGCGGGGCCGCTGCCTTTGTAGGGCACATGCACCATGTCGACCTTGGCGAGGGTCTTGAAATATTCGCCGGCCAGGTGCGCCGCGCTGCCGTTGCCGAAGGAGCCGTAACTCAGCTTGCCCGGCTGCGCCTGGGCGTAACGGATCAGTTCGCCGACGTTGTTGACCTTCAGTGCCGGCTTGACCACCAGCAGCAGCGGCTGCGTCGCCACCAGCGTGATCGGCTCGAAGCCCTTGATCGGTTCATAACTCAGTTTGGCATAGGTGTGCGGCGTCACCGTCAGCGGGCCGGCCGCGCTGAACAGCAGGGTGTAACCATCGGCCGGCGCCTTGGCCACCAGGTCATGGCCGACGGTACCGCCTGCCCCTGCGCGGTTTTCGACCACCACCGGCTGGCCCAGGCGCACGGACAGCGACTGTGCCACCAGCCGCCCGGTCTGGTCGGTCGAGCCGCCGACCGCATAGGGAATGATGAGCTTGATCGCCTTGTTGGGATAGCCTTGGGCCTGGGCTTGCGCCATGCCCGTCAAGGCCAGTCCGCACGCCAGGGTCGCGGCCAGGCGCAGTGCACTTCGGCGTCGGGGTGAAAAGTCGTTACGTGGGGTCATTGTTGTCTCCTGTTGAATAAGAAAGTGATTGCGCCCGGACAGAAAGCCGCTGGACCTCAGGCCGCCACCTGGCCCGATGTGCCAGCATCCACCCTGGCCGTGACGCGCCCGACCGGGTCGCCGAATCGTTCCAGCATGACCTGCTCGAAGGACACGCCGTCGGCCGCAAACCAGCTGCCCGAGCGCAGGCGGTAGGCTTCGTGCCTGAGCGGCGCCTGCGGCTCCTTGCCGGCGGCCAGGTCCCTGGCGCCGGCCAGCACCGCGCGGCGGAAGCGCACCACCGCCGCATCCGAGGGCGACAGGTGTTCCTGCGTGCGGTCGGCAATACGCCCCTGACTGTCCTGGATCATGGCGTCCTGCTCGGCCACACCGCGCACGCCGGTGAAGCTGATGTGTTTTTGATGGGTCCGGTCGATCAGGTACTCATTGCTGCGGTTGCGGATCGGGATGAACTTGTCATCGACCTCGGCGATCACGCCGTGGCCGCCCTTGAACTTGCCGATTTCCTCTTCCGACAGCGGCCGGTCCGGGTTCCAGGCATAGGTGTAGATCCAGCAATTGACGTCGTCGATCGGCACCCAGGTGTAGCCAAAGTGGGTTTCCCCGGGCAGGGTCGAGGGCGTGGTGCTGTGCGCGGGCAGCGCAAACTGGGCGCTGCGCCAGTAACGCGTGTCGCCCTCGGCCCGGCGCGCGCCCCCCACCACAAAACCGACCTCATGCTCGAGGATGGAAAAGCGCGGCAGCGGATCGTCGCGAATCCAGCGCAGGCGTTTTTCGTCGGCAGGCGCGTCGGGATTGGCATTCGACGGCACACCGGTCGCCGGCATGTGCAGAAACGAAAAGTGCGAGGTGTCCAGCGCGCCTTCGATGGACTGCGCCCAGTTGCATTCCTGCAGCTTTTTGGTCACGTAGCGGTGCGACGCGGGCAAGGCGCCGAACTCGAGCTCGGGCACTTCGGGCAGCGGCCGGTCCCAGGGGTCCGGGCCCATATAGGCCCACACGATGTCCCCGTATTCGCGCGTCGGATAAGCCTTCAGGCGGATGGTCTGGTGGTAGGCCGAGCCCGCCGGCACGTTGGGCAGTTCCAGCGGGCGGCCCTGCAGGTCGAACTTCCAGCCGTGGAAGACGCAGCGGATCGCGCAGTTCTCGTTGCGCCCGAAGTACAGGTCGGCGCCGCGGTGCGGGCAACGCGAATCCGTCAGTCCCACCACCCCCTCGCTGTTGCGGAAGGCGACCAGGTGTTCGCCCATGATGTTCACGCGCAGCGGCGCGCCGTCGTTTTCGGCGAGTTCGCGCGACAGCGCAACCGGCTGCCAGAAGCGGCGGAAATATTGGCCCATCGGCGTTTGCGCGCCGGTGCGCGTCAGCAGTTCATTGTCGGCAGCAGTCAGCATGGCAGTGTCTTTCAGTGGGTGGCGGTTGCCGCTTTGCGCGGGTCACGCAGGCCATAGGGCGTGCCCCAGCCCAGCGTGTCCAGCGTGTGGCCCGACGGCGTGTATTCGCAGCCGATCCAGCGGTCCCAGCCGAGTTTTTCAATCAGGTCCAGCAGGTAGGGGAAGTGAATCTCGCCGGTGCCCGGTTCGTGGCGGCCCGGCACGTTGCCGACCTGGATGTGGCCGATGTGCGGCCAGGCGGCCTGCAGCCGGTCGGCGATGGCGCCCTCCTCCATCTGGATGTGGAAGGTGTCGAAACACAGCTTGACGTTGGCACGGCCCAGCGTCTTGACAACTTCCACCCCCTCGTCGATCCGGTGGTAGAGGAAATGCGGAAAACGCGCGCGGCAGCAGGGCTCGAGAATCAGCGTGATGCCAGCCGTGTCCGCCAGGTCGGCGGCCCAGGCGATGTTGTCCAGAAACAATGCCATGCAGCGGCTGCGGTCCAGCTCCGGCGTCATGTTGCCGGGCATCACGTGGATCATGGGCTTGCCGACCTGGACCGCATAGTCGACCGCCGTGTGTATGCTGGCCCGGAATGCCTCCTGCCTGCCGGGCAGCGCCGCCAGCCCGCGCTCGCCGGCATCCCAGTCAAACGGCGACAGGATCTGCACCAGCTGCAGGCCGTTGCCCTGCAGTCGTGCAGCGATCTCCGCGGCCGGCTGGTCATACGGAAAAGCCACCTCCACGCCCTGGAAACCGGCGGCCGCGGCGGCCTCGTAGCGCTCCAGCATCGGGACCTCGGTGAACAGCCATCGCAGGTTGGGATCAAATCTCAGCATCGTGTGAAAACTCCTTGTATGACCTCATGGTAAGGTTCATGCACTGTTTGGACAAACCAGCAATTTTTAGCATCCGGTGAGTTTTATTTATGAATACGAACAACGTCACCCTGCGCCAGCTGCGCGCCTTTCTCGCGATTGCGGATGCGGGCAGCTTCGCGGCCGCGGCGGGCCGGCTGCACCTGACGCCCTCGGCCCTGAGCCTGCTGATCAAGGAACTGGAAAGCGGCATGAAGGTGCGGCTGTTCGACCGCACCACGCGCAGCACGGCGCTGTCGCTGGCGGGCAGCGAGTTCTATCCGCTCGCGCGCAAGGTGCTGGACGACCTGGCGCTGGCGCTGGAAACCACCCAGGACCTGGAGCAGAAAAAACGCGGCACGGTGCGCATCGCCTGCACGCCCCTGTACGCGTCAACCACGCTGCCCGAACTCATCCTGCGTTACCGCAGGCGTTATCCGGCCATCGCGGTGTATGTGCTCGATTCACTGAATCAGCAGGCGCTGGCGCGTGTGGTCAGCAGTGAAGCCGACCTGGGCATTGCCCCGCAACGCGCCGCACCACCGGAGCTGGTGCAGGAAAGCCTGTTTCGCGATCGTGTGTGGCTGATCTGCCGGCCCGACCACGCGCTGGCAGGCTTGCAGCGCGTGACCTGGACGCAGGTGCTGCAGCAACCGTTTGTCAGCCTGACCCACGACTTCACCAGCCGGCTCCAGGCCGACCTGTTCAAGCATTCGCAAAAACTGGTGCTGGCCCCGGACCACGAGGTGTCCTTCATCACCACCGCGCTCGGCATGGTCCAGTGGGGTCACGGCATCACCGCGCAACCGGGACGCTCGCTGCCGCTGATCGAACCCTTCGGGCTGGTGGCGCGGCCCATCGTGGCGCCGGTGGTGCACCGCCACCTGTCGCTGTTTTACAGGCGCGGCCACGAGCTGTCACCGGCGGCCGCAAGTTTCAGGGCGTTTCTGCGAGAGGCCATGGGGGCGCACGGCGCAACCGCCTGACGTCCAGCGCCATGTCGCTGGCAGGCAGGCCTTCCTGCCGGTCAGCGGCCCGAAGCGGCACGCGCGTTCGCTGCCGTTCCACCGCCCACCAGCCCGGAAACAGCTGCTGCACCTGCGCGCCCGCATAGCGGTCGTCGATCAGGTACACCACACCGCGGTCCGCCTCGGTGCGTATCACCCGGCCGGCTGCCTGCACCACCTTTTGCAGGCCGGGGTAGAGGTAGGTGTAGTCGTAGCCGCGGCCAAAACTGGCTTCCATGCGTGCCTTGATCTGCTCGTTGACCGGGTTGATCTGCGGCAGGCCCAGGGTCGCGATGAAGGCGCCGATCAGGCGTTGGCCCGGCAGGTCGATGCCTTCGGCAAAGGCGCCGCCGAGCACGGCAAAACCGATGCCGCTGGAGCCCGGGGTGAATCGGTCCAGAAACCCCTTCTTCGCGCTTTCTTCCATGCCGCGTGACTGCTCCCAGACCGGGATCGCCGGGTAACGCAAGCGAAACAGGTCAACAAGCTGCTGCAGGTAATCGAAGCTGCTGACAAAACTGAGGTAATTGCCCGGTGCGGCCGCGTATTGCCGGGCCATCAGTTCGACCATCGGCAGCAGCGAGCTGCCGCGGTGGTGAAAACGCGTGGACACGTCGTCGACCACCCGCACCGACAGCTGCTCGGCCTTGAAGGGCGAAGCCACGTCGATCCACACCGTGTCTTCAGGCATGCCGAGCAGGTCGCTGTAGTAGTCGGCCGGTCCCAGCGTCGCGGAAAACAGCGCCGCCGAGCGCGCCGCGGCAAAACGCGGTGCCAGGAAAGGCGCGGGCACGACGTTGCGCAGGCACAGCAGCGCACCACTTTCGCCGAGCGTGATGTCGAACAGCGAGTGCGCGCCCAGCAGTTCGGCCATGCGCGAGAAATGCAGCATCTCGAAAAAAAAGTCCTGCAGCCGCGCGTCTATGCCCGAGGGATGATCGGCCAGGTGATCGAGGATGGCGCTGGAGGTCTGCTGCAATGCGCCGCGGAAATCCTGCGGCACTTCTTCATACACCCGGTAGTCCTCGGCCTGGTCGCGGTGCAGCGCACGCCAGCTGCGCCCCAGGCCGTCCAGCACTTTTTTGATGGCTGCGGGCGCAGCCTGCCGCGCCAGCGCCAGCTGTGCCGGGGCCAGCTCGGCCGAATACATCCTGCGCGCGCGTTCGACCAGGTTGTGGGCCTCGTCGACCAGCACGCTGACGCGCCACTGGCCGGCCTGTGCCTGCGCATGCAGCATGGCATTCACGTCGAAGTAGTAGTTGTAGTCGCCGACCACCACGTCACTCCAGTGCAGCAGGTCCTGGCTCAGGTAGTAGGGGCAAATCGCGTGAGCCAGCGCGACCTCGCGCAGCGCGGCCTTGTCGAGCGGGCCGGGCCGGGCGGCAGCCAGGTCGACCGCGGCCTCGCGCGCTGCCGGCAGGCGGTCGTAAAAGCCGCGGGCCAGCGGGCAGGACTCGCCATGGCAGGCCTTGTCGGGATGCTCGCAGGCCTTGCCGCGGGCCACCAGTTCCAGCACGCGCAAAGGCAGGGCCGGCGCGGCCGTCTTGATCAGCGCGAGGGCATCGAGCGCCAGTTGCCGCCCCGGCGTTTTGGCGGCCAGGAAAAACACCTTGTCGAGCTGCTGCGCCGGGCAGGCCTTGAGCAGCGGGAAAATCGTGCCTATGGTTTTGCCGATGCCGGTGGGCGCCTGCGCCATCAGGCAGCGCCCGCTGCTGGCGGACTTGTAAACCGCCTCGGCCAGTTCGCGCTGGCCGGGCCGGAAACCCGCGTGTGGAAACGGCAATGTCGCCAGTGCCTGGTTGCGCGCAGCGCGATGCGCCAGCTCGCGGCGCGCCCAGCCCAGAAAACGCCCGCACTGGTCTTCAAAAAAAGCCCGCAGTTCATCGGCGCCGTACGACTCGACCAGCAAGGTCTCGTCCTGCGTG
>CALRTF020000242.1:0-6188 GCA_943370985.1 Paenacidovorax caeni
ACGACGGCATCGTCTACCTGTTCAAGAAAAACAAGGTCACCTTCTTCCATGGCCGCGGCTCGTTTGCCGCCGCCAAGGACGGTCTCTATGACATCAAGGTCGCCGGCGCTGCCGAAGAAACCATTTCCGGCAAACACATCATCGTGGCCACCGGTTCCAGCGCGCGTGCCCTGCCGGGTGCGCCTTTTGACGAGGAAACAATCCTGTCGAACGACGGTGCCCTGCGCATGGGCGCTGTCCCGAAAAAGCTCGGCCTGATCGGTTCCGGCGTGATCGGCCTGGAGATGGGCTCGGTGTGGCGCCGCCTGGGCGCCGAAGTCACGGTGCTGGAGGGCCTGCCGACATTCCTCGGCGCCGTGGACCAGCAGATCGCCAAGGAAGCCAAAAAGGCCTTCGACAAGCAGGGCCTGAAAATCGCGCTCGGCGTGAAGGTCGGCGAAGTCAAGAGCAGCAAGAAGGGCGTGAGTGTGGCCTACACCGACGCCAAAGGCGAAGCCCAGACCCTGGACGTGGACAAACTGATCATCTCGATCGGCCGTGTCGCCAATACCCAGGGTCTGAATCACGAGGCGGTGGGCCTGAAACTCGATGAGCGCGGCGCCGTGGTGGTCGATGATGAATGCAAAACCAGCCTGCCCAATGTCTGGGCCATCGGCGACGTGGTGCGTGGTCCCATGCTTGCACACAAGGCCGAGGAAGAGGGTGTGGCGGTGGCCGAGCGTATCGCCGGCCAGCACGGCCATGTCAATTTCAACACCATTCCCTGGGTGATTTACACCAACCCCGAAATCGCGTGGGTCGGCCAGACCGAGGAACAACTGAAGGCGGCGGGCCGGGCCTACAAGGCCGGCACCTTCCCCTTCATGGCCAACGGCCGCGCACGGGCGCTCGGCGACACCACCGGCATGGTCAAGATGCTGGCCGATGCCGCCACCGACGAGATCCTCGGCGTGCACATCGTCGGCCCCATGGCCAGCGAACTGATCGCCGAATGTGTGGTGGCCATGGAGTTCCGCGCCAGCTCGGAAGACATTGCCCGCATCTGCCATGCGCACCCCTCGCTCAGCGAGGCGACCAAGGAAGCGGCACTGGCCGTCGACAAACGCACGCTGAATTTCTGAGCGCGCGGGTCAAGGCCACGATGTCCGTCACTTCGGAGTACACGTCCGAGCTGAAGACAAGGGGTTATGCCAGCGACCCGGCGCAGTTGCGCGCGGTCGCGGCGCTGGAACGCTGCGCCACCGAGTGGGCAGCGTTCAAGGAAAAACGCTCGAATCCGCTGAAAAAGCTGATCAACCGGCCCGACATTCCGCGCGGCGTCTACATGCACGGCGGGGTGGGGCGCGGCAAAAGCTTTCTGATGGACTGCTTTTACAACGCGGTTCCGCTCAAGCGCAAGACCCGGTTGCACTTTCACGAGTTCATGCGCGAAGTACACCGCGAATTGCGCGACCTGCAGGGCGTGGCCAATCCGCTGGACGAGTTGGGCCGGCGGATTGCAAAGCGTTACCGGCTGATCTGTTTTGATGAATTCCACGTGGCGGACATCACCGATGCCATGATCCTGCATCGCCTGCTGACGGCGCTGTTCGACAACGGTGTCGGTTTTGTCACCACCTCGAACTTTCATCCGGACGATCTTTATCCCAACGGCATGCACCGCGAGCGCATTTTTCCGGCGATCGAGCTGCTCAAGGAAAACCTCGAGGTCCTGAGCGTGGACAACGGCACCGACTACCGCCGGCGTACGCTGGAGCAGGTCCGGCTGTACCACACGCCGCTGGGGCCGGCGGCAGATGCCGAAATGACGGAAACTTTTGAGCGCCTGGCCGAGTCCCAGGATGAGTCTCCCGTGCTGCAGATCGAGTCGCGCCAGATTCATGCCAGGCGCAAGGCCGGGGGCGTCGTGTGGTTCGACTTCAAGACCCTGTGCGGCGGGCCACGTTCACAAAACGATTACCTGGAGATTGCCACGCAGTTCCATACCGTGTTGCTCAGCGATGTGCCTTACATGCCGGTGCGCATGGCCTCGGAGGCCCGGCGCTTTACCTGGCTGGTCGACGTTCTTTACGATCGCCGTGTCAAACTGATCATGTCGGCCGAGGTGGCGCCCGAAGCGTTGTACACCGAAGGCCCCCTGGCCCACGAGTTTCCGAGGACGATTTCCAGGCTCAACGAAATGCAATCTGCGGAATTTCTGGCGACCGAACGGCGCGACGTGGACACCACCCTGACATGAAAAAATCTCTTTTTCTGCTGCTTGTGCTGCCCTTGAGCTTCGCGGCTGTGGCGCAACCGGGGCAAGACCTGTTCTCCGCGGCTGCGAACAGCGAGCGCGAGCGCATCAACACCGAGCGGCTGGCCCTGGAGTCCAGCTTCGACGTGGAAGACGCTGCCTGTTACAAGAAGTTCTTCACCAACCGCTGCCTCAAGGAAGTCCAGGTGCGGCGGCGCGAGGCGCTGGGCCTGTTGCGCCAGCAGGAAGTTGCCCTGAATGACCGGGAGCGCAAGGAAGCGGCTGCTGCCCAGATCCAGAAAACGGAAGAAAAATCCTCACCCGAGGTGCTGCGGCAGGCCGCCGAACGCCGCGACCAGGCCCTGGAGGAAACGCGGCAACGCATGGAGCGCTCCCGGCAAAAGGCCGACGAGAGAGGGACCCTGAAACAGAACGAGGCGCTTAATGCCTCGGAGGCCGCGAAGAAGGCGCAAGGATCGCAGGAGAGGGCGCAGGCGCGTGCCGACCAGAAAGCTGCGATTGCCGATGAAGTCAAAAAATACAACGACAAACAGCAGGAGGCGAGGGAGCGCAAGGCCGGCCGTGACCAGAAGCAGCGCGAACAGACCAAGGCGCCGGCCAAGCCCCTGCCCACCCCACCCTAGCAGGGTCTCTCCGCTTACTCGAGGGCTTCCAGTTTGACGATGACCAGGGACAGGTTGTCGCCGCCGCCATGCGCCCGTGACCGGGCTTTCTGGATGAGGAATTCGGTGGCTTCTCGCGGGGAAAGCATGGACAGCGCCGAGCCCATCTCACTGGGACTGAAGTAATGCCAGACGCCGTCGCTGCAGGCGATCAGGGAGTCTCCCGGACGCAGTTGCGGTATGAAGTGCGGCGTGACCGGCGGTCCTTCCTCGGTGCCCAGGCAGCCCATCAGGATGTTGGATTGCGGGTGAACATTGGCCTCGTCTTCCGTGATCTCTCCCTTGTCAACCAGGGTCTGGACATAGGAGTGGTCGACCGTCCGCTTGACCAGCTTGGCACCATGAAAATGATAGACGCGTGAATCGCCCGCATGCACCCAATGGCAATCGCCCGTAGGGTTGATCAGAAACGCGGCCAGGGTGCTGTGCGGCTCCTGTTCGGCGGAAATGGCCGTCAGCTTGATGACGGTGTGCGCCTCCTCAACCAGTTGCCTGAGCATGGCTGGTGCATCATCCGTGGCCGGCGCATAACGCTCGAACAGCTGCTTGGCGGTCATCATCACCTGGTCCGACGCCTTGCGCCCGCCGCTGCGCCCGCCCATGCCATCGGCCACGATGCCAAGCATGCAGCCGGCAATGCGCGGATGGCTGATCAGCGCAACCTGATCCTGCTGATAGTCGCGGTCTCCCTTGTGGATACCGGTGGACGCTGTGATTCGATAACCTTTGGACATCTTGGCATGGCCGAGTCATGTGGACTCGATTTATCTCCGTATTCGACGTATTATCAGATGAAGCAGCCCGCGCGGACAAAAAAACCTTGGACCTGAATTTACACTCCCCGGAGCGCCGGCTGATTGAACTCAAGATCGAACACGCAGACCTCAATGCCCTGGTCGACATCACGTCCCATGCCATCCCGATCGATGAACTGATGCTCAGGCGTCTGAAGAAGCGGCGCCTGCTGTTGCGTGACCAGATTGCCCAGCTGGAGTTGTCGCTGGACCCTCCCGAGCCTGCGTGATGAATCTGGCATCCCAGGTTCTGGCGGCCTTTGCCCCTGACGGGGTGTTGTCGCGCGCCACCGACCATTTTGTTCCCCGCAGCGGGCAGACCGACATGGCGCTTGCCGTGGCGCAGGCCATTGAGGGCGCTTATCCGCTGGTGGTCGAGGCAAGCACCGGGGTGGGCAAGACCTTTTCCTACCTGGTGCCGGCACTGCTCAGCGGCGAGCGCGTGTTGCTGTCGACCGCGACCAAGGCGCTGCAGGACCAGCTGTTCGGGCGGGATCTGCCGGCCCTCGTCAAGGCGCTCGGTGTTCCCGTCAGCACGGCCCTGCTCAAGGGGCGCGGCAGCTACCTGTGCCTGCACCGCATGGAGACCGCCCGGCACGACCCGGCCTTTCCGGAGCGCAGCGCGCTGGGCGCGCTTGCCAAGATCGAAAAGTGGGCCCAGGGGACGGCGACAGGCGACCTGGCCGAATTGCCGGGCCTCGATGAACGCTCCCCGGTGATTCCCTGGGTGACCTCCACGCGCGACAACTGCCTGGGTTCGCAGTGCCCGCGTTTTCGGGCCTGCCATGTCAACCAGGCCCGCCGCGAGGCGATGGCGGCCGACGTGGTCGTGATCAACCACCACCTGTTTTTTGCGGACCTGACGGTGCGCGAATCGGGCATGGCCGAATTGCTGCCCACCGTGCGTATTGCCATTTTTGATGAAGCACACCAGCTCAATGAGACCGGGGTGCAGTTCCTGGGCAAAAACCTGTCCACCGGTCAATTGCTCGATTTTTCGCGCGACATGCTCGCCACCGGGCTGCAGCTGGCGCGCGGCCTGGCGGACTGGCAGGCGCTGTCCGGCGCCACTGAACACGCTGCGCGTGATCTGCGTTTGTCCGTGGGCAAGGCCTACCCGGGCAGCAAGCTGCGCTGGAACGAGCTGGCGCCCGAGGGATTGAACGACGGCGAGTGGGCGGCCGCGCTGTCAGCGCTCGGCAGTTCGCTGCACGCGGCCTGCGAAGCCCTGGCAAGCGTCACGGAAATTGCGCCCGACGTTGCGCGACTGCATGAGCGCGCCCTCGAACTGGCAGAACGTGTACAGGCGTTTTCAGCCCCGGCCGTGCCGGGCGGGGTCCGATGGCTGGACGTGGGCACGCAGTTGCGCCTGGTGGAGTCGCCGCTGGACATCGCCAAGGCCATCCACAGCCGGGTGTTCACCGACAGCTCGGCAGCGGCGAAGTCCTGGATTTTCACATCGGCCACCCTCGGCGACGATGAACGGCTGAGCTGGTTCACCGGGCCATGCGGCCTGGCGGAGGCGACCGTGCTGCGCGTTGGCAGCCCCTTCGATTACGCGCGGCAGGCGGCCTTTTACGTGCCGCGCAACTTTCCCAAACCGGGTGACCCGGCCCACACCGCGGCGGTCGCCGCGTCAGCGGCGCACTGGGCGCGCCGGCTCGGCGGGCGCACCATGGTGCTGACCACCACGCTGCGCGCGCTGCGTGCCATCGGCGACGCCTTGCAGGCGGCTTTCGACGGTGCCGGCGATATCGAGGTGCTGGTGCAGGGTGCCCTGCCCAAACGGGTGCTGATCGAGCGCTTTCGCCGCGGCGACGAGGGCGGCGGGCGCGGCTGCGTGCTGGTGGCGTCGGCGTCGTTCTGGGAGGGCATCGATGTGCCGGGCGACGCGCTGCAGCTGGTGATCATCGACAAGCTGCCGTTTCCGCCGCCCAACGATCCCATGGTCGAAGCCAAGTCGCGCGCGCTCGAGGCCGAGGGGAAAAGCGCTTTCAACGACTATTTCCTGCCCGAAGCCGCCGTGGCACTGAAACAGGGGGCCGGCAGGCTGATCCGCCGCGAAAGCGATCAGGGGGTGCTGGTGATTTGTGACAGCCGGCTGGCCGTCATGGGTTATGGCAAACGCCTGCTGCGGGCCTTGCCGCCGATGCAGCGGCTGGCATCGGAGGGCGAACTGACCGAACGGCTGGACCTGCTTACCAGAAGCGGTACCACGGCGTCTCAACCGACCTGAAACCCTTGGTCAGGTACTCGCTCTGCGGGTAGCTTTTTTCCATGACGCGCCTGGCGTCGTCGCGCAACTGCGCCATGCCCAGCGCGTCGTAGGACTTGTACAGGATGAACAGCGCGTCTTCCAGCACCGGCACGTCGCGGTACTCCGTCAGCGCGGTCTGTGCGCGGTTGATCGCCGACACATAGGCCCCGCGGGTGTAGTAGTAGCGCGCGACATGGACTTCATACTGCGCCAGCGAG
>CALRTF020000243.1:0-6175 GCA_943370985.1 Paenacidovorax caeni
CCATGCTGGTCAGGGAGGCTGATCTGGCTCGTAATACGGCAATCACCGAGATATTGCGCCGGCATTTTGATGTCGCGGCAGACATCTTCTTTCATAGCTATCTGCCCGTGGATGATGCACACATTTACTACCAGGAAGCCATCCAACAAGTGTGCTTCGGTGCCGGGCATCATCTTCCGAGCGAAACATCGCTTCGCAAAACATTGGAATGGCAGTGTGCCCGGCCGCTGCTACAAAGGCATATGGGGGAAATGTTGGTTGTCCCATAAGGTACACACTGTAACCACCATTTTTCAGTAAATTTTTCACCAAAAAAACGGGCAGCATCCCAAGAAGACAATCGATAAAGTCATGCAATCTAAAGTGCGTCACTCGGCGACAGCGGACAGACATGCACGTGGGAATATTGGGTGGCAAGTAAGGGTGAAATATGAACGAAGACAAAAAACGCCAAGCGGCACAGCCTGGCATAGCGCCGGAGGGCGCTTACGGGGTACTAAATCAGAAAGGCCAATCGGCTGACCCGGCACTTGCAATTTTCCCAATCCTGCGGCAACACAAGGATGTAACTAGAAAAGAAATAGTCGGGACTGGATTCTTTGTCGCCAATGGAGGCATCTTCCTAACTGCAAAGCATGTGCTGGAAATGGCCTACGAAGAAGGACCAGACGCACCGTATTTCTTGGGGATTATTCAGTTCACGCCTGACGGCGGTTATTTCGAGCGAGCACTCCGGCAAATTTTTTTGAGCAATTCAGCTGATATTGGGCTCGGTGTGTGTCAGGAGGCAAAACACAATGTCACCGGTGCTTTGCTCGAAAACCCCAAGATTCGGCTCAGCTCGAAACAGCCTACGGTGGGCGAGAGAATCTCGACTTATGCTTATCCTGATTCCACAGCCGAGCATCTGGGAGACAAGACCGCCGTCCACACGTATCCTCATTTCTATGACGGAGAAATAGTGGAGGACTTTCCAGAAAGACGTGACCCCGTGTTGCTTAACTGGCCTTGCTTCCAGACGTCAATGCACATTCATGGCGGCGCCAGCGGTGGGCCGGTGTTCGATTCCTCTGGGAGGGTAATCGGCATCAACACATCAAGTTTGTCTCCCGATACCGACATTTCTTACATCACCAAAATTCAAGCTGCATTGGCTTTGTCCGTCGACAACGTGATTCTGGGTGATGGCCAACCCAAGAGGTACACCCTTGAGGAAATTCTGCGCTATCAAAAACTTCTTTCGTGACACTAGCAGCATGAGCGAACTCCCATAAAGTTCGCGGTGTGAAGCGGATGTCTCGTTCGTCTACGTCAATTTGGGCTTGACACTACCCCTGGGAGTCGGAGCAGCCTTGAAACTGTCTATGTATCAGTATCACCTCGGTAAAGACAAGGCGGAGAAGCATGTTCTAGCCCTGTGCAAAAAGTTAAATATTCCCGTCGCGAGCCGTGCAAGTCTTCGAAAGAAGATCACAGTTCAGAATGGTGCGCAATCTGTCAAAGTTAATTTTGCGCTAGAAGTCGATGCAGCGATGATGGGTGGGCGAGCGCTCACCATGCAATCGCTACACGATTCAAATGATCGATACCTCAACGCACCAGTATGCTTGGGGACAATCAGCGCCGGCCACAAAAGTGGGGTCACCGCACATCGGATTCATTCAACATATACGCACGTTGCCTGAATCCGCCTAATAGCCTAGAGCATCGTCTGCGTTTTCAGGTCGAGACTTAATCGCGCACGTAATTGCCGTTATTCAGTGCCTTAAGAGGTCTGCTGCATCGCTAGGCGCGGATGTTACCGAGAAGTCCAGCGGCCCCTCACCAACTGCGTGACCGACTGCATCCACGTGGGCGTGGAGCTGTTCTATGAAAGCTAACGCCTCTGATTTGCTATGCATGCCAAGAACGATAGCCCATCTCCAATAGGGGCTCCTGAGGGCGCCAAGGGTCAAGGTGGCGTTTATGATCGTGTCTGAGCGCGTGACGAAGCGTTTGCGAATGAGCAGCAGCCCTTGCATGGGCTTTGCAAGCATGGGCGGGAGAGGGTCTTCTCCCATGGGGCCCAGAGTATAAAATCGCAAAACACTGTACAAAAAGACAGTCTCTGGCGGTTCGTTGGGGCCTTGGTTTAGGCGTCCTGGGTTAACGGCCATGTCGTGTTAAGATACGTCTAACAACACCGTCACGCTTGCAGGTTCCGAAAGGACCTACGTCCCGCAAGGGAGCGCACCAGGACTGGTTAGTTCTGCCTTCGGGTGGGAAAGGGCCTCGCAAATTGCGGGGTTTTTTTTCGTCCAGACTGCTCTTGATGAGGTTAGGACGATAGTGAAATTCAACAAGCCGGCAATGAGCCCCTCGGACCTTATTGGGGTCCTTAAGAGCCGTGGTCTTCCAATCGCCACCCCACAAGAGACACAACAAGCTTACGAGGCGTTCAGGACAATCGGCTATTACCGATTGACCGGATACATGTTGCCTTTTCAAACCACGAATGGATGGAAAAAGCATCAATTTCTTCCAGGCGCTTCACTCGAAAAAATATTGGCCCTCTATCGGCTTGACTCGGCGATTCGGTCTCTAAGTTCGGAAGCGCTTGGTCAGATCGAGGTCGCTATGAGGACCAGCATTTCTGACCATCTCTGCAGGAAACTGGGGCCGCATTGGCCCCTTAAGTCCGCAGCGTTTAAACCTGGAAGACATACTGACAGCGTAGAGGCACTGGCTAAAGCAGCAGATTTTGATACGAGTACGCAGAAACGCAAGCAAGCGACTCATATGCATGATTTCATCGGGAGCTATTACGCGAAATACACAGATCCCGCCATGCCTCCGGGATGGATGATCGCTGAGTGCGCAACTTTCCGCACATGGGCATTTATCTATGACGATCTAGAGGTAGCGCTGCAAAAGGAAATCTCCTCCTTCTGGACGTACCCCAGTGGAAAACGAATTGACCACCAGGTTCTTCAAAACTGGTTCCATTCTTTAAGCGTTTTCCGCAACCGTTGTGCTCATCAGGCGCGGATTACGGGTCGGAAATTCCCTTTTGCCCCGCTGCCTGCATCCGACGCGACGGTTAATCATTTGTTTTTTCCGGTCCTAGATGACCTTAGAAGTCTGTTGGCGGTCACAGCAATACTTCTCAAGTCCGTAGATCCGAAAAACCAATGGCTGGCACGGGTGCAACAAGCGATCCAATCTGAGCCTCTTGTACATATTCAAACTGCCGCAGGATTTACAGATACCACGGTTTCGCCTTGGCGTAACGATCCGCTGTGGGGCTTCTGACGCACAATTTCAAGACCTTCTCAACTAGGTTGCGCGTGATCTCCACAGTGCGGGAATGCTCCCACAGCTGGACCTACTGATACACCACAGGAGAGCACAACGAGAGCCGATGCCGCGGGGCGATTTGAGGAAAGCAGCGTCGCTTAGTTGACGAGGTCCTGACTCCTACCCAAATCTGCAAACCCCCTCGCGTTACCGGCCCCTCGCCGGCAGCAGTCCTCACTTTTTGACCGGAGGAAACTCTCCGCCGTGAACTTCGGGCTTGAAAGCTGCAAGCATGTTTGCCAAAGGTGTATCGGCAGGCGCCCTTACTCGCAGCCAGGCGCCCAAGGCGTCCCGGAAACAGGGTTCGCACAAATCAAGTTCAACCCGATTTCCATCGCCAAACACCGAATCGTAGCCCGCGTCGAAACCGAGAGACCTCATTCGCGAGAAGTCGATCTCGCCACGCTCGGCTTCTTTACCGCATCGATCACACCTGATTTGGTGAACGACGCTCATTGGTTCGATGGCCTTGATTTGCACTTGGTTCTCCGCTACTGAGTCACAGCTTTCATCCTCTCGCATCTTGCTCGGAAAGACAACTGTCAAATTAAGCGGATGTACGCCGGAAATTAAGCATAAGGAGCGCTTAACTTCCGGGATCGAAGCCGTTATGAACGGGCGAGTTAACCATATAAGTACCAATTTTCCATTTTTGAACCATAAGAAGCGCGGAAATTGACAGCCCTCTCAACTTGTTGATTCTGAACAAGAATGTAGGAGCGAGTACATCCACCTTGCTGTCCCGAACTTCAATTTCTGTCAAGTTAAGCAAGCTTATGCTTAAACGTCCAGCTCCCAGAGTCTGCTCAACACGCTAAAATTTCGGCTACTCATTCCGACAGATCCGAAGAATAACCGCGCAGTTTTTCGGAGCTCAACGTACTGTACGGGGGGCGTCATGGAGAGGACGGAACATTTCAGGGATTTCTAACGATTGTCGGCCTCCCATCCTCGGGGCGGGGTCCTCCCGTCGGCCATAGGAATGCATAAAGGTCTGTTTCTTAGCCTTCTCCGCGACTGGGATGCCGGGTGCCAGACGGCTTCATGGTGCCCGACGTCTCCAGTGCAGGGCAGGATTTGCTGTCCCGACCCGGCGCAGGGTTCATCCTCAAACCGGTCGACGAGGGTGATAGCCTTGGTATGCAATTTATGCCCGATAGGGATGGCCTACTGCGCGGCATTGCTGATCTTCCCCGAGAGGACCATCAGTGATGGCGAGTCGAGGAATTCGTCGAGGGGCCACTTGGCACCGTCGGTGTGATTCGCACAGAGGATGGGATTGTGGTCGGTGATCCCATCATCTTCAACCTCCCTGCCGGGAAAAACTTCGACGATACCGACCTCAAACTGGGAAGGGGGGCAAACCGACGGTCAGTGTTGTTACCGGGGAGGTTGGTTCTCTGGTCCGGCAGCAGGCTGAAACAATTTATGCGCGCCTCGCATGCAGCGGTCCGGCCAAGTTTGACTTTATATCGACCGGGATGAGCCGGTCTACCTTGAGATCAACACCGTTCCCGGTCTCTATCCCGGTAGTAATCTGGATCTCTCATTCAAGGCGTACTTATGTTTCGAAGATCTCCTCTCGGTAACGATTGCCGCGCAGTTGGCAGCTGGCGTTGACATTCCGCCCAATGTCAACTCAAAGACGTATGCCTAGAACGGTCAACCTGCTCTCGCCGTATCAGTTTGTATCTCAGGATACCTTGCAACCTGGGTATGAGCACAACGGGTTTCGGGATCGGAAAAGCGCAGAGTACTGGCGGGAAACAGGCCTCGGCCCGCTTGACTGAGTTTTGACGGTGTAAAAGTCTCCGTCGAGGACTCAGCTGCCGATATAGCTTGTTTTCACAGTCGTGAAAAACTCCTGCGCATAGCGCCCCTGCTCCCGCGATCCATAGCTCGATCCCTTGCTGCCACCAAACGGCACGTGATAGTCGACACCGGCGGTGGGCAGGTTCACCATCACCATGCCGGCTTGGCTATGGCGCTTGAAGTGGGTCGCGTGCCTGAGCGAAGTCGTGGCGATGCCAGCCGACAGGCCAAACGGGGTATTGTTGGCCTCAGCCAGCGCTTCTTCGTAACCCTTAACCCGGATGATGCTGGCCACGGGGCCGAACACTTCTTCACGATTGATGCGCATGGCCGCGGTGGTGTCGGTCAACAGCGCTGGCGCCATGTAAAAACCATCCGTGCTGCGCGTCACGCGCTGGCCACCCGCCACCAGCACGGCACCTTCTTCCAGCCCGATGTTCACGTAGCTCAGATCCTGTTCAAGTTGGGCCTGGGAAGACACCGGACCAATGTCGGTCCCGGCCGCCAGGGCATCACCAATCTTCAGTGCAGCCATTCGTTTCTTCATCGCTTCAAGAAATCGAGGATAAATGCCCTCGGTGATGATTAATCGGCTCGATGCTGTGCAGCGCTGACCGGTAGAGAAGAACGCACTTTGGACGCAGAGCTCGACAGCCTGTGAGAGGTCCGCATCGTCGAGAACAACTTGGGGGTTCTTGCCACCCATCTCAAGTTGTACTTTTTTGAGACTGAGTGCACATTGCTGGGCAATACGACCGCCTAGACTTTGCGAACCGGTGAAGCTGATAGCGTCAATGTCAGGGTGATTTACCAAGGGATCGCCGATGACGCTGCCTCGGCCCATCACCAGGTTAAACACACCTGGAGGGATACCGCTGCGGCTGATGATGTCCGCCAATGCCCACGCGCAGCCAGGAACGAGGTCAGCCGGCTTCAGGATCACACAGTTGCCATAAGCCAGCGCGGGGGCAGTCTTCCATGCAGGAATTGCGATGGGAAAGTTCCACGGGGTGATGAGGCCAATCAC
>CALRTF020000244.1:0-6146 GCA_943370985.1 Paenacidovorax caeni
CCCCTGCGGCATCGTCATCCACCCCGCGATCGACGCTTGCCTGTGGCTGGCGGAGCAGCCGCATGTCGCACCAGACCAGATCGAGCGCATCGAGATGCGCGTGCACCCCGATGCCCTGACGCTGACGTGGCGCAAGTTGCCGCTGACCGCCTTCGACGCCCAAGTCAGCCTCTACCACTGGACCGCGGCTGCGCTGGTCCACCGTGTGGCGGGCATCGAGCAGGGCAGCGAGCAATGCGTGCAGGACCCCATGGTCCGCGCCCTGCAGGAGCGTTCAGAGGCGATGGCCGATCCAGCCCTTTCCAGCAACCAGGCAGTCGTGAGCATCACGCTGCGTAGCGGCGCGGTGGTGCAGCGGTTCACCAACAACGCGATCGGAAGCGTCACCAACCCCATGAGCGATGAGCAGCTGGCGCATAAGTTTCGCGCGCAGGCGAACCCCGTGCTGGGTGAGCGGCGTTCAGACGATCTGCTCGACATGTGCTTGGACACGGCAGGCCTGGACGACGTTTCGCAAGTCCTCATCCGGGGTGCTCGATGAAAACCATGCATATCAAAAAAGGAGACCGCATGTCTGACTATTTTCGTCGGCGCCTGGTGTTGGCGGCGACTGCCTTCGGGTGTGCGGGCACGCTGCTGGTGTCCCCCGCCCACGCCCAGCCAGCCAACTATCCCACCAAGCCCATCACGCTGGTGGTCGGGTTCGCGGCAGGCGGCTCCAACGACATCATTGCCAGGGCCATCGCGCAGCCGCTCTCGCAACTGCTCGGGGTGCCGGTGGTGGTCGAGACACGGCTTGGTGCCGCTGCGGTGATTGCCAGCAACCACGTGGCCCGATCGGCGCCAGACGGCCACACGCTGCTCGTGACCAGCGCGAGTCCGCTGGTGATCGCTCCCCACACCAATGCCAGCATTCCCTACGACGCATTGCAGGCCTTCTCACCTGTTACCGTCCTGGGCATCACGCCTGAGACGCTGGCACTGCATCCAGGCATCCCGGCCAAAAACCTGGCGGAACTGCTGGAACTGGCCAGGAAGAAAGATCTGACGCTGGCCTCGGCGGGCGCCGGTGGCCTGCCGCACCTCTCGATTGAATTGCTCAAGCGCGCGGCGCCGGGCACGCGCATTGTGCATGTGCCTTACAACGGCGCGACTCCTGCGGTGACGGATGCGCTGGGAGGTCATGTGGACGGGGTGATCATGGATTTGCCGGCGGTGTACGCGCACGTCAAGGCCAACCGCCTGCGTGGTATCGCCATGGCCAGTGAACGCCGATCCGAATTCCTGCCCGAGCTGCCTACAGGCGTCGAACAACGCCTGACGGACTTCGTGGCGGTCAACTGGATCGGCATGCTCGCTCCCGCCAAAACCCCGCAGCCGGTGATTGACAGGCTTCATCAAGCCGTCATGGCTGTCATCAAGACAGACGCGGTGAAAAGCACACTGGCGGCCGCAGCCGTCGAAATATCGACCAGTCCCACACCTGCCGATTTCCGGCGATTCATGGCCAGTGAACACGGGAAATGGGGCAAGGTCGTGAAGGATGCCGGGGTCACTTCGTCCCAGTGAAGCCGTGACGGACGTTGAGCGATCCCTCTTATCAATTTAAAGGAGACAGACCATGTTTAAACTTGCCAGCAGGCGCCGGGTATTAACGGCCGCCGCCCAGACGGCCCTCGCCGGCCTGGGTGTTTTGGTTGCAGCGGCCCCGGCCATGGCCCAGGCGTATCCGAATCGCCCCATCACCGTAGTGGTTCCATTCCCACCGGGCGGGGCGACCGACCCGATCGCGCGCATCTTCACGCAGAAGATCAGCGAAGCGTGGGGGGTGCCCGTGGTGATCGAGAACAAGCCGGGCGCCGGAACCACGATCGGGCTGAACCATGTAGCCAAGTCCAAGCCGGATGGCTACACCATCGTATTCGCGGCCACCAGCGCGGTGACCAACCCGGCCCTGTACAAGAAGCTGCCCTACGACACCCTGAAAGACTTCACCTACCTCAGCCAGGTGTGCACACTGCCTTTCGTGCTGACGACGCATCCCGGACTCAACGTCAAGGACGTGGCGGACCTGGTCGCCATGGCGAAAAAGGATCCTGGCAAACTCAACTACGCCTCCTCGGGCCCAGGGACCATGATTCATCTCGCCGGTGAGTATTTCAAGTCGAGGACGAAGATTGACGTGACGCATGTGCCCTACAAGGGCAGCTCCGCCTCCACGACGGCAGTGATGACGGGTGAATCCAGCTTCACCATTGACACCCTGTTCCTGCTGATGCCCCTGATCAGGGCAGGCAAGGTCAGCGTGATAGCCACCACCAGCCCAACGCGCATCGAGGCGATGCCGAACCTGCCGTCCGTTGCCGAAACGTTTCCGGACTTCGCCGTGGGTGGGTGGATGGGCTTCATGGGGCCGGCCAACATGCCACCTCAACTCGTCGCCAAGTGGGCTGACGAGGTGGCCCGGATCGCAAAACTGCCGGACGTCAGGGAGCGCCTGGCCGCTTCCGGGGTCGTCGCCGTGGGCGGCACGCCGGCGCAGTTCACCAAGATCGCCGCCGACGACATCGCCCGGTGGCAGAAGGTCGTCGACGACGCAAAAATCCCGACGATAGAGTAAGGCGCGCATGACGAATCCCACCATCCTTACCTGTGCGGTCACCGGCGCCGGCACCACACTCCAGCAACATCCGGGGTTGCCTTGCACACCCGAACAGATCGCCAATGCCTGCATAGGTGCGGCCCGGGCGGGCGCATCCGTCACCCATATCCACGTGCGTTATCCAGACGGACGTGGAAGCATGGAACTGGACCATTACCGCGAAGTGGTCGAGCGTGTACGCGAGAGCGACGTGGATGTGGTCATCAACCTGACTGCGGGCGTGGGCGGGCGCTTTGTGCCGGGGACAGACGACCCGGCGGTCGCGGGCC
Organism: Paenacidovorax caeni; assembly: GCA_943370985.1. GTDB lineage: Bacteria > Pseudomonadota > Gammaproteobacteria > Burkholderiales > Burkholderiaceae_C > Polaromonas > Polaromonas caeni_A. The sequence continues at coordinate 2,932 of CALRTF020000244.1, forward strand.
CGGGGACGAACTTCCAGCGCCCAGAGCGGCGTGTCGAGCACGTGGTCGCGCTGCGTCCGGAGATCTGCAGTCTGGACTTCAATACGATGTGCTCGGGCATCGGCACAACCATCAACACCGCTCCCACGGTGCGCACAATGGCTGCACTGATCCAAGAGGCAGGCACGCTCCCCGAGCTGGAAATCTTTGACAGTGGCGACATCCGCCTGGCGCGCGAGTTGCTGGACGAAGGGACGCTTGCCGGACCTGGATTTTTCCAGCTGGTACTCGGTGTGAAGTATGCCGCTGCAGCCACACCGGACACAATGGCGTATCTTTCCTCGATGCTGCCGCCGGGCTGCCAGTGGGGTGCCTTTGGCATCAGCCGCTGGGCTTTTCCGATGCTCGCGCAATCGTTCCTGCGGGGCGGTCACGTGCGCGTTGGTCTGGAAGACAATATCTACCTCGAACGCGGCGTGCTCGCGCCCGACAACGCGGCGCTTGTTACCAAGGGAGTCCGCATGATCAACGACTTGGGCGGGCGCGTGGCGACGCCCAATGAAGCGCGTGAGATCCTCGGCCTCAAAAAGCGCAAGCCGATCGGCGTGTGATGGGAGCCCCGCACATGACAGACAGCAGCAGCAGCGAAGAGTACGAAGTCTTTGCGATACGCTACGGCACCATGCCGCGCAAACGGGGCGACAACTTCATCGCCCAGGACTCGCATGACGTGCCGATGCCACTCGACTACTTTGTCTGGTTGCTGCGCTCACCCGCGCGCACCGTGCTTGTGGACACCGGCTTCAGCGCCGAGACAGCCCTGGTTCGCAACCGTGTGCTCGACCGCTGCCCGATCGATGCGCTGCGGGTGCTGGGTGTCGACCCGGACACGGTGGAAGACGTGATCCTCACGCACCTGCATTACGACCATGCCGGCAACCTGCCGAAATTGCCCGCCGCCCGGTTCCACGTGCAGGACGCGGAGATGGACTACGCCACCGGCCGTTGCATGTGCCACAGCGTCTTGCGCCACGCCTATGCAGTCGACGACGTGGTCGACCTCGTCCGCAAGGTCTATGCCGACAGGGTGGTATTCCATTCCGGGGACACGGTCCTGGCGCCGGGGATAGAGTTGTTGCTGATGGGTGGCCATACGCGTGGGCTGCAGTCAGTGCGTGTCCGAACGCGGCGCGGTTGGGTCGTGCTGGCCTCCGACGCCAGCCACTTCTACGAGAACTTCGAGCGCGAGCAGCCGTTCCCCATCGTCTACAACGTCGCCGACATGCTCGAAGGCCACCGGCGCCTGATTGCTGCCGCCGATTCCCCGCAGCATGTGGTGCCAGGCCATGACCCTCAGGTGCTGACGCGTTATCCGCGCGTGCCAGATGACATACCGGGCATTGCCTGCCTCCATTTGCCGCCACTCGAATAGCGGTTTCAGCTGGCTGATGCGCCTTCGATGTGCGCCAGCACTGCGGCGGCGGATTCCAGCGGTTTCACTGCAGCCGGGTGGTAGCAGCTAGCGTCGAGTACCACCAGATGGCCTTGCGGAACCGCCTGCGCCCAGGCTTTGAAGCCTTCCAGCGCCATGAGTGAATTCCCCTTGGCCGTCAGGAACATTGTCGGTGCGGTGATCCGGGGCAGACTGGCCCGCAGATCAAGCCGGGAGAACACGTCAAGACATTGCATGACGGCTCGCTGGTCCGTGGAGGCCATCAGCTCGATCCACCATGCGCGCTGTGCGGCGGGCACGTCGGCGCCAAGCCGGCTGTCCATGCTTTCCTCCACCCAGGTGCGCAGGCCCGCGGATTGCACGCGAGTGATCGACTCGCGTACGGTGGTGGCGCCTGGCGAACCCGCCACCTGCACCGGGCCGGAGACGACTGACAGCGAAATGACTTGGTCGGGGTTTAGTGCTGCATAGAGGACCGCGACGCTCCCGCCGTACTTGGCGCCAACGAGATGGAAGCGTTTGATGCCGAGCGCGTCGATCAGTTGCCGCGCATCGGAAGCAAGCCGCTCAGGCGACCAGTCATAGGGCACATCGGTGCCGACGGCGGAGCGCCCATGCCCGGGAAAATCGAAGCTGATCACGCGCCGCTTCGTGGCCAACGTCCCGATCCACGCATACCACACGCTGCAGGACTCGGCGATTCCGTGCAGCAGCACCACCACCTCCGCGCTGTCCTTGAGCCAGGGCGGCCCGAAATAGTCCTCGCGGTAGAAGATTTGCACGCCCTCGCGCGTCGCGATGCTATTGATGGGATCCATGGCCTGGTCCTGCTTGGTGTGTTGTCGTTCAATTGCCACGCCGGCCCAGCTTGTTCACCAGCGGAGGCCATTTTGCACCGTCGGCCCTGATCAGCGCAGCGAAATCTTCCCGCGATGGCGTGACACGCTCGAAGCCCAGCGTTCTCATTTGCTGGCTGACATCTGGCATGTCGAGTATCTTGAGAATTTCGTCGTGCAGGTACTGCACCACGTCGGGCGGCGTGCCGCCCGTGGCGAGGATGCCGTTCCACAGATTGATTTCATAGCCGGGCAAGCCCGCTTCCGCGAAAGTCGGCACATCGGGCAGCGACGCGGCGCGCTTGCCAAGATCGACCGCCAGCGCCTTGAGCGCACCAGTGCGGATGTGGGGCACCGCGGCAGGCAGCACTGCATACATCATCGACACCTGGCCGCCGAGCAGCGCGGCGATGCCGGCGCCGTCCCCGTTATAGGGAATGTGGTTGATGTCGGCGCCCGTCATCTGATTGAACAGGCCGCCGGCCAGGTCGTTCGCGACGCCGTTGCCGCCGGAAGCATAGGTGAGTGTCTGGGGCTTGGCTTTCGCGGCCGCGACGAGTTCGGTCACAGAGTTGATCTTCAGCGATGGCTGCACCACGAGCACGAGCGGCATGCGCGCGGTGAGGACGACAGGCGTGAAGTCTTTCTCGACGTCGAAAGGCATGCGCGCCATGGTGCTCGCGCCGATGACGAGATTGCTGACCGAGCCCAGCAGCAGTGTGTGGCCGTCCGGCTCCGCCTTGGCGACAAAGTTGGCCCCGATGGTGCCGGCCGCGCCGGGCCGGTTGTCGACAACCACCGGCTTGCCCAGGCTGAGGGTCAGCTTCTGTGCAATGATGCGGGCAAGCGCGTCGTTGCCACCGCCGGGAGCGAAACCCACGACCATTCGCAGAGGTTTGACAGGGTAGCCGGCGACGGCTGCCATGGAAGGCAGGATGCCGGCGAGC
>CALRTF020000245.1:0-6133 GCA_943370985.1 Paenacidovorax caeni
GGGCCCGACGAAACCCTTGGCGAGCTTTACTTCAACAAGTTGTTCCCCATGGGTGTGGCAGCCTTGCTCGAGGCCGCCGACCTGGTGACCTCAGGCCGCCACGAGGAGCGCGCCCAGGACGAGTCGCAGGCCAGCTACGAAGGCTGGTACCACGAGGAAGAGTCGCGCATCAACTGGGCCAACCATGTCGACCAGGTCTACAACCTGATCCGCGCCTGCAACCCGGCACCGGGCGCCTGGACCATGATGGGCGAAAGCCGTGTCTGGCTGTATGACTGCCGCAAACACCCGGTGCCACGTTTTGCAGCGGTGCGCGGCAAACCCGGGGAGATTGCCGGCTTGACGGAATCGGGTGTGCTGATCAACTCGCACGGCGGCCAGATCGAGGTGCTCAAGCTCAAGCCCGAAGGCGGCGCCAAAATGAATGCGGCGGACTTCGCGCGCGAACGCCGGCTCTTCAGCGCGGCCGTCTGACCCGGCTCATTTTTTGCTGCGGGCCGGCGCCTGCCTGGGCCGGTAGCCGATGGTCTGCTCGATCAGCGCCCCGCCGTCGCTCATCAGAAAGCTCTTGAAAGCCTGGGCCACGGGGGTCAGCCGCTTGTTGCGCCGGTGCACCACATACCAGTGCAGCATCAGCGGAAAGCCCTGCACATCGAGCACACTGAGGCTGCAGACCTGCAACTCGCGGCTGATGGTGTGTGCCGACAGAAAACTCACCCCCATGCCCGCCATCACCGCCTGCTTGATGGTTTCCGTGCTCTTGATCTCCATGGCGATATTGAGATCGGCCAGATGGACGCCGAAACCCTCTTGCATGGAGTTCCAGGTGTCGGAACCCTTTTCCCGCACCACAAATGGCTCACGCGCCAGGCGCGAAAGCGCAATCCGTTTCTTGCTCGCCAGCGGGTGGTCGGGGGCCGCCACCACCACATAGGGATGGGGCGCAAACGCCTCGCTCACGGTGTCCAGGCCCAGCGGTGGCCGTACCATGATGGCCAGGTCGGTCAGGTTGTCGCCCAGCTGGCTCAGCAGCTCTTCGCGGTTGCAGACACCGAAATCCAGCGTGACGCCCGAATGGCGCCGCGCAAACTCCACCAGCAGTCTCGGCAGGAAGTAGTCGCCGGCACTGATCACGGCCACGTTGAGTTTTCCTCCGGCCACGCCCTTGAATTGCGCCATGGCCTCTTCGACCTCCTTGAACTGCTGGATGATGATCCGGCTCGAATGCAGCATCTCCACGCCCGCCGGTGTGAGATGGATTTTCTTACCGAGTTGCTCGAACAGCGGCAGGCCGGCGTGGTCTTCCAGTTTCTTGACCTGGATGGAGACCGCGGGTTGCGACAGGTGCATCTCCTCGGCAGCCCGCGAAAAGCTCAGGTGCCGGGCCACTGACTCGAAAACCTTGAGCTGGCGCAATGTCGCGTTTTTCATGGGGCCTCATCTATAACTTATCCATTATCAATAGTATCAAATACTTTTACTATCGCTAATCATCTTTCCTGCCTACATTTGCGTCAAGCCCGGCGCAAAAAGCGCCGTCACTCTGACCAGATCGCACATCACCAGGAGATCGCCATGCTCAATGCCCTGCTTTCCCAGACCGCTGCCGGCCAGGCCGCCGAAGCACACCGTCACGCCTACAACGCCGCGTTCGAGGAACTGGGTCTGACCTGGTACTGGGATGCCGCCACCTACGCCCGCCTGCAGGCCCATGGCCGCGATGGCGTGCGCGTGTACCTGGAAACCGAGCAGTCGCACCTGCTGCGCGCTTACGAATCTGATTTTCTGGTCGGCGCCATCGAGACCACCCAGGCCCGTTGTTACGCCAACATGGCTCGCCAGGCCCAGCCCGCACCCGCCGGCTGGGCCAGCCAGGCGCACATGTCCGCCGCCCCGCGGCACAACGCCGCATCGGGTGCATCGGCACACCGGACGGCGTCCAGCGCCCTCGGCTGAAAGAACGGGATGACAAATCACTGGGTACGGTTCCGGGAAGACCAGAGCGTTCGCTTCGGCATCCTGCAGGGCGATCAGGTCCGGGTCTGCGAAGGCGACATGTTCATTCGGGCGATTCCGACCCAGCGCCTGGTGCCGCTGGCCGGCATCGAGTTGCTGACGCCGGTTGAGCCGACCAAGGTCATCGCGCTCTGGAACAACTTCCACGCGCTGGGCGAAAAGCTGGGTCTGCCCGTGCCCAGCGAACCCCTGTACCTGATCAAATCGCCCAACTCCTACCTCCAGCCAGGCGGCACCATCCGCAAGCCGCCCTGCGATGGCAAGGTGGTTTACGAAGGCGAGCTGGGAATTGTCATCGGCAAAACCTGCAAGCAGGTCCCCGAGCGCGAGGCCCTCGGCCATGTGTTCGGCTATACCTGCGCCAATGACGTGACGGTTGCGGACATCCTGAACCGCGATGCGTCGTTTGCCCAATGGGTGCGGGCCAAAGGTTTCGACACCTTCTGCCCCTTCGGTCCGGTGGTGGCCACCGGGCTGGATCCGGCAAAACTGGTGGTCAGGACCCTGCTCAACGGCGAGGTTCGCCAGGACTACCCGATCAGCGACATGCGCTTTTCAGTGCAACAGCTGGTCAGCCTGATATCCCAGGACATCACGCTTTACCCCGGCGACATCATCCTGTGCGGCACGTCAGTGGGCGTGGGATCGATGAAGCCGGGAAGCACCATCGCGGTGGAGATTGCCGGTATCGGCAGGCTCAGCAACCGTTTTGAATAACATTTTTCGGGGAGAACGGGTATGAAGATCGCGATCATTGGCGCAGGCGCCATCGGCGGTTACGTGGGCGTGAAACTGGCCCTGGCCGGCGAAGACGTGACCTTCATCGTGCGGGGCGCCAACCTGGACGCCATCCGCAGGAACGGCATGAAACTCATCATGGCCGACGGCAGCGAACATGTCGCCGCCGGCGTCAAGGCCACCAACAACTATGCCGAGGCAGGTCCCCAGGACATGGTGATTCTCGCGATGAAGGCGCACCAGGTTGAAGCCGTGGCCAACGAACTGCCCCGACTGTTCGGACCGCACACCACCGTGGTGACCATGCAGAACGGCATCCCGTACTGGTATTTTCACAAACACGGCGGACCGCTGGAGGGCAGCCAGGTGCACAGCGTCGACCCGACGGGCCTGCTGACCGACAGGATCCCGCCACAGCGCGTGATCGGCTGCGTGGTATATCCGGCATCGGAACTGGTGGCACCGGGTGTGGTCAGGCATATCGAGGGAGACCGCTTCCCGGTGGGCGAACTCGACGGCACGGCCAGCGAACGGGTGACGCGCATTTCAGCGTGTTTTTCCAACGCTGGTTTCAAGGCCCCCGTGCTGGACAACATCCGCTCCGAAATCTGGCTCAAGCTCTGGGGCAACCTGACTTTCAACCCCATCAGCAGCCTGACGCACTCGACACTGCAGGACATCTGCGAGTTCCCGCTGTCGCGCGAGCTGGCTGCCAACATGATGCGCGAAGCCCAGGACGTTGCCCACAAGCTGGGGATCACGTTTCGCGTGACACTGGAAAAACGCATCGCGGGCGCCGAGAAGGTGGGCAAACACAAAACGTCCATGCTGCAGGACATCGAGGCCGGACGCGCGCCGGAAATTGACGCACTGGTGGGCTCGGTGGTGGAACTGGGCCGGTTGACGCAAACACCGACACCACACATCGACACCCTCTATGCGCTGGTCAAGCTGCTTGCCCGGACCATCCAGGAAGAAAGCGGCCAGGTGCGGCTGCAACTCGCCGCCTGAGCTGCCGGGCGGTCAGGGCTCGGTGGCGAGGGACTGTCTCATCGCCTGAACGGTCGCATCGGAAGGTGTTGCAAACTCGTACTTGGCGCCAAGATCCAGGGCCTTGAGCAGCAAGGGGCTGGCCGTTTTCAGCGACGTGAACTGGGTTGTCGCCTTCTTGACGGCTTCCGCGGGTGCGCCGGGATGGACGTACAACCCATACCCCCAGCTGGCATTGGTCGCGGGCACCACCACCAGCTGGGCCATGTGGATGCGCTCATCCGTGCCGTGATGGTTTTTCATGGTGGCCGACTGGGCCGACTGCAGCCGCGTGATCAGTCCGACCCACCTGTCCGCCTGCCAGTGGAAAGCGGCCTTGGTGGGCAGGTAGCTCTGGCCCAGGCCCTGTTGCGGCATCACCTCCACCACCGTCCCACAGAATTTCTCGGCCTTCACCAGCGAGGTGGTGACACCGCTTTTCATGCCGAAACAGCTGGTCGTCTTGAGCTTTGCCAGGACCTTGGCCTGTTGCTCGGGCGGCAAGGACTTCAGGTCCACCGGCTTGCCGTCCTTCACTGTCCCGATGTCCGCCAGGATCAGCACGGCCGACTGGATCGGGTCCACATTGATGGCCACCGGCCGGTAAGCCGATGCCAGTCCCACCACGGGATTGCCATAAACCCAGCAAGGCGGCACCGGCTTCTTGATGGCGTTGAGCACATCCTGTGTTTCGCGGATGTTCAGGACGGGCGCAACCGACAGACCGGTCGGGCGCACAAAATCGATCAGCTCCCGCAGGGCGCTCTCGGTCTGCGATGAGCCCTCCCCACGAATGACTTGTGGATTGAGGTACAGCCCCCCTTCGCACGACTGCGCATGTGCGGCGGATGCAAATGGCAACAAAAGAATCAGCAGGAGTCGCGTATTCATGGGCTTGCCTCTTTTTTGTAAAAGTTTATTTATTCTTCAATTCGGTGCACGATGTAGCCGAGCCCCAAATTCATCCTACCGCCGGCATAAGAAATTTCGCCTAGGGAGTAACGCTATCGGTTGCATTGAATGGGCAGGCGCACCCCCCGGACAAACCCTAGCGTCCCCCGAAAGTTCGGCAAACTTGACCCCCGTCAAGAAGTTTTGAACCGGTTGGTAAGACCATACCGATGTGATACGTTCCAGCCAGGGAATCATCAAGAAATTCCAGCTTCCATTTCAATTACCCAACACAGGAGACAACGCAATGAAAAGCAGACTCGCAATGATCAAGAGCAGCCTGGCAACGGCCGCGACGGGCGCAATCGCAGCGATGGCATTGGCAACCGTTCCGGCTCACGCTGCCTGGGAACCCACCAAACCGGTCGAGTTCGTTGTCCCGGCCGGCACAGGCGGCGGCGCTGACCAGATGGCCCGGCTGATCCAGGGCATCATCATCAAGCACAAGTTGATGAAAGAACCGCTGATCGTGGTGAACAAGTCCGGCGGCGCCGGCGCCGAGGGCTTTCTTGAGGTCAAGGGCTCCAAGGGTGATCCGCACAAGATCATCATCACCCTGTCCAACCTGTTCACGACCCCCATGGCCACAGGCGTGCCGTTCAACTGGCGCGACATGACGCCGGTGTCGATGCTGGCGCTCGACCAGTTCGTGTTGTGGGTCAACGCCGAGAGCCCGCACAAAACCGCCAAGGACTACCTGGCTGCCGTCAAGGCGGCCGGCCCGAGCAAAATCAAGATGGGCGGCACCGGCTCCAAGCAGGAAGACCAGATCATCACCGTTGGCATCGAGCAGGCCACTGGCACGAAGTTCATCTACGTCCCTTACAAGGGCGGCGGCGAAGTGGCCGTGCAACTGGTGGGCAAGCACCTGGACTCCACAGTGAACAACCCGATCGAGGCTGTTGCCCAGTGGCGCGCGGGCAAGTTGCGCGCCCTGTGCGTGTTCGATGAAAAGCGCATGACCTACAAAACCAAGGTGACCGACACCCAGTCGTGGGCCGACATTCCGACCTGCAAGGAAGCCGGCGTTCCTACCGACTACACCATGCTGCGCGGCATCTTCATGGCGCCTGGCGTCTCCAAGGAGCAGGTGGACTTTTACCTCGACATGTTTGCCAAGGTCCGGGCGACGCCTGACTGGAAAGCCTACATGGAAACCGGCGCATTCAACCAGACAGCCCTGACCGGCGACGAGTTCACCAAATGGCTCGGTAGCGCCGAAAACCGGCATCGCGAGTTGATGAAACAAGCCGGCTTCCTCGCGAAATAAGAAAGCAGGAGCCCCCCTCGCGGGGGCTTCCCGTCGGGCGGCAGTTCGCCGGCCCGACCTTCAATTCAAAGTTCGCCCCGTTCCGGGGCGCATATATCCAACGGAGTTGCTCATGGAGCCAAACCAAGA
>CALRTF020000246.1:0-6129 GCA_943370985.1 Paenacidovorax caeni
GCCGGCGCCCATGCTGCGGTACCAGTGCGATTCGGCCAGACTGGAGAACTGCGGCCCCTCGATACACACATAGCTGCCGCCTTCGTGCAGGCTGACACCGTGGCCGGAGGCATCAGCGGCCAGCACGCTGCGCACCGCGCGCCCCAGCAGGCCGGCGGCGGCGGGGCAGACCGGTTGCGCCATGGACACATGGGCCACCGCGCCCTGGCCGAAAAACGTGCTGTCGCGGCGTTTGGTCAGGTCGATGAACTGGTCGGGCAGCACCATGTCCAGCGGCTTGAACTCCTCGCGCAGCGAACCGACGGCCGACACCGAGACGATGTAACGCACGCCGAGCTGCTTCATCGCATAAATGTTGGCGCGGTAGGGCACCTCGAAAGGCAGCAGGCGGTGGCCGCGCGCGTGCCGGGCCAGAAACACGGCCGGAACACCGTGGACGGTGCCGGTCACCAGCACGTCGGAAGGCGCGCCGAAAGGCGTGTCCATCCCATGCTCCTGCGCGTTGTCGAGGGCGTCCATCTGGTAGAGGCCGCTGCCTCCGATGATGCCTACCAGTGCCTGGGTCATGCGCGGGTTCCTTTGTGATGGGTCGGTGTCTGCTCAGACCGCGATTTTGAGCGGATTTTCAGCAAGCAGTGTTAGCCTCGCGTTAAACCCGCTTCTTTTCATGCTTTGGTCGCGGTTGGGCGGGATTTCTTACAACGGCCACCCCTGGTTTTGTAAGAATGAGCGCCTTTATCCGACTGCATCCATACAGAACATACACCGGGGACGGACTTGAATTCACGCAAACTTGTCATCGCCGTGCTGCTGCTGGCAGGCATCAGCGCCTTTTTTGCGCTGGACCTGGGCCGTTATCTGAGCCTGGCCTTTCTCAAGGACAGCCAGTCGTCTTTCCAGGCCGTTTTTGAGCAACACCCGGTCCGGGTGACGCTGGCGTTTTTTGCGCTGTATGTCGCGGTCACCGGCTTGTCGCTGCCGGGTGCCGTCATCATGACGCTGGCGGCCGGCGCCGGCTTCGGGCTGGTGCTGGGCACCGTGGTGGTGTCGTTTGCCTCGACCCTGGGGGCGACACTGGCCATGCTGGCGGCGCGTTACCTGTTACGCGACAGCATCCAGGCCCGTTTCGGCAAACGGCTGGACGAGATCAACAAGGGCGTCGCGAAAGAGGGTGCGTTTTACCTGTTCTCGCTGCGGCTGATCCCGGCCGTGCCGTTTTTTGCGCTCAACCTGCTGATGGGGCTGACCCACATCAGGACCTGGACCTATTTCTGGGTCAGCCAGCTCGGCATGCTGGCCGGCACCGTGGTTTATGTGAATGCCGGCACGCAGATCGCAAAAATCGATTCGCTGCAGTCGATTGCCTCGCCGGCGCTGATCGGCTCCTTTGTGCTGCTCGGCCTATTGCCGCTGGCGGTCAACAAGCTGCTGCAGTTTTTCAGGCGCCGCCAGGTGTATGCGCGCTGGGCCAGCGTGCGCCCCGCGTCGTTTGACCGCAACCTCGTCGTGATAGGCGCCGGTGCAGGCGGCCTGGTCACGGCCTATATCGCCGCGGTGGTCAAGGCCAAGGTCACGCTGGTGGAGGCCCACAAGATGGGCGGCGACTGCCTGAACTACGGCTGTGTGCCGTCCAAGGCGCTGATCCGCAGTGCCAAACTCGCGCACCAGATGGGTCATGGCGCCAGTTATGGCCTGAGCAACACCACGCCGGTGTTCAGTTTCAGGGCGGTGATGCAGAGGATCCAGGCGGTGATCCGTGCCATCGAACCGCATGACAGCGTGGAGCGCTACACCGGCCTGGGGGTGGAGGTGTTGCAGGGCCATGCGCGCATCGTCAACCCCTGGACCGTGGAGGTCAGCCTCAACGAAGGCGGCACGCAAACCCTGACGACACGCAGCATCGTGATTGCCGCCGGTGCGCGGCCGCTGGTGCCGCCCTTGCCGGGGCTGGAGGAGGCGGGTTATGTGACCAGCGACACGTTGTGGGAAGCCTTCGCGCAACTCGACGAGGTGCCTCGGCGCCTGGTGATCCTCGGTGGCGGACCGATAGGCTGTGAACTGGCGCAGGCCTTTGCCCGGCTGGGCTCGCAGGTCACGCAGGTCGAGATGGCGCCGCGCCTGATGTTGCGCGAGGACGAGGAGGTGTCCAAGCTGGCGCGCCAGGCGCTGGCCGCCGATGGCGTGTCGGTACTGACCGGCCACAAGGCCTTGCGCTGCGAAAGTTCGAACGGCGAAAAAACGCTGGTCGTCGAACACGGCGGCAGCGAGCTGCGCCTTGATTTTGACCAGCTGATCTGCGCCGTCGGGCGGGTTGCGCGGCTGGAGGGTTACGGGCTGGAGGAGCTCGGCATCCCGGTGCAGCGCACCGTGGACACCAACGAATACCTGCAGACGATCTACCCCAACATCTACGCCGCGGGCGACGTGGCCGGGCCCTACCAGCTGACCCATGTGGCGGCGCACCAGGCCTGGTATGCCGCGGTCAACGCGCTGTTCGGCGAGTTCAGGCGCTTCAAGGCCGATTATTCGGTGATTCCCTGGACCACCTTCATCGACCCGGAGGTGGCGCGCGTCGGCCTGAACGAGCAGGAAGCGAAAGAAAAGGGGATCGCCTTTGAAGTGACACGCTACGGCATGGACGACCTGGACCGGGCGATTGCCGACGGCGAGGCGCGCGGTTTTGTCAAGGTGCTGACGGTGCCGGGCAAGGACACGATTCTGGGCGTGACCATCGTCGGCACGCACGCCGGCGACCTGCTGGCCGAGTATGTGCTGGCCATGCGGCACGGCCTGGGGCTGAACAAGATCCTCTCGACCATCCACACCTACCCGACACTGGCCGAGGCCAACAAATACGCGGCCGGCGAATGGAAACGCGCGCACCAGCCGCACCGCCTGCTCGAATGGGTGCGCCGTTACCACGACTGGAAGCGGGGCTGACATGAAGCCCGGGCTGGCGCTGTGGCTCGCCGGACTGCTGCTGACGCAGGCGCAGGCCCAGACGCCTGGCCCGGCCCTGGCCGCGTTTTCATCGGCCAGCGGCGCGCAGCCGCCGGCCCCGTGGCGCGTGGTGGGCGTGCCGGGCGGCAAGATCCCGCTGACCCGTTACGCCCTGGTCGAGCTGGACGGGCGCAAGGTGCTGCAGGTCGAGGCCGACAAATCCTATGGCAACCTGGTGCATGACTTGTCGGCGGCCGTGCCCGAGGCCGGGCTGCAGTTGCGCTGGCGCTGGCGGCTCGACGAGGCGCTGCGCGGCGCCGACCTGCGCCGCCGGGAGGGCGACGACAGCCCGCTCAAGGTCTGTGCGCTGTTTGACATGCCGCTGGACGGGCTCGGCCTGATCGAGCGCAACCTGCTGCGGCTGGCGCGTGCCGCCAGCGCCGAGAAGCTGCCCTCGGCCACCCTGTGTTATGTCTGGGACGGCACGCTGGCGCCGGGCACCCTGCTGCCCAATGCCTATACCGCGCGTGTGCGTTTGATCGTGCTGGACAGCGGCGCGCAGCGCCTGGGCCAGTGGGTGGCCCATTCCTGCGATCTGGCGGCGGATTTCCGCCGTGCCTTCGGTCATGAAAGTGATGCGGTGCCGCCGCTGCAGGCCGTGCTGGTGGGCGCCGATGCCGACAACACCTCCGGCCGCAGCCTGGGTCATGTCGGGGATGTCACACTGTCCCCATGACTGTTGCTTCGAATGTGCGCCCGGGGCTGAAACACCTGCTGCTGCTGGGCGCCGGCCATGCCCATGTGCATGTGCTGCAGGGCCTGGCGCACAACCGCCCGGCCGATCTCAACATCACCGTGATCGCCCCGTATCCGCGCCAGCTGTATTCCGGCATGGTGCCGGGGTTTGTGGCCGGGCACTACACGCTCGATCAGTGTGTCATTCCGCTGGCCGGCCTGCTGGCAGGTTGCGCTGCGCGTTACATCGAAGGCAGCGGCGTGGCGCTCGATGCCGGCGCGAAGACCGTGACGCTGGCCGGCGGTGAGACCGTGACCTGGGACTGGCTCAGCCTCAACACCGGCCCGGTGATGGACCGCGAAAAAATCGAGGCGCAGATGCCGGGCGCGCGCGAACACGCGCTGTTTGTGCGGCCCATCGAAGCCTTCGGCCAGTTGTGGCCGCAGGTGGCGGCTTTGGGCCAAAGCCGGCCCATCCACCTGGCGGTGGTGGGGGCGGGCGCGGCGGGGCTGGAGCTGGCCATGGCCGCAGCCCATGCGCTGGGCGGCCCCGGCTTCCCGCCGGGCGGCCGCGTGAGCCTGGTGACCGGTGGCCCGCCGCCGGCCTCGAACTACCCGGCCGGTGTGCAGCGCCGGGTCCTCGAGGCGCTGCGGCGCCTGCAGATCACGGTGCTGCCTGATGCCTGCGTCGGCATGTCGGCGGGGGAGATCGAGCTGGCCGGCGGCGCGCGCCTGGCGTGTGATGCGCCCCTGCTGGCCGTCGGTGCCCAGGCGCCGGGCTGGCTGGCGGGCAGCGGGCTGGCACTCGACGAGGCCGGGTTTGTCGCCGTCAACCAGTTCCAGCAAAGCAGCAGCCACACCCATGTGTTTGCCGCCGGCGATGTGGCCAGCCGGATCGATGCGCCGCATCCGCGCAGCGGCGTGTATGCGGTGCGCGCCGGCCCGCCCCTGCTGGCCAACCTGCGCGCGGCCTGGCAGGGCCAGCCGCTGCTGCCCTACGTGCCACCCGCTCACACGCTGAACCTGATCTCCTGTGGCGGACATGAGGCGATTGCCGCCTGGGGCGGCCTGCATGTGCAAGGGCGCTGGGTGTGGCAGCTCAAAGACCGCATCGACCGCGGTTTTGTGGCCCGGTACAGCGTGGCCTCCTGATCCGGGACGGTTCCAGGTCGCTCTCTTTTTGATAGCTGCTTACGCTGGCGGGACAGGGGCTGGAGGCCGAAAAGACATGAAAAAACCCGCGCAGGGCGGGTGGTTTGTAGAGCGCGGGGGCGTTTACTTTTTGGCGGGCTCGGTCTTGGCGCCGGCCTTCACCTCGGCCTTGACCTCTGCCTTGGTGTCGGCTTTGGGGGTGACGGCGGTCTTCACATCCTTGGCGGTCTCTTTGGCCGCGTCCTTGGTGGCCACGGCCGCACCCTTGACAGCGTCCTTGGTGGCAACCGCGGCATCCTTGGCTTTTTCGGTCACCGGTTTGGCGGTTTTTGCATCGGACTTGACCTCGGCTTTGCCGCCGGCCCGGTAGCTGGTGCCGTTGACAGTCAGGCCTTCGGCCGAAAACTTGATGGCGCTGTCGGTGCCCACGCCCTTGACGCGGGTCACGAAGTCATTCCAGTCCTTGAAGGGCGCCTTCTTGCGCTCGGCCATGATCAGCGCAGACTTGACCGGGCCTATGCCCTTGATACCGTCGAGTTCGGCCGTGGTGGCTGTGTTGACGTCGACGGCAGCAAAGGCCACGGCGACATACAGGGTGGCGACAAGGGCCAGCAGTTTCTTGAACATAGGGAAGCTCCTCAGGTGGGTTGAAAGCGATAGGCCTGCTGCGTTTAACGGCTGTTGCGTACGGCAGGTTGACCGGCCCGCTTGTTTGCGCTGGATCAAGGCTGCAGGTGCAGTCAAAGGCCTAAGCTGCAGTATCGCCAGAAAGAGGCCTCCAGACAGCCCCAAGGAACTGAAAATGCCCACTTGTTTGAAAGACTTTGCAAGCGCCGTGGTGACCGTGGTCGAGCCCGAGACCCCGGCCCGGGTGGCCGCCCAGTTGATGCGCAAGCACCATGTCGGCGCGGTGGTGGTGGTGGATGCGGCGCAAGGGAGCCGGCCGGTCGGCATCCTGACCGACAGGGACCTGGTGCTGGCATTGATGGCCGAGGGCCTGGACCCCGAGGTGTTCACCGCCGGAGACATCATGTCCGTCGAGCTTGTCCGGGCGGCGCCCGGGATGGATGCGCTGGACGCGGTGGCACTGATGCGCAGGCACCGGCTGCGCCGGCTGGTCATTGTCGACGACGCGGGCCAGCTGACGGGGGTGGTCACGATGGAGGACATCCTGGCGCTGTTGACACGGGAAATGGCCGACCTGGCCGCCGGGGTGATCGGTGCCAGGGACAGGGAATTCGAGCAGCGCGCCTGAGGACAGACCATGTCGGTCAACCAGCGCTTTGTCATGACGGTGATGGT
>CALRTF020000247.1:0-6110 GCA_943370985.1 Paenacidovorax caeni
GACTGACGATGTACATGTGTGGCGTGGTCCTGGCGCCGTAAAGCTGGCCGACCGTGCCGGACTCGTCCATCAGCGTGGCGGTCGGCGCGGCCTGCTTCTCGCCCAGCCAGCTGGCCAGTCGGGCCGGGGCCAGGTAGTCGCCGCTGCCGGTTTCGGTCGAATTGATCGCCAGCCAGACCACCCCCCTGGCGGCAAACTCCTTCTGCAGCGACTGCATGTTGCCGCTGTAGTGCTTCTGCACAAAGGGGCAGCCGGGGTTGGTCCACTCCAGCACCACCAGCTTGCCCTTGTAGTCGCTGAGTTTGCGGGTTTTGCCGGTCGTGTCGGTGGCGGAAAAATCCGGCGCGGCCTGGCCGACCGTGGCGGCGGCAAAAGCCGGGCTGGCGAGCGACAGCGCCCACGGGGCGGCGAGCAGGGACGCCGAAAAAGTGCGGCGCTTCATGGCGCAGGGACGTGGGGGATTCGACATGGCAGGAGCTCCTTGAAGAAATGAAATCACAGTTTGGCCAGTTCGGCCCGGACATCATCGACAGACAGAATTTCCGACAGCACCACCGGCGCGCTGCCGGGCTTGTAAATCACATACACCGGCACGCCGTTGCGGCCCAGCTGCGCCAGCGCCGCCGTCACCGCCGGGTCGCGGCGTGTCCAGTCGGCGCGCAGCAAGGCCACTTTTTTGGCATCCATGTCGGCCAGCACCGTGCTGTTGGCCAGCGTGGTTTTCTTGTTGTACTGGCAGGTCACGCACCAGGCCGCGGTGAAGTCGACAAACACGCTTTGCCCCTGCGCCGTTAGCTGCTCGACCCGGCCCGGTTCCCAGGCCTGCCAGCGTTCCGGGGAAGCGCCGGCGATGCTTGAAGCGGCCATCGGCTGCGTGACATTCTGGCCCAGAGCCCACAGCCCTGCTGCGGAAAGCGCTACTGAAAACGTAGCAAGCAGGATGCGTGCCCGGCCGCGCAGGGTCAGCGACCACAACACCAGCGCCATCAGCACCAGCAGCGCGAGCAGCGCGCCGGCACCGTCGATGCCGCTTTGCTGGCCCAGCACCCAGACCAGCCAGGCCACGGTGGCAAACATCGGGAAGGCCATCAGCCGGCGGAAGGTGTCCATCCACGGGCCGGGGCGCGGCAAGGCGCGTGCCACGGCCGGCACGGCGCTGGCCAGCAGGTAAGGCAGGGCCATGCCCAGGCCGATCGCGGCAAACACCGCCAGCGCCTGCCAGGCCGGCAGGCCCAGCGCAAAACCCAGTGAGGCGCCCATGAAGGGCGCGGTGCAGGGCGAGGCAATGGCCGTAGCCAGCACGCCGGTCAGAAAGGAATTGGCGGTCGGGTTGCCGGCCTGCAGGCTGGCGACGCGACTGGGCAGCACGCTGCCGAATTCGAACAAACCGGCCAGGTTCAGGCCGATCAGCGTGAACAGCGCGGCGAGTGCCGCCACCACCGCCGGGTTCTGCAGCTGAAAGCCCCAGCCGAGCTGCTCGCCGGCCGCACGCAGGCCCAGCAGCAGGGCGCCCAGCGCGACGAAGGACAGCAACACGCCGGCGGTATAGGCCAGTCCGCCGGCGAGCCGCGCGGCCTGGTTTTTTTCCTGGGTGAAGCTGACGACCTTGATCGCCAGCACCGGGAACACGCAGGGCATCAGGTTCAGGATCAGGCCGCCCAGGAAGGCGCCCAGCAGGGCCGCCAGCAGCCCGAGCGGCTCGGTGCTGGCGCCGGTGGGTGCGGCGCCCAGCGCGGCATTGGCCTTGAGTGCGGCCTCCAGCGCCGGCGACATGGTGGCCGGCGCGGCCACTGCCGGCCAGTTGCCGCGGACCGGCACATCGATACGCCAGCCGGCGCCGTCGGCGGCCACGACCACCGGCATACGTGCCGGGCTTTCACTGCGCTGGCCCGACAGCGGAAGCTGCGCGGTCCAGACCGCGCCCTGCCAGGCCTGCTGCCAGGCCGCGCCCGGTTCGATCACGCTGCCGGTTTCGGGGAAAAACGCCAGGGTCTTGCCCTGCAGGCTGGCCGGCAGGCCGGCCAGCGAGACCCGGATCGCCTGCGCCTCGACATCGATGCGGCTGCCCGCGCCGTCCAGCGGTTTGGGGCTGGCGGCGAAGGCCGCGGCAAAGGCCTGGCTGCTCAGGCCGGTGGAGCTGCGGGCCGGGATGCGCAGGACAAAATCGCCTTCCTGCGGAATACATTCCTTCTTGCAGACCAGCCAGGCGGCCTTGAGTTTGATCTCGAGCTCGCTGGCAGCAAAGCCGGGGGCCACGGTCAGCGGCACCGGCAACAGCACCGTGCCTTCATAACCGTAGTTGGCGAGCGGGCCTATCGGAATCTTCTTGGGGGTGGGCCAGGCGATCTCGCCCGCCGTGATGCCCGCGGGCAGCGTCCATTCGAGCAGCGTCGGCAGGCCGGAATCACCCGAGTTTTTCCAGTAGGTGTGCCACTCGGGGATGTGTGCGAGCTGCAGGCCGACCCACAGCGGTTTGCCGGCCTGCACGCCGTCGGGCGCCCAGGCCAGCAATTCGGCGCGCACCTGGTCGGTCACCACGGTGGTGTTCGCCGGCGCCTGCTTGCCAAGGCTGAACTGGGCTGCAGCCCCCGTCGGCAAAGCGCAGGCAGCTATCAAACTGATAGTGGCAAAAAAACGTCGGAAAAACATGGTCATGGTGTGAGCGGGGCTTGTGCCTTTAGTTCCTGCGAGGCCGGCGCCGGGCTCATGGCCGGGGCGGCGCG
The DNA here is from genome assembly GCA_943370985.1 of Paenacidovorax caeni. Taxonomy (GTDB): domain Bacteria; phylum Pseudomonadota; class Gammaproteobacteria; order Burkholderiales; family Burkholderiaceae_C; genus Polaromonas; species Polaromonas caeni_A. The sequence continues at coordinate 2,724 of CALRTF020000247.1, forward strand.
GCGGGGCCAAATACCGCCGGTAGCCGGGTCGGTGCCTTGATGCGCAGCTGCTTGTTGACATTTTCCTGGCCGAACACCACCTCGATATCGGCCACCGCCACGCCGAACAGCGGCGCCAGGAAACGCAGCATGTGGTCGGTGGCCTTGCCGGCCTGCGGTGTGGCGGTGACGCTGACCTTGAGTTGCGTTCCCTTCGGTTTGCCGATGGCGTCCTTGCCGGCGCTGGGCTTGCCCAGGATGTTGACGATCAGCACATCGCCATCCCAGGCAAAAAAGGAGTCGCCGGTGGCGTTGCGCGGGCGCATGACGCGGCTCAGGCGGCAAAACCTGGTACTGCAGCACGGAAGTAGCGAAACAAAAATGAAAGTGATGACTTTGTGCCCAGGGCAAGGCGCAAGCCGCAGCGAAGGCCGCACGCCTTCGCAAGGATTGCAACGCCGCCATGGGTGCGAAGGCGCGCTTTCATGTTTCGATATTTTCGGGTTGCAGTACCAGCACCACGCGGCGGGTGGTCGCGCTTTTCTTTTCGATTTTGGTGACGATGACCGCGCCGATCTCTGCAGTGTTGGCCACATGGGTGCCGCCGCAGGGCTGCAGATCGATCATCTGCTCCGGGCCCGGTCCGCCTATGCGTATGGTGCGCACCTGGCCGCTGCCGCGCGGCGGCGACACACTCATGCTTTTGACCAGCGCCGGATTCGCATCAAGCTCGGCGTCGCTGATGCTGCCGACGACCAGCGGGTGCGCCGCCGCCACCAGGCGCGCGATGCCGGCCGTCAGCGCCTCCTTGTCCAGCGGCTCGGTCATGCTGAAGTCCAGCCGCGCATAGTCCGGCGTGATCGAGCAGCCGTTGACCAGCTGCGGCACCAGGTGGCACAGCAGGTGTGTCGTGGTGTGAAAACGCATCAGCCGGTGCCGGCGGTCCCAGTCAATGCGGGCGGTGACCCGGTCGCCGACCTGCACACCGGCCTGCTGCCAGCAGGCCAGCACCGACGCGGCCGGGTCCGGCAGGGCGGGCAGGTGGCAAATCGCGTCGGTGGGCTGACCCTCTGCGTTTTTGCCCTTGCGGGTGTCGGCGATCGCGATGTCACGGCCATCGGCCAGCACCAGCACACCGGCATCACCGGCCTGGCCGCCGCCCAGCGGGTAAAACACCGTGCGGTCCAGCACCAGGCCCTGCTCGCTGATGGCGGTGACCGTGGCCGAACATTCACGCAGGTAGGCGTCGTCGCGGAACAGGGTTTGCGTCATGGTTTGATAATACCGGCATGAACCGCGCTTCGCCTCAGCCTGCCGTCCCTGCCCCGGGGCGCAACGCGCGCATTGTGCTGGCCACGCTCAACGCCAAATACATCCATGCCTCGCTGGGCCTGCGTTGCCTGCTGGCGAACATGGACCGGCATGGCGGCGCCGGCCTGCGGGCGCAGACGCAATTGCGCGAGTTTGTCATCGGCCAGCCCGCCACACGCATGGTGGAAGAGTTGCTGGCGCTGCAGCCCGAGGTCATCGGCCTCGGGATCTACATCTGGAACGTGGTCGAAACCACGCAACTGGTGCGCCTGCTCAAGGCCTTGCGGCCCGACATCAAAATCGTGCTGGGCGGGCCCGAGGTCAGCTTTGAGGTCGAGCAGCAGGAAATCTGCCGGCTGGCCGACCATGTGGTCACCGGCTGGGGGGATGTGAGTTTTCCGAAACTGTGCCGCGCGCTGATCGACGGGCCGAAGCCGCTGATGAAGGTGATTGCCGGCGAGCAACCCCCGCTCGACGCGCTGGCCTTGCCCTACGCGGAATACACCGCCGAGGATTTGGCGCAGCGGCTGCTGTATGTCGAGGCCTCGCGCGGCTGCCCCTTCAAGTGCGAGTTCTGCCTGAGCTCGCTCGACAAAACCGCCTGGGCGTTTGAGCTCGACGGCTTCATGGCCGAGATGGACGCGCTGTACCGGCGGGGCGCGCGCAACTTCAAGTTTGTGGACCGCACCTTCAACCTCAAGATCGACAACTCGGTGCGCATCCTGCAGTTTTTCCTGGACCGCATCGCCGAGGCGCCCGACGTGTTTGTGCATTTCGAGGTGGTGCCTGACAGCCTGCCGGATCGCCTGAAGGCGCTGATTGCGCAGTTTCCCGAGCGCGCGCTGCAGTTCGAGGTCGGCATCCAGAGCTTCAACCCCGAGGTGCAGCAACGCATCTCGCGCAAACAGGACAACGACAGGACCGCCGACAACCTGCGCTGGCTGGTGGGCGAAAGCCGCGCCCATGTGCATGCCGACCTGATCTTTGGCCTGCCCGGTGAGACGCTGGAGAGTTTTGCGCAGGGCTTTGACCGGCTGCATGCCCTCGCGCCGCACGAGATCCAGTTCGGGGTGCTCAAACGCCTGCGCGGCACGCCGATCACGCGGCACACCGACGGCTTCGCCATGGTCTACGACCCCCAGACACCGTACACCATCCTGCAGAACTCGACCGTGGACTTTGCCAGCATGCAGCGCATCAAGCGGTTTGCGCGTTACTGGGAAATGGTCGCCAATTCCGGGCGTTTTGCGCAAGGCCTGGCCTTGCTGCTGGCGCCGGGCTCTGCCTTCCACAACTTCCTGGCCTTCAGCGACTGGCTCTGGCAGACCACCGGCAAGACGCATGAATTTGCGCTCGAAAAACTGGTGGACCTGCTGTTTGTGCACCTGACGCAGGTGCGCGCGCTGGAGCCGCAGCAGGTGGCGGCGGCGCTGCTGGCCGACTACCAGGCCAGCGGTGCGCGTGGACGGCCGCAGTGCCTGGCGGCGCTGCTGGCCGGCACGCAGGCCGCCCCTTCTGCCGCTGCCGGGAAAGCACGTGCCGAGCGCCAGGGACGGCATGTGGGGCAGCAGCAGGCGCTGCGGGAAGAGATTCAGAAGGCAGCTGCGGCGGCCTGAGCTTGCTCCCGGTAAGCCGGGGGTCCGAAGCAGTGGGTACAGCCGGCCTGTCATCCCGGACTGGATCCGGAATCCATGTTCGATGACTCGCCACGCTCGGGCTTGCCAACAAGCCGGGGGTTGCCCGGCGGCAACTCACTTTCTTTTTGCGTCGCCAAAAAAGAAAGTAAGCAAAGAAAAAGGCGACCCGATGGTCTGGGTCCCTCCGCTTCGCTGCGGGCAACCTGCGGTGCTCGCCGAAACCGGGGTCGAGCTCGACTCGCTTCGCTCAGAATCGCTCGCCCTGATCCGTTTTCGGCTGCGCTCCTCGGCCCAGCCCGACGGGTGGGGGAAGAAGACCAACATCCCAATCCCAATACCGAATTCGGCGCGAGTCAGGCAGCGCATCCCTGAGGGTGGGAGTGGGGGTTGAAACGACTGCCCAGGGCGGACAGCAACCGCAAGGTGGACAGGCGCGAATGAGCAGCAAGCCAGGCCTGCG
>CALRTF020000248.1:0-6024 GCA_943370985.1 Paenacidovorax caeni
TGCGTTTCGGCAAGGCCGTCTCGCCGTCCTGGGACGTCCAGATCGGTGGCAGCATGGCTCGCGCCGACAACAATGGCCGCCGGTTCGAGCAGAGCGCCCTCGGCGTCGATGCCCTGTACATGTTCAACCGCAGCAACTTCAGGCCTTTCCTGCTGGCCGGTATCGGCGCGGAACGCGACAAGCTGCCAGCGACCAGCAAGACCTCGCCCTACCCGAACCTGGGTATCGGCTTCCAGGTCGGGCTGTCTGATCAGTGGTTCATGCAGGCTGACCTGCGCCGCACCCGTGTTTACCACCGGGACAACAGTTTCGGCTTCGACCGCAGCACCAGCAACTCGCTGAACCTCGGCATTGCCTACTACTTCGACAAGCCGGCGCGCCCGGTGCCCGCGCAGTACACGCCACCGCCGCCCGCGCCCGTCACGCAAGCCCCACCGCCGCCACCGCCGCCAGCACAGGCTCCGGCCCGCTTCGAGCGTGTGACGCTGTCGGCCACCGAGCTGTTCGAATTTGACCGCGCCGACCTGCGCCAGCCGCAGCCCAAGCTCGACCAGATCGCGCAAACCCTCAGTGGCGGCAACTTCAACGGCAACGTCACGGTCACGGGTTACACCGACCGGCTCGGTTCCGACGCTTACAACCAGAAGCTGTCCGAGCGTCGCGCCGATGCGGTGAAAAACTATTTGACGAGCAAGGGCGTGCCCGCCAACCGCCTGACGGCCGTCGGCAAGGGCGAGAGCAACCCGGTGGTCAATTGCAACGACCGCAACCAGGCTGCGCTGATTGCCTGCCTGGCGCCGAATCGCCGGGTCGAGGTCGAAGAAATCGTGATCGAACGCCGCGTCAACTGAAGCCGCGCTGCACATCAAAAAGCCCCGCATCAGCGGGGCTTTTTTTATGCTGCCGCCGGCTTACTTTGCGCCCAGTCCCATGGCGCGCGAAATCACTTCTTTCATGATCTCATTGGTGCCGCCGTAAATCCGCTGAACACGGGCATCGGCGTAGGCACGGGTGATCGGGTACTCCCACATGTAGCCGTAACCGCCAAACAGCTGCACACATTCGTCCATGACCTTGCACTGCAGATCGGTGGTCCAGTACTTGGCCATGCTGGCCGTGGCCGTGTCGAGCTGGTCACCGGCCAGCAGTTCGGTGCACTTGTCGACGAAGACGCGCGCCACCTGCACCTGCGTCTGCAGTTCGGCCAGGGTGTAGCGCGTATTCTGGTAGCTGGCCACCGGTTGGCCGAAGACCTTGCGCTGCTTCACATAGTCCACCGTCCAGTCGATGGCCGCCTGCGCCGAGGCCACCGCGGTGATGGCAATCTGCAGCCGCTCCCAAGGAAGCTGCTCCATCAGGCAGATGAAGCCGCGGTTTTCATGCGCATCGCCACCCAGCAGATTGGCCGCGGGGACGCTCACATCGGAGAAAAACAGCTCGGACGTGTCCTGCGCCTTGAGACCGAGTTTCTTGAGGCGTTTGCCGACCGAAAAACCGGGCATGCCGCGCTCGACCAGCAACAGGCTGGTGCCCTTGGCGCCGGCCCCAGGGTTGGTCTTGGCCACCACCACCACCAGGTCGGCATGCCAGCCGTTGGTGATGAAGGTCTTGCTGCCGTTGAGCAGGTAACTGCCGTCAGGCTGTTTGATGGCGGTGGTCTTCACGCCCTGCAGATCCGAGCCGGCGGCGGGCTCGCTCATCGCAATCGCACCCACCATCTTGCCGCTGGCGAGCTGGGGCAGGTACTTGCGTTTTTGCGCCTCCGTGCCGTAGTGAAGCAGGTAGGGCGCGACAATTTCGCTGTGCAGGCTGTAGCCGATGCCGCTGTAGCCGCCGCGCGCGAGTTCTTCCATCTGCACCACCGAATACAGCTTGTCGGCGCCCGATCCACCGTAGGCTTCGGGCATGGTCATGCATAAAAAGCCGTTGCCGCCGGCCTTGTCCCAGACCGCGCGGTCCACATAACCCTGCTCCTCCCAGGCTTCATGGAAAGGCGCGATTTCCTTGTCGCAGAACCTGCGGAATGCGTCACGGAAGGCCTCGTGGTCGCTGGTAAAAAGTGTGCGGGCTATCATTTGGATGTTTCCTTCACGGGAGTTGTGGCGCCGCTCATCGCAGCCTTGACGATGCGGGCGTAGTTGCCGATGAAAATATGCTGAAGCACGCTCTCGCTGACACCGCGTGCCACCAGGAGGTCGGCAACTTCGCGCAGGTCAACATAATTCGACAGGACGGGGCCAGGCCCCGCACCCTCCATGTCAGTGCCGAAGGCAACGTGCTCGGGACCGATCAGGTCGCTCATGCGCATGATCTCATCGGCATAGGTTCTGACGTTGTGCACGGGATAGGCAGGATCGCCCTGTACGCGGACAGTCCAGAGTCCCACAAGGCCGCCGCGCGCGGCAATCTTCCTCGCCGACGCTGGCGCAAGTGACCGTGCGATGTAGCCCCGGTCGGCCCAGTTCCCTCCTTGCGGGCTGATCCACGAGTGCGACCAGACCATGCTTGCATCGGAAGCATCCAGCGCGCCGTCAACGAAGGCGGCCGTGCTGTGCGCCAGGTCCACCACCATGCCGAGCCGGTCGCACTCAGCGACGACCTGGGCGCCCAAAGGCGTCAGCCCGCCATGGCGGGGTTCCGCCGTCTGGTGATCGCCCAGCGGGCTCTGGATAAAGTGCACCAGTTGCATATGGCGCACACCCCAGGCATGGGCCTGTGCCATGCGCCCGATCTGCCCTTCAAGGAAATTGGCCCCCTCTGTCGCCAGCAACACGCGCGGCTGGCCTGACAGCGCGGCATCCACATCGGCCGTGTCCAGTGCCTTGATTACTGCCCATTTCTGCAGCCGCTCTTCGTAACCGGCCAGGCGCTTCTGGAACGAATCCCAGAGTTCGCCGGGTGCGGGCAACCTGGTCTGCTTCCAGCCCCCGCGCTCGCTGGCGATCCAGCGGTGGTCATCTGTGACGGCCCAGGCGAGCAATGTCGTACCGGTCTCCTGCATGTGCCGGGTCAGGTCAAAGCCGAACAGGCGCGGCAGAAACTGACCGTAATGTGAATGCATGTCCGCCAGATACGGGTTTTTGCCCTGCGCCCGTCCAGGCAGCACCGCCGCTCCCAGGGCGCTGGCGCCGATCAGGCCGAACTGGCGGCGGGTGAAGTTCAAGTGGGGAATCAAGGCGTTTGTTCCATGTTGCTATTTTTACAGAGCACCTGCTTGGTGAAATGAATATACTCGTTCTCGCACCCTGTGCCACCTTCATTTTTTTGCAGGACATCCCCATGACCGAAGCCTTCATCTACGACGCCATCCGAACGCCGCGCGGCAAGGGCAAAAAGGACGGCAGCCTGCACGAGGTCAAACCCGTCAACCTGCTGGCCGGCGTGCTGACCGAGCTGCAGCGCCGCAACGGTTTCGACACGGCGCAGGTCGATGACGTGGTCATGGGGGTGGTCTCGCCCATCGGCGAGCAGGGATCGGTGATTGCCAAGGTCGCTGCGCTGAAGGCCGGCTGGGACTTCCGCGCATCGGGTGTGCAGGTCAACCGCTTTTGCGCTTCCGGCCTGGAGGCCGTCAACATGGCGGCGCAAAAAGTGCGCTCCGGCTGGGAAGACCTGGTGGTGGCGGGCGGCGTCGAAAGCATGAGCCGCGTGCCCATCGGCTCGGACGGCGGCGCCTGGGCGCAGGATCCCGAAACCAACAGTGCCACAGCCTTCGTGCCGCAGGGCATTGGTGCCGACCTGATCGCCACCATCGAGGGCTTCAGCCGCAGCGATGTGGATGCTTTTGCGATGGAAAGCCAGAAACGCGCCGCCAAAGCGCGCGAGGCCGGCTATTTTGAGGGCTCGGTGGTGCCGGTGAAGGACTTTCTCGACCAGACCATCCTGGCGCAGGATGAATTCATCAAGCCGCACACCACGCTGGAAGGCCTGGCCTCGCTGCGGCCTGCGTTTGAACAGATGGGCGGCATGGGTTTCGACCAGGTCGCGCTGACGCGTTATCCGCAGGTCGAGCGCATCCACCATGTGCACCATGCCGGCAACTCCTCGGGCATCGTCGACGGCGCGGCCGCGGTGCTGGTCGGCTCCGAAGCCGCCGGGAAGATCCATGGCCTCACGCCGCGCGCCCGCATTGTGGCAGCCGCGCTCAGCGGCGCCGACCCGACCATCATGCTGACCGGCCCGATGCCGGCGGCACGCAAGGCGCTGGCCAAGGCCGGGTTGACAATAGACCAGATCGACCTGTTCGAGGTCAACGAGGCGTTTGCGGCGGTCGTGATGCGTTTCATCAAGGAAATGAAGGTGCCGCACGACAAGGTCAACGTCAATGGCGGCGCCATTGCCATGGGCCACCCGCTGGGCGCCACCGGCGCGATGATCCTCGGCACCCTGATCGACGAGCTGCACCGGCGCAAGCTGCGTTACGGCCTGGCCACCCTGTGTGTGGGCGGCGGCATGGGCATTGCAACGATCATCGAGAGAATTTGATGCCGTTCGGGCTGAGCCTGTCGAAGCCCTTCCACAGACATCGCAGATGCCCTTCGACAAGCTCGGGGCGAACGGAGAACCCATGAAGACGATCAAGTACCAACTGAGCGACGGCATCGCCACCCTGACATTCGACGAGGAAGGTTCACCCGTCAACACCATGTGCGCGCAGTGGCAGAAGGACCTGACCGAAGCCACCGCGCAGGTGCTGAAAGACAGGGATGCGATACGCGGCATTGTGCTGGCATCTAACAAAACGACTTTTTTTGCCGGCGCCGACCTCAAGGCCACCATGCGCCTGCAGACCTCGGACGCCGCGCAGGTGTTCCAGGAGATCGAGCAGACCAAGAAAAACTTCCGCACGCTGGAAACCCTGGGCAAACCGGTGGTCAGTTGCCTCAACGGCACGGCGCTGGGCGGCGGCTGGGAGGTGGCGCTGGTTGGCCACTACCGCATTGCAGTGGATGACAGCAGGATACAGTTCGGCCTGCCCGAGATCACGCTGGGCCTGATTCCCGGCGCCAGCGGCATCACCAAGATGACGCGCCTGCTGGGCCTGATGGGCGCCCAGCCCTTCATCCTGGAGAGCAGGCTGTTCAATCCGCGTGAAGCGCTGGAACTCGGCCTGGTGCAAGAACTGGTGCCCGATGCCGCTGCCTTGCGCCCGGCGGCGCTGGCCTGGATTTCGCGGCATGACGGGGCCGCCGCACCGGCGCACCATTCCTGGGACGACAAGAACTACAAAATGCCCGGTGGCACACCGGCCAACCCCAAGATCGCCGGCATGCTGGCCGTGGCCCCGGCCGTGCTCAAGCAGAAAACCCGCGGCCTGTACCCGGCCCCTGAATACGCGCTGGCCGCCATGGTCGAAGGCGCGCAGGTCGACTTCGACACCGCCCTGCGCATCGAGTCACGTTACCTGGCCCGGCTGATCGTGAGCCCTGTGGCCAAAAACATGATCAACACCTTTTTCTTCAACATGAACGCGATCAGGTCGGGCCGCTCTCGTCCGAAAGACGTCCCGCGTTACAAGCCGCAGAAAGTCGGGCTGCTGGGCGCCGGCATGATGGGCGCGGGCATTGCCTGGGCACAGGCCAGCCGCGGCATCGCCACCGTGCTCCGCGACGTGAGCCAGGACAAGGCCGACGCCGGCAAGGCCTGCAGCGCCAGGCTCGCGCAGACCCGCGTGGACAAGGGCCGCATGAGCGCGCCCGAGCAGGAGGCCCTGCTCTCGCGCATCCAGGCCACCGACCAGGTGGCAGACCTGGCCGGTTGTGACCTGATCATCGAAGCGGTGTTCGAGCGCCGCGACCTCAAGGCCAAGGTCACGCAGCAAGCCGAGCCCTTGCTGGTACCCGGCGGATTTTTTGCCTCCAACACCTCGACCCTGCCGATCAGCGGCCTGGCTGCTGCCAGCACGCATCCCGAAAAGTTCATTGGTATCCACTTCTTCAGCCCGGTTGACAAGATGAAGCTGGTCGAGATCATCCGCGGCAGTCAGACCGACGATGAAACCGTGGCGCGCGCCTTCGACTACGT
>CALRTF020000249.1:0-5978 GCA_943370985.1 Paenacidovorax caeni
GCCGGCGGATGGCTACACCGTGCTGATCACCACCAACACCACGCAGGCCGCCAACGACCACCTGTTCAAGAAAATTCCCTATGACCCGGTGAAGGACTTTGTGCCGCTGACCGGCCTGGGCAAGGGCGGGCAGATCATGGTGGTGAGTCCGGCCATGCCGGCGAAAACCGTGGCCGACTTCATTGCCCTTGCGAAGAAGGAGCCCGGCAAGTACAGCTTCGGCAGCGGCAGCTCGTCCAGCCGCATGGCCGGTGAACTGTTGCAGCAGATGGCCGACATCAAGCTGCTGCATGTGCCCTACAAAAGCAACCCGCTGGCGATCACCGACCTGCTGGGCGGCCAGATCCACATGATGATCACCGATACGGCCACCGGCCTGCCGCAGGTCAAGGCCGGCAAGCTCAAGGCCCTGGGAATGTCCAGCGCCAAACGCTCGCCGCTGGTGCCCGAGGTGCCGACCATGGCCGAGTCCGGCGTGCCAGGTTACGAGATGGGTTTCTGGTTCGCGGCCTATGCGCCGGCCGGCACGCCGCCGGCCGTGGTCAAACGCCTGAACGAATTGCTGGTCCGGGCCGCGCGCAGCGACGCGGCGCGCACCGGTTTTTACGAGGCCAGCGGCACCGAAATTTTCACCACCACGCCGGAAGAACTGGGCAAATTCCAGGCCGCAGAATCGCAGAAGTGGAGCCGCATCATCAAGGCGGCGGGCATTTCGCCGGAGTGAGCCCTTCCCCGGGATTTTCGGGCTTTTGGGCCTCCAGCCCTTGACGGACAAGCGCAGCCAGCTATCAAAAAGATAGCTGGCTGTTTTACTTGGGGGCAGGCGCGGGGCCCAGGCGGATTGCCTCGTCGCGATCGCTGCGCGGATGGGCGGCCCAGTGGCGCATCTTCCGGTTCAGTGGCAGCCGGGTACTGTCGAACTGTGCCAGCGTCGCCGCATCCGGTGTGGCCGGCATCACGTTCCAGCGGGTGAATACGTCGGGCAGTTTGTCGCCGCGCGCGGCCTGCTGCAGCGCCTGGGCGGGACGCAGCGTCCAGAAAGCCGGCGCCAGTTCGCCCTCGCGCAGACCGCCGCCGGCCGGTGCGGCCACAAAATACCAGACCTGCTGGTACTGGTCGATCAGCGCCACGTCGTCGGGTGCGAACTGGTGGCTGAAGCGGCCAAGGGGCGGGCCGGCGTCGAAGCTGATCCGGGTTGCCAGCCGCCTGCTGTCCCCGCGCGACAGCAGGCTGCGACGTTCATAAGTGCGCGCGATGTGCACGTCGATGATGCGCTTGTCATGCAACTGCACCTCCTCATCCCACGCCAGCTCAAAGCGCCAGGGTGACTGCCAGCCGAACTGCCAGGCGTACAGGCCCAGCAACACGCCGGCCAGCAGCAGGACTTGCGCAGTGGTCTTCAGGGCTTGTTTCGGACGCATGGTGGGGCGGGGGACCGGCGCCGGCCCAAGGCAGGGAAAAGCGGGGGAGGCGCGTTCAGCGATTGTTGGGCAAGTGCGGGCCACAGGCAAGACGGCTCCGCCAGCAGGGCGTGTCTGCGGGACAGGCGTGCCGCTGCCGCGCAGCTTATAGGCTGAAAGGCCTCGCCAGGCAGGGGCCTAGAGCATTTCTTCGGGCGCGAAGGGCCCGATCAGCTTGAGCATCAGTTTGAGCCCGGTGCTGGCGTCGGGCTCGGTCCGCGCATCCTTGAGGCCGGAGCCTTGCGGCGCGCGCCAGACCAGCAGGCCGTTTTCAAGCTCGACCTTGTAGGCGCCGCGCGCCATGGACGGCTCGATCAGCGCGATGGTTTCATTGGCCAGCTTGGGGCTGCGGATGGCCAGTGCCACCTCGGTGTTCTGCAGTTGCGAACGCAGGTCCAGGTTCATGGAGCCGATCACCAGCAGGCTGCGGTCCAGCACCACGATCTTGGAATGCAGGCTGGCGCGCGAGCCACCGGCCGAGCCGGAACTGCCGGTGGAGCCGAAGCTCGTCAGCGAGCCTTCCTGCTCTGCGCGCATTTCGTAAATCTCGATGCCGAGCGCCAGCAGTTCCTTGCGGTAACGGGCGTAACCGACATGCGCGGCAGGCGCGTCGTTGGACGCCAGCGAGTTGGTCAGCACGCGGATGCGCACGCCCTTTTGCCGGATGGCCGCGAACTGCTCCATCATGCGCGGGCCGGGCACAAAGTAGGGCGAGACGATCAGCAGCTCGCCGCTGGCCTGGTTCATCAATTGCAGCAGGCCGTCGACGGTGGTGTCCTGCGCCTGCTGCACGTCATCGGCATCGGCGGCAATTTTGGACGGCTTGTCGACCAGCAGCACCGACGGCGCCCAGGTCCAGTCGAGCAGGGCGAGGTTGGTGCTGTCGGGCAGCGGTTCGATCACGCTGACCGTACCGTCGGGTGCAGTCGTCGTGCGTACGCCGGCCGGCTTGTCGGGCGCCGGCGCCGGCGCGGTGGCGACGCTGGCGGTGCCAGCACCTGCGGTACCCGGCGCGGCGGCACTGTCCAGCGGCGTGGCAGCCTTGGCTGCGGGCTTGGGTTTGATCTTCTCGATCTCCTCCTGGGTCATCAGGGACTGCACCGGGTAGGCCAGCGGGTTGTTCCAGTACAGGTCGAAGCTGCGCGAGAGTTCCCGTGCGATGCGGCCGGCGGCCAGGATGTCGGCGTCGATGAAGTTGGTGCCTTCGCCCTGGCCGAAGTAGGTCTCGCCCAGGTTGCGCCCGCCGGTGATGGCGACGGCGTTGTCGGCCACAAAAATCTTGTTGTGCATGCGCCGCTGGATGCGGTCCACGTCTTTCAGCGAGCCCAGGATGCGGAAAAACAGCGAACGGCGGTTGCCCGGCAACGGGTTGAACAGGCGCAGTTCGATGTTGGGCTCGAAAGCGACCTTCAGCACCTGGGCGTTTTTGCCGGCGGTGTTGAAGTCGTCGAGCAGGATGCGGATGCGCACGCCGCGGGCGGCAGCGGCGCGCAGGGCGTCGAACATGCGGTCGGTGGTTTCGTCCGAATGGATCGCGTAATACTGGATGTCCAGGGTTTTCTGCGCCGCATTGATCAGCGCCATGCGGCTGGTGAAAGCGAGCTCGGCGCTGTTGACCAGCGCAAATCCCGAGTCGTTGCGGGTGCCGGCCCGGGCGGCGCGCTGCTGCACGGCGTTGCCGATGCGGGTCTGTTCCGGGTTGGCCAGCGCGGTGGACACCGGCCGGTCGACCTCGCTGGGCAGTGAGGCGCAGCCGCTGAGCCAGGCCGCCAGCGTCAGCAGGGCCAGCCAGCGCCAGGCGGTGGAAGTCAGGCAGGCAGAGGACGGCGCGCGCAAGGTCATGGGGGGCTTTGGAGTTGCAGCCACTGTAGCGTAAGCAGCTGTTTCAGACGTCACCGACCGGCCCGACGCCGGCCCAAGATCTTGTAGGCGCCAGCCTCGACCCGCCTGCCGGGACCCTGGATCAGGCCGAGAGTATTTCCCAGCGCTGCAGCGCGTCCATCAGCTCTTCCTCGATCTTGCTGTTGCGGGCATTGAGTTCGGCCGCGCGTTTGGCGTTGCTGGTGTACAGCGTGCCGTCGAACAGTTCCTGCGCGATCGCCTTCTGCTGCGACTCGAGCTGCTGGATCAGCGCCGGCAAGCCGTCGAGCTCCCGCTGCTCCTTGTAGCTCAGCTTCTTTTTTGATAGCGCCTCACGCGCGTCTTTCGCGGGCTGGGGCGTGTTTTTGCCCGGATTTTTGGCCGCCGTGGGGGCGGCGGCGGGTTTGCTGCCGGCCAGCTGGGCCGCCCGCTTGGACTGCGTCAGCCAGTCCGTCACGCCGCCTTCGTACTCGCGCCAGAAGCCCGGGTTCTCGGGGGTTCCTTCGTAGGCGATGGTGCTGGTGACCACGTTGTCGAGGAAACGCCGGTCGTGGCTGACCAGGAACACCGTGCCTTCGTAGTTCTGCAACAGGTCTTCCAGCAACTCCAGCGTGTCGATGTCCAGGTCGTTGGTCGGTTCATCCAGCACCAGCACATTGGCGGGACGGGCGAACAGGCGCGCCAGCAGCAGGCGGTTGCGTTCACCGCCCGACAGCGTGCGCACCGGCGAGTTGGCGCGCGCCGGAGAGAACAAAAAGTCGGTCAGGTAACTCTTGACGTGTTTTTTCTGGCCATTGATCTCGACCCACTCGCTGCCCGGGCTGATGAAGTCCTCCAGCGTGGCGTCCAGGTCCAGGCTGTCGCGCATCTGGTCGAAGTAAGCCACCTGCAGGTTGGCGCCCTGGCGGATCTTGCCGGGCGGCGTCGTCACGTCAGGCTGCAGTTCGCCCAGGATCAGCTTGAGCAGCGTGGTCTTGCCGGCGCCGTTCGGACCCAGCAGGCCGACCTTGTCGCCACGCAGCAGGGTGCCGCTGAATTTGTTGACGATGATTTTTTCGGCGCCCGGATGGCCGAAGCTTTTGCTGACGTCGGTCAGTTCGGCCACGATCTTGCCGCTTTTTTCGCCGCTGGAGACATCGAGGTTGACCCGGCCGACCGCATCACGCCGCGCAGCGCGGTTGTCGCGCAGGGCTTCGAGCCGGCCGATACGCGCCACGCTGCGGGTGCGGCGCGCTTCCACACCCTTGCGGATCCAGATTTCTTCCTGCGCCAGCAGCTTGTCGGCCTTGGCGTTGATCACCGCCTCCTGCGCCATCTGGTCTTCTTTTTGCACCAGGTACTGCGCAAAGTTGCCGGGGTAGCTCAGCAGCTTGCCGCGGTCCAGCTCGACAATCGCGGTCGCGACCTGGTCCAGAAAGGCCCGGTCATGGGTGATGGTGATGATGCTGCCGTTGAAATTGACCAGCAACTCCTCCAGCCAGGCAATCGAATCGAGGTCCAGGTGGTTGGTCGGCTCGTCGAGCAGCAGCACATCGGGTTTGGCGACCAGCGCCTGGGCCAGTGCAACGCGCTTTTTGGTGCCGCCGGACAGCGAGCCGACGATGGCGTCCTTGTCCAGGTGCAGGCGATGCAGGGTTTCCTCGACGCGTTGCTCCCAGTTCCAGCCGTCCAGCGCCTCGATTTCCGACTGCAGCGCGTCCAGGTCGGTGTGTTCGTCGGCCGCGAGATATTGCTCCACCACGTGCCGCGTTCTTGCCAGGCCTGCGCTGGCAGCTATGAAAACGGTAGCGTGCGGATCCAGGCTGGGCTCCTGCGGCACGTAGGCGATGCGCAGGTTCTGCTGCAGCTGCAAGGTGCCATCGTCGGGTTTTTCCAGCCCGGCCAGGATTTTGAGCAGCGAGGATTTGCCGGTGCCGTTGCGGCCGATCAGGCCGATGCGCTGGCCGGTTTCCAGCGAAAAATCCGCGTGGTCCAGCAGGGCGACATGCCCAAAAGCGAGTTGAGCGTCAAGAAGTGTAATTAGTGCCATGTTGTCAGGGATTATCCGGGTGCGGCGTTCCGCATGCTGGACTTCAGGCTATTGCCGCGATGGCGGCGTCGCTATAGTTGAGGCGAATCTGCGGCGCAGTTCCCCTGATCCGCTCTTGCACACCGGAAGCGATGCCCATGGATTTACAGATCAACGGAAAACTGGTGCAGGTCGATGCCGACCCGGCCATGCCCCTGTTGTGGGTCTTGCGTGACCTGCTCGACATGACCGGCACCAAGTTCGGTTGCGGTGTGGCGGCCTGCGGCGCCTGCACCGTGCGGGTCGACGGCCAGGCGGTCCGTTCCTGCGTCACGCCGGCATCGACGCTGGCCGGCAAACGTATCCAGACCATTGAAGCGCTGGGCAGCCCCGGCAAACCGCATGCGCTGCAACAGGCCTGGATCGCCGAGCAGGTGCCGCAATGCGGTTATTGCCAGTCCGGCATGCTGATGGCGGCGGCGGCCTTGCTTGAAAAGACGCCCAAACCGACCGACGCCGACATTGATGCCGCCATGACCAACATTTGCCGCTGCGGCACCTACCAGCGAATTCGCGTGGCGATCAAGCGTGCGGCGGGCGTGCCGGTGGTCGCGGCGAGAGCGAAGCGATGAGCGACGCCGGGCCGCCCC
>CALRTF020000250.1:0-5970 GCA_943370985.1 Paenacidovorax caeni
CGACACCGGCTCCACCGTGACCCAGGAGCTGGAGCTGGTGTACTGGAAGGACATCAAGGATTCCGAGGACATCGAGGACCTGGCGGGTTTCCTCGAGCGCTTTCCCTCGGGCATTTATGCCGACCTGGCGCGGCGCCGCCTGAAGAAGCTCGGTGGCAGCGTCCCCGAGGATGCGGCCAGCGGTACCGGTACCGGCACCGCGGTACCGGCGGCCGAGGGCGACTGGACCCGGCTGCAGACGCAGGCCGGTCTCGGCGCTGCGGCGGTCGAGGCCGATGCGGAGGCCACGCGGCTGTCGGAGCCCGTGGTGGCCGCAGCGCCCATGCCGGCGCCAGCCCCCGAACCAGTCCCCGTTTCCGCGCCGGCCGCGGCTATGCCGCCGAAGCCGCCCGTGCCTTCCCCGCCGCCCGCCGCCGCAGCCTCCCCCAAATCAAAAATGCCGGTGTATGCCGCTGCCGGTGTCGCCGTGCTGGTGCTCGCTGGCCTGTCGTTTGCGTTTTTCGGAGGGTCGGCTGCGCCGGAGGGCGACGCGGCGGCCGCCCCTGCCGCCGCCACGGGCACCGCGGCAGACGGCAGCCCGGCGCCACAAGCTGCGGGTGCTGCCGTGACCTCTGCGGCCCTGCCTTCCCGCGCAGCAGCTTCGGCCGGGGCCCCAACCGCGCCCGCGCCGAAAAAGGTCGCCGTCAAGCCGGCCGCAGAAAAAAAACCGGTGGGGGCCGATGCGGTTGCACCGCAGGCGCCTGCACCGCTGACCGCGACGGCGCCCACCGACACCGGCGCGGCACAGGCTGGGCCGACAGACCCCAAACAGGCTTGTGAAAACCGCGTGTTGCTCGGTTTCCAGAGCTGCATGAACGAGCAATGCGCCCGGCAGCGTTTCAAAAACCACCCGGTCTGCGTCGAGCGCCGCGAGCAGGAAAAGATGCGCCAGGAAATCCGGGACGGACGGCAGTAGGCCCGGCCTCCCGGCATAGGCTGTGTCTGCTATCAAAACAGGAGCTGCCTGCCCTTGTCCGGCGGGGGCTGAGCCTCGGTTCGGCTGTCAATTCTGGCGCGGGAGCGCGGCGGCCGTGGCGCTGCGGCATCGCCAGGGCGGGGCCGGGTTTTGGCCGCGGGCACAGCTGCCGTTACCATAGCGCTCAAACATCGGGAGATATTCATGCCTGTGGTTGTGATTGCCAATCCCAAAGGCGGCGTCGGTAAAACGACACTGGCCACCAATGTTGCCGGTTATTTCGCCAGCCAGGGCCATGCGGTCATGCTCGGCGATGCCGACCGCCAGCAATCGTCGCGGCTCTGGCTCGGCCTGCGCCCGCCGGCTGCGCGGCCCATCGCGACCTGGGATGTCAATGCCGACCTGATCGTCAAGCCGCCCAAGGGCACGACCCATGTGGTGCTCGACACCCCCGGCGGCCTGCACGGCTGGCGCTTCAATGATGTGATCAAGCTGGCCGACAAGGTGATCGTGCCGCTGCAGCCCAGCGTGTTCGACATTTTTGCGACCCGGGCCTTCCTCGACCAGCTGGCCGAACACCGCAGTGCCGGCAAGCTGCAGGTCGGCATCGTCGGCATGCGGGTCGATGGGCGCACCATCGCCGCCGACAAGCTGCGCGGGTTTGTCGAAGGCCTGGGTCTGCCGGTGCTCGGTTATGTGCGCGACACGCAGAACTACATCCACCTGGCGGCGCGCGGCCTGACCTTGTTCGACGTGGCGCCAGGCCGGGTCGAAAAAGACCTCGAGCAATGGGCCGGCATCTGCCGCTGGCTTGACCAGTAGGCCGACGCGCCTGATGTCTCTGGCTGGACAAGCCGGCGCACGCGGCGGCGTTACAGTCGCCGCATGAAAACCTTCCAGACCCTTTCCGAACTGGCGGCCTGTGTCGGCCAGGAGGTCGCCGTCAGCGACTGGCTGACCATCACCCAGGCCCAGGTCAACCTGTTTGCCGAAGCCACCGGCGACCACCAGTGGATCCATGTCGATCCTGAAAAAGCCAAAGCCGGGCCTTTCGGCGCACCGATCGCCCACGGCTTTCTGACGCTGTCGCTGCTGCCCCGGTTTTTTGAGTCCTCGTTCGAAATTGTGCAAAGCCGCATGGGCGTGAACTACGGCCTGAACAAGGTGCGTTTCACGGCGCCTGTGCCGGTGGGCAGCCGCCTGCGTGCCCGCATGAAGCTGCTGGCCAGCGAGCCCATCGACAACGGTGGCCTGCAAATGACCTGGGAAGTGCTGGTGGAACGCGAAGGCTCAGCCAAGCCGGTGTGTGTGGCGGAGTCCCTGGTCCGGCGTTACGCCTGAACCCGGGCCTCAGATCGCCGTCAGCTGGTGCGAGGGCACCCAGCCTTCAAAGGCGTCCAGCAGCGTATTGATGCGCCGGGTGGCTTCGGCCTGGTTGTGCACCCGGGCGATGCACTGGTGCAGGTCACAGCGCAGCAGCCACAAATCCGCCGGTGTGGCGGCCACATTGATCCGGTAGATCGCGCGCTGGGTGGCCATGTCCTTGCAGTCGGCCAGGGCCTGGTAGAGCCGGTGGCGGATCTGTTCCGGCGTCAAACGTCCGGCAGGCGCGGGCTGGCGCGCCGTAAAAATGGAGATAACCATGATCAGGAGGGAAAACTCGACCGGTCTTGTGGACCGTGTGCGGGGTTGCTGGGGCCTGGTGCCGGGTCTCGACACGCAAGTTGTATAGACAACAATTCTAGGGTTTTTACTTAGACCCGGTAGGTCGCCGGCCCTAAAACCCCCGCAGCATGGCCCCATTTCCGGGCTCCCAGAAAAAAAATCCCGCCAGGGCGGACCGTGGCGGGTGGTGGGGCGGCTGCCAGCTGCAGCCGCGCGGGTCAGGCCTGATCAGGCGCGGCCGGGAGCCGAGCTGAAACGCTGGCCGGCCTGGACGGCTTCAGCGCGCACATCGGCGCGGCTGCGCTCACCGGCGACCGGTGCGGCCACGATCACGGTGCCGCCATCGACTTGGTTGCTGGCTGTGACAGCGGCTGGCTTGGCATTCAGGGCCTGGGCTTGCACTTCGGCGCGGGTCACATTGCTGGTCAGCGTGGGCTGGACCTCGACCGCGCCGTCTGCACCGGCGGCAAAAGCGCCGGCAGAGGTGAAGCCGGCAACAGCGATCAGGGCGGAAGCAATAAATTTCGTGTTCATGATGAAAATCCTTTTCAAAAGTAAATGAGACATTCCGGGCGGGCGGGCATCATCAACCCCGTCTGTCCAGCCTCGGTGAGTCGCCTTGTTGGTATCGGCTCATCGATGGGATCAACTGTACTATTGCCAATAACAAAGAAAAACAGCATTTGATTCAATTGTTAATTGCCGAATGTGGAACAATAGGGACTTGAAACAGCAAGGGATAACCCTATGGACCGCCTTTTGTCGATGCGTGCCTTCCAGCAAGTGGTGGACGACGGCGGTTTTGCCGCCGCCGCCCGCAGCCTGGACATGTCGCCCGCCGTGATGACCCGGCTGATCACCGACCTCGAGGAACACCTGGGCGCACGCCTGTTGCAGCGCACCACGCGCAAGCTGTCGCTGACCGAGGCGGGGCAGTCCTACCTGCAGCGCGTGCGGCACATCCTCAACGATGTGAACGAGGCGGAAGCGTCGACGCGCCAGCAGACCGATGAGCTGGCCGGCGTGCTCCGCATCCACACCCAGCCGGTGATGGCGGTACATATCCTGGCCCCGCTGGTGGCCGAATTCCGGCGGCGTTACCCCAAGGTGGTGCTGGACATCACGGTCGACTCGCCACTGGTCCCGCCTATCGAGGATTTCGACCTGACGATCCTGGGCGCCGGCCGGCTGTACGACGCCAATGTGGTGGCGCGGCCGGTCATCGTCTCGGAGGGGCTGCTGTGTGCGTCGCCGCGTTACCTGCGCAGTGCCGGCATGCCGCGCCGGCCGGAGGACCTGCAGCAACACGCCATGCTGCGCCTGAGCCATGCCGGCCTGCGCCAGCGCGAATGGCAGCTGATCAATCCGCAGGAAGGCGACCGGGAGCTTGCGGTGGAGATCAAGCCGGTGCTGCTGGCCAACCACAGCGACACCCTGATGCGGGCCACGCTGGACGGCGCCGGCATCAGCGCGCAACCGATGGATCTGGTGGCCAACTACCTGCGTGACGGGCAGTTGCGCCGGGTGCTGGCGCCCTGGATCACCGGGCGCTTCACGCTGTACGCGGCGTTGCCCAGCCGCAAGTACATTCCGGCCCGTGCCAGGGTGTTCATGGAATTCCTGATCGAGCAGACCCGGCTGAAAACAGCCGAAGCCAAGCGTACATGGCCGGACGATCCCGCGCCGGAACCGGACCGGGAAAACGCAGCGCCCGGGCCGGGCTGACAAATACAAAAAGCCCGGGCAAGCCGGGCTTTTTTCACGCCTGCAGGGCAGGCGGGCGGTGCCTCAGGCGCGGCCGGGGGCAGGGTTGTAGCGGCTGCTGTTGTCCTGCGCCTGCGCACGCACGTCGCTGCGGCTGCGCTCGCCAGCCGCCGGCGCTGCGTAAGCCGTCATGCCGCCGTCGACCTGGCTGCTCGCCGTGACCGGGCCTTTTTGCGCGGCCAGGGCGGTGGCGCGCACTTCGGCACGGGTCTGCATGCTCATGAAGCTGCTTTTCTGCTCGGGTGCATTGTCGGCACCGGCGGCAAAAGCGCCGAAGGAAGTGAAGCCGGCAGCGGCGATCAGGGCGGAGGCAATAAATTTCGTGTTCATGGTGAAGGTCCTTGGAAAATTGACAGTTGAATGGGTGCGTGGATGCGGGGGATACGTTGCTTTAAGCGCGGCCGGGGGCAGGGTTGGCGCTGGTGCCGACGTCCTGCGACGATTGGGCACGCACATCGCCGCGGCTGCGCTCGCCGGTCGATGGCGTGGCGTAAGCCGTCATGCCGCCATCAACCTGGCTGCTGGCCGTGACCGGGCCTTTTTGCGCGGCCAGGGCCGTGGCGCGCACTTCGGCACGGGTCTGCATGCTCATGAAGCTGCTTTTCTGCTCGGGTGCGTTGTCGGCACCGGCGGCAAAAGCGCCAAAGGAAGTGAAGCCGGCAGCGGCGATCAGGGCGGAAGCAATCAGTTTGGTGTTCATGGTGAAAATCCTTAAAAGTGGTTGGTGAAACATTCCGGGCATGGCGGGGAGGGATTCCCCGTCTGACCATCCTCGGTGAGTCCTTGATCTCTGTTTCGGCTCATCGATGACTGAACTTTAAAACCATCAAGATCATTTGGAAACTACTCAGTCATCAATTAACCATTGCAGTTATTGAAATGATGTAGGATTAAGACTACAATTTGTTTCACCATGGATAGATTGCAGTCAATGAAGGTGTTCCAGCGCGTGATCGACGAGGGCGGTTTCGCCTCGGCAGCACGTGCGCTGGACATGTCCCCCGCGGGCGTCACGCGCATGGTCGCTGCGCTGGAGGAGCATCTGGGCGTGCGCCTGCTGCAGCGCACCACCCGCAAGCTGTCGCTGACCGACGCCGGTGAGGCTTATCTGATGCGGGTGCGCACCATTCTTTACGAGGTGGAGGACGCCGAATCGGCGGCGGCGGCGCACACGCGTGAGCTGCAGGGAACCCTGCATGTGCTCGCCACGCCGGTGCTGGCCTCCTATTTCCTGTCGCCGCGTATCGCCACCTGGCACGCGCGCCATCCCAAGGTGGTGCTGGATATCGCGATCGACCCCTTCCCGCAGCCGCGCATCGAGGAGTTCGATGTGACCTTTCTGGTGGTCGATGAAGGCTTCGACGGCGACATCGTGGCCAAACCGCTGGCAACAACCGACTGGATCGTCTGCGCTTCGCCCGACTACCTCCAGCGTGCCGGTATGCCGGCCAGCCCGGAGGCGCTGCGTGAGCACACCTACCTGAAATTCCAGTGGCCGCAGAACTCCGGCCACTACGGCCGGCAGGCGCGCCTGCAGCCCCTGGCCGGCGGTGAGGCGGTGGAGGTGGATGTCAAACCGGCCTTGC
>CALRTF020000251.1:0-5951 GCA_943370985.1 Paenacidovorax caeni
CTCGGCCGGGCTGGCGGTAAAAACGTCAAGGAACTCACCGGCATCGAGCTGGCGCTTGCCGGCACGCATATCCCGAGCAAACCAGATGTCGATGAATTCGGTGGAATAGGAAATCACCGGGTGCATCACGCCGGCCCGGGCCCAGCTGCGCGCGGTGTAGCCGGTCTCCTCCAGCAATTCGCGTTGTGCGCAGGCCAGCGAGGCTTCGCCGGCGTCGAGTTTGCCGGCGGGGAACTCGACCATGACCGCCTGCACCGGGTAGCGGTACTGGCGCTCGAGCACCAGGCGGCCGTCGGCGAGCTGGGCAATGATCATCACCGCGCCGGGGTGGCGCACGTACTCGCGCGAGGCTTCACTGCCGTTCGGCAAGCGCACGGTGTCGCGGAAGGCATGGAGGAAGTGTCCTTTGACCAGCTCGCGGCTGTCGAGCGTGTGCTCCTTGAGGTGAGCGTCGTCCGCGAGGCCTGAAGGCAGTGAGGGCCGGGCAGGCGTCGTCATTTTTACCTGTGCTTGAACAGGTAGCGGTAGACGAAGCCTGGAAAGGCAAACGTGATGAACAGGGTGCCGGTGATCGCGTAGAACTCCCAGCCCTGGGGCGCAATCTGTCCGGCGCGCTGCTCAAGGAACAGACCGATGCCGCCGACCACGAAGTACCAGAACACCATTTCAGCCAGGCGTACGGCCAGCATCTTGGGACGGGCCAGGGGCAGCACCGCGAGCAGGCGGTTGCTGATAAAAGGCAGGTTGGCCGCCAGCAGGGCCAGCACCACCACCAGCCACACCGAGGCAGTCTGGGTCATTGGCGTTCAGGTGCCCAGCGATTTCACGACGCTGGCGATCGCCTGGGTGCACAGGGTCATCAGCCCGCCGGGCATGATGCCGAGCAACAGCACCAGTGCACCGTTGATGGAGAGCACCACACGGGCGTCTGCCGGCGCATGGATGGCCGTCGGCATGCCGGTGTTGGGCGCATCGAAGTACATGACCTTGACCACACGCAGATAATAAAAAGCGCCGACCAGCGACATCATCACGGCAAACACGGCCAGCACGATATAGGCAGTGTGCTGCGAGGACACCAGCGCCTGCAGCACGCCCAGCTTGGCATAAAAGCCGACCACCGGCGGCACGCCGGCCAGCGAGAACATGCAGACCGCCATCACACCGGCGAACAGCGGGCTGCGCTGGTTCAGGCCGGACAGGTCGGAGATTTCCTCAGACTCATGGCCCTGACGCGCCAGCAGCAGCATGATGCCGAACACCGCGAGCGTCGTCAGCACATAGGTGATGGCATAAAACATGGCCGCGCCATAGGCAAATTCGGCGTTGAGCTTGTTGCCGTTGACCACGCCAGCCAGCAGGGCCAGCAGCAAAAAGCCCATCTGTGAGATCGTCGAGAAGGCCAGCATGCGCTTGAGGTTGGACTGCGCAATCGCCGCCAGATTACCCACCAGCAGCGAGCCTATCGCGAGGACGGCGAGCATCTGCTGCCAGTCGATGGCCAGCGGCAACATGCCCTGCACCAGCAGGCGGATACAGATGGCGAAGGCTGCGAGTTGCGGCGCCGCGCCAATCAGCAGGGTGATGGCGGTGGGTGCGCCCTGGTACACGTCCGGCAGCCACATGTGGAAAGGCACGGCGCCCAGCTTGAAAGCCAGACCCGCAACGATGAACACCAGGCCGAACACCAGCACCGAATGCTTCACCTGACGGCTGGCAATCGCGCGGTAGACCTCGTTGATGTCCAGCGAGCCTGTGGCGCCGTACATCATGGACAGGCCATACAGCAGGAAACCCGATGCGAGGGCGCCAAGCACAAAATACTTCATGGCCGCCTCGGTGGCGGTGGCATTGTCGCGGCGCAGCGCCACCAGCGCGTAGCTGGACAGCGTCATCAGCTCCAGGCCCATGTAAATCACCAGGAAGTTGTGGCCTGAGATCATTACAAAAATGCCCAGCAGCACAAACATCGCCAGCGTGAACAACTCGCCGCCACGCAACATCTGGCGGTCTGCGGCATAGGGCCGCGCGTACACCAGCGTGACCATCATGGCGATGGAGGCGAAACACTTGAGCCAGTTGGCCATGGGGTCGCTCACCACCATGTTGCCGAAGCCGTACACCGTGTTGCCGCCGATGGCAAAGGCCGCCGTCAGCGCCGCCACCACGGCCAGCGTCAGCAGGGTCAGCACATAGGTCAGCGTGCGCAGCGGGCTTTTGACACCGAGATCGACCAGCAGGATGACGCAGGCCATCGCCAGCAGGACGATCTCGGGGGAAACCGCGATCCAGGATAGTTTGTCAATCATCTGAAATTCTTCTGCAAGGGTTGCTTACTGGAGCTTGGTCAGCGCGACATGCTTGAGCAGGCCGGCCACCGAGCTGTCCATCACATCGGTGAAGGGTTTGGGATAAATACCCATGAACATCACTGCGATCGCCAGCAGGGACAACATCAGGAACTCGCGGCTGTTGATGTCGGTCAGGCCCTTGACGTCCTCATTGGCGACGGGCCCGAGGTACACCCGCTTGAACATCCACAGCGTGTAGGCCGCGCCAAAAATCAGCGCGGTCGAGGCGGCCAGACCGATCCAGAAGTTGAACTTGATGGCCCCCAGGATGACCATCCACTCGCCGACAAAACCGGCGGTGGCCGGCAGGCCGCAATTGGCCATGGCGAACAACAGGGCAAAGGCGGTGAACTTGGGCATGGTGTTGACCACACCGCCATAACTGGCGATCTCGCGCGAATGCACGCGGTCGTACAACACACCGATGCACAGGAACATGGCACCGGATACAAAACCGTGCGCGATCATCTGCACGATGCCGCCGGACACGCCGAGGTCATTGAAGATGAAAAAGCCCAGGGTCACAAATCCCATGTGGGCCACCGACGAATAGGCCACCAGTTTTTTCATGTCCTGCTGGACCATGGCGACCAGGCCCACATAAATCACGGCGATCAGGGACAGCGCAATCATCAGCCAGGCCCACTCGCGCGCGGCGTCGGGAGCAATCGGCATCGAAAAGCGCAGGAAGCCGTAGGCGCCGAGCTTGAGCATGATGGCCGCCAGCACGGCGGAGCCGCCGGTGGGCGCTTCCACGTGCACGTCCGGCAACCAGGTATGCACCGGCCACATCGGCACCTTGACGGCAAAGGCGGCAAAAAACGCAAAAAACAGGAATGTCTGCGCCGTGCCGCTCAATGGCAGGGTGTACCAGGTCGCCAGATCGAAACTGCCGCCGGACTTGACGTAAAGGAAGATCAGCGCGATCAGCATCAGCAGCGAGCCCAGCAGCGTGTAAAGGAAGAACTTGAAGGCGGCGTAAATCTTGCGCGGGCCGCCCCAGATGCCGATGATCAGGTACATCGGGATCAGGGTCGCCTCGAAAAACACGTAGAACAACATGCCATCGAGCGCGGTGAACACACCAATCATCAGGCCGCTGAGAATCAGGAAGGCCGCCATGTACTGGTTCACGCGGCTGGTGATGGACTCCCAGCTCGCAATGATCACCACCACATTGATAAAGGCCGTCAGCAACACAAACCACAGCGAGATGCCGTCCACGCCCAGGTGGTAATTGATGTCGAAACGGTCAATCCACGCAGCCTTTTCAACAAACTGCATCGCCGCCGTGCCCACTTCAAAGCCGCTGTACAGCGGCAGGGTCACCAGAAAACTGACCACGGCACCGATCAGCGCGATCCAGCGCACGCTGGGCGCCTGCTCGTCACGCCCCAGCGCCAGCAGCACGACGCCGAAAAAAATCGGCGTCCAGATGGCAAGACTCAACAATCCCATTTTTTTTATTCCTATTTGCTGAGCAGTTCTTTGATCATCGGCCAGGTCGCGAAATAGCTGATCAGGATGAAAATTCCCATGATCATGGCCAGGGCGTAGTGGTAGATGTAGCCGGTCTGGACCTTGCGAACGATGCTGGATACCCAGCCCACCAGCTTCCACGACCCATTGACCAGCGCGCCGTCGATCACCTTCTCGTCGCCGCCCTTCCACAGGCCCATGCCCAGTCCACGTGCGCCGCGCGCCAGCACGTTTTCGTTGAACCAGTCCATGTAGTACTTGTTCTCGAGCAGCGTGTAGATCGGTTCCACACGGCGCTTGATGGCAGCCGGCAGGGCCGGGTTGACCATGTACATGTAATACGCCGCGGCCACACCCGCCAGCGCCAGCCAGAACGGCGCAGTCATCAGGCCGTGCAAGGCCATCTGGGCCGGGCCGTGGAACATTTTGGCCAGCTCGGCCATGGCCGGGTGTTTGTCCGCGTTGACGGTGATCGCGTCCTTGAGGAAGTCGCCGAACAGCATGTTCTCGATGGTCAGGAAACCAATGACGACCGAGGGGATGGCCAGCAGCACCAGCGGGGCAACCACCACCCACGGCGACTCGTGCGGCGCATGGTGCGCATCGTGGTGGCCGTGCCCATGGTCATCATGGTGGGCGTCGGGATTCTGGTCGAAGCGTTCCTTGCCGTGAAACACCAGGAAGTACATGCGGAAGGAATAAAAAGCCGTGACGAACACGCCGGCGAGCACCGCGAAGTGCGCAAATCCGGCGCCGGGCAGATGGCTGAAATGCACCGCCTCGATGATGCTGTCCTTGGAGTAAAAACCAGCAAACAGCGGCGTGCCGATCAGTGCCAGCGATCCCAGCAAGGCAGTGATCCAGGTGATGGGCATGTACTTGCGCAGCCCGCCCATCCAGCGGATGTCCTGGTTGTGGTGCACACCCATGATGACGGAACCCGCCGCCAGGAACAGCAGTGCCTTGAAAAAAGCGTGGGTCATCAGGTGGAACACGGCCACCGAGTAGGCCGACGCACCCAGTGCAACTGTCATGTAGCCCAGCTGCGACAGGGTCGAATACGCAACCACCCGCTTGATGTCGTTCTGGATGATGCCCAGGAAGCCCATGAACAGCGCGGTGATCGCGCCTATCACCATGATGAAACTCAGGGCGGTGTCGCTGAGTTCGAACAGCGGCGACATGCGCGCCACCATGAAAATGCCGGCAGTCACCATGGTGGCCGCATGGATCAGGGCGGAAATCGGCGTCGGGCCTTCCATGGAGTCGGGCAGCCAGACGTGCAGCGGAAACTGGGCCGACTTGCCCATGGCCCCGATAAACAGGCAGATGCAGATCACGGTGATCAGCATCCAGTCGGTACCCGGCAGGCTCAGTGCGGCAATCTCGCCGGACTTGGCGAACACCTCGGTGTAATTGAGCGTGCCGGCGTACGCGGCGAGCAGGCCGATACCGAGGATGAAGCCGAAGTCGCCGACACGGTTGACCAGGAAAGCCTTCATGTTGGCGAAGATGGCGGTCGGCTTGTTGAACCAGAAGCCGATGAGCAGGTAAGACACCAGGCCCACGGCTTCCCAGCCGAAAAACAGCTGCAGCATGTTGTTGCTCATCACCAGCATCAGCATGGAGAAGGTGAACAGCGAGATGTAGGCGAAGAAGCGGTTGTAGCCTTCGTCTTCTTCCATGTAGCCGATGGTGTAGATGTGCACCATGAGTGACACAAAAGTCACCACACACATCATCATGGCGGTCAGGCCATCGACCAGGAAACCGATTTCCATCTTCAGGCCGCCGACCACCATCCAGGTGTAAAGCGTCTCGTTGAAGCGCGCGCCGTCGACTGCCACGCTTTTGAGCGTCATCGCCGAGATCACGAAGGCCACCAGCACGCCGAGGATGGTCAGGGTGTGCGACAGGCGGCGGCCTATCCAGTTGCCGCCAAAGGTGGTGCCGAAAATGCCGGCCAGCAAGGCGCCCGCCAGGGGGGCCAGGGGAACGGCCAGCAGGGTTGAAGCGTTGAGTGTGGATGCCATATCAGATTACTTCCGCCAAGCCAGTTGCGCAGGCAAACAAGAAGGCCATGCCAGGGCCGCCACGGAACCGGCGTTGCCGGGCCGTCAG
>CALRTF020000252.1:0-5947 GCA_943370985.1 Paenacidovorax caeni
CATCGCCTCGGCCAGCCCCAGTCCCCGCCCTGACAGGTTTTGCGCCAGTTGCTGATCCAGCATCGAGGTGTACATCTTCTCCTGCTGGCTGCCGAACATGCCTTCTGCGGGTGTGGCCTCACGCATGCTTTTGAGCACCATTTGCATGAACATCACTTCGAATTGTTTCGCCGCCTGTTTGGCGCCTTCCTGCGGCGATGAGCGCACTGTCCTGCGCAAGGCATCCACGCCCTGCACATCCAGCGAAAGCCGCTGGTCGAGCACGCCGGAAGCGGGGGCGATACTGCCGAGACCGGCAAGGGCGGGACTGCTCATGATCGGGCTAGATGATTTCGAGCTCGGCACGCAAGGCGCCTACCGCCTTCATGGCCTGCAGGATGGACAACAGGTCCTGGGGGTTGGCCCCCAGCGTGTTGAGGCCCTTGATGACTTCCGCCAGCGAAGCGCCCCCCCGAACGACCTGCAGGGCGGCACCGCCCTGGCTCAACTCGATCTGGGAACGTTGCGACGCCACCGTCGACCCGCCCGCCAGGGCATTGGGCTGGCTGACGACGGGTTCGGTGTTGATGACCACGGTCAGGTTGCCGTGCGCCACGGCGCAATCCTGGATTCTCACGGCCTGGTTCATCACGACCGAACCGGTGCGCGCATTGATGACCCCCCTGGCCACGGCCTGCGCCGGCGCCACATCGATGTTTTCAATGCGGGCGAGAAAACCCACACGCTCTTCGGGCCGGCTCGGGGCGTTGACCTGGATCACGCGTGCGTCCAGGGCGCTGGCGGTGCCGGCGCCGAAATCACGGTTGATGGCCTCGACCGCCTTCTGCGCGGTGCCGAAGTCGGTCGTGTTCAGCTCGAGAATAAAAGTTCCATCTCCCGCGAGCGGCGAATCCACGGCGCGCTCCACAATGGCGCCGGCCGGAATCCTTCCGGAACTGAGCTGGTTCACCTTGACCTGGCTGCCTCCTGCCGACGCACCAGCGCCGCCGATGACCATGTTGCCCTGGGCCAGCGCATACACCTGACCATCTGCCCCTTTCAGAGGCGTCATGAGCAAGGTGCCGCCGCGCAGGCTCTTGGCGTTTCCCATCGAGGAAACGGTGATGTCGATGGTCTGCCCCGGCCGGACAAAGGCCGGCAGCGATGCGGTGACCATGACAGCGGCAACATTCTTGAGCTGCATGTTGGTTCCCGGCGGAATGGTGATGCCGAGCTGCCCCAGCATGTTGTTCAGGCTCTGGGTTGTAAACGGCGTCTGCATGGTCTGGTCGCCGCTGCCGTCCAGCCCCACCATCAGGCCATAACCGATGAGCGGGTTGTCACGCACCCCCTGGATGCTGGCGAGGTCTTTCAGGCGTTCTGCGTGCAGGGGCAACACCAGCAGGGACGCAGCCAGCAGGCACAAACGCAGGACCCGCCAGGCCAGGATGCGGCCGGTTTCAATGCCCGAACAACGGAAGTCAAGGGAGGCTTGCATGATCAAAATGGCAGTACGTTGAGGAAAATGCGCTGAAGCCAGCCCATGGTCTGAGCCTCGTCGATGTAACCTTTCGCGCTGTACTCGATACGCGCGTCGGCGACCTGCGTGGACGGCACGGTGTTGTTGGCGCTGACGGTACGCGGATTCACCACGCCCGAGAAACGGATGAACTCGGTCCCCTGGTTGATCAGCATCTGCTTTTCGCCGCTGACGATGAGGTTGCCGTTGGGAAGCACTTCGACAACGGTCACGGTGATCACCCCGTTGAAGGTGTTTGCGGCGTTGGCCCCGCCCTTGGCGCTCATGACGTTCGTGCCGCTGACGTTCGCATCCTGCTTGCTGGAGATCAATCCGCTGAATATCTTGGGGATCAGGCCGAGCTCGGCGCTTGCGCTGCCATTCCTGCTGGCGTTGGCCGCCGAATTCTTGCTGGCGTTGACGTTCTCGCTCACCAGGATGGTCAGGATGTCGCCCTGATAGCGGGGCCGGCGGTCTTCAAAAAGCGCCTGGGCGCCGAAGCCGGTCCGGTAGATGGCGCCATGCACCGGCGCAGCAGGCCGCACCTGTGCGTCGGCACGCGAGGTCATGGGTTGGTGCACAAGCGGTTCGCGCGGCACCTGTGCGCATCCTCCGGCAAGCAGCATCCACGCCACAGCCATCAAGGCACCCATGGCCGCATGCGGGCGGGTGAGCCCGCGCATCACAGCTGCGCCAGGCGCGCGAGCATCTGGTCCGAGGTCTGGACGGCCTTGCTGTTGATCTCATAGGCGCGCTGGGTCTGGATCATGTTGACCAGTTCCTCGACCACATTCACGTTGGATGCCTCGACATAGCCCTGATTGAGAATGCCGGCGCCGTTCTGACCCGGTGCGGTCTCATTGGCACCGCCTGACGCGTCAGTGGCGACATACAGGTTTTCGCCGTTGCTTTGCAGTCCGGCCGGATTGAGGAAGGTCGCGAGCTGGATCTGGCCGACCTGCACGCTGGCCGTGCTGCCCGCCTGTGTCACCGACACCGTGCCGTCGCGGCCGATGGTCATGCTGGTCGTGCTCTGCGGCAAGGTGATGGCGGGCTGGACCGGAAAACCGCTGGCGGTCACCAGCTGGCCGCTCTGGTCGGTCTGGAAGGATCCGTCGCGGGTGTAAGCCGTCGTGCCGTCCGGCATCAACACCTGGAAAAAGCCCATGCCGTTGATGGCCACGTCCTTGGGATTTTCGGTTTTCGTTGGCGTGCCTTGCGAGTGGATTCGCTCCGTCGCCACCACGCGCACGCCGGTGCCGAGCTGCAGCCCCGACGGCATGCGGGTCTGGTCCGAGGTCTGGCCACCGCTCTGGCGAAGGTTCTGGTACATCAGGTCCTCAAAAACAGCGCGGCTGCGCTTGAAGCCCGTCGTGCCCACGTTGGCGAGGTTGTTCGCGACAACGTCAAGCTGCATCTGCTGGGCATCAAGCCCTGTCTTGGCAATGGAAAGGGAACGAATCATGAAAAACTCCTGGGATGGCTGCTTGCCGTAGGGATGTGGGTGTCAGGAAAGGGGATCACGCGGGCAATCAGCCGTTGCCCAACAGCTTGTTGGCCTGCTGGTCATTGCTTTCGGCGGTCTGCAGGGTTTTCATCTGCATCTCGAAGCGACGCGCATTGGAGATCATGTCGACCATGGCTTCCACCGCATTGACGTTGCTGCCCTCCAGTGTTCCGGCAATCAGCCGCACATCCGGGTCCGCTGGTGGGGCGGCTGCAGCGCCGCGCATGCGGAACAGGCCGTCGTCGCCGCGCACGAGGTCATTGACGGGCGGATTGACCATCTTGAGGCGGCCCACCTCGGCAGCCCCGGCTGCCGGGTCCCCGGCCCCCAGTGCGCTGATGACGCCGTCGGCAGCCACCGTCAGCGATGAACCGGGGGGCACGACCACGGGTCCTGCGTCACCGAGCACCGGCAGGGAATCCATGGTCAGCAATTGCCCGTCTGCCCCCACCTGCAGGTTGCCGACCCGGGTGTAGGCTTCACCACCGTCTTTCGTCTGCACAGCGAGCCAGCCTTCACCGCGTATGGCCACGTCGAGCGGCCGGCCTGTTGTCACCAGGGGGCCGGCGCGCATGTCGGCGCCCTGCGTCGTGGCAATCACCATCGCCCGCGTTGCCATTTCCTCGCCGACAACAGGCACGGCCCGGTAGCTGTTGATCTGGGCGCGGAATCCGGGCGTCGAGATATTGGCCATGTTGTTGGCCACCGACGCCTGCTGCTCCATGGCCTGTTTGGCGCCGCTCATGCCGATGTAGATCATTCGATCCATGACGTGTCCTCGCGAGGCTTGGTACGGGTTTGCAAGGCGTTCAGCGCATGTTCATCAGCGCCTGGACCACCTGGTCCTGCGTCTTGACGGTCTGCGCGTTGGCCTGATAGGTGCGCTGCGCAACGATGAGGTTCACCAGCTCGGCGGTCAGGTCAACATTCGACTGCTCAAGCGCGCCAGCAACCAGCGCGCCCAGCTTGGTGCCGGTGCCCGGTGTGCCCGTCAGGGGCTGGCCGGACGCTGCCGTCTCGGCCCAGATGTTGTCGCCCTTGGACTGCAGGCCACCCGGATTGACAAAGGAGGACAGGACCACCTTTCCGAGCGCCTTGCTCTGCTCGTTGGAATATTTGCCGGTCACCGTACCGTCCTGGTTGATCGCAAAGGCCGTCAACTGGCCGGCCTCGTAGCCGTCCTGGGTGAGCTTCTTGACATCATTGGCCGTCCCGAACTGGGTGGTACCGGTCACGTCGATGGTGAAGCTCATGGGGCCGGATCCGTTGCCGAAATTCAGGCCGGCCAGGGTCATCTTCCCGCCCACCAGGGTGGTGGGTGCCGCCGTGCCAAGCACGCCATTGGCGTCGAACCCCATTTTCCCGTCCGTCAGCGCCACGCTGTTGACCACCAGCGGAGGACCGGCGGCAGTCGGCGGCGCCACCATGGCGCCTGCTGCAGTCAGCGGATAACCATCTGCCGTGGCATAGGTGTCCCAGGCGTTGACCCCGGTTTTTACAAAGAAGGTCGACAGTTCATGCGAGTTGCCCAGGGAATCGAACACGGTGACAGTGTTGGAGTAGTTGTAGCTCGCCGAGTTGTTCGCATCGAAGGGCGTGACGCTGGGGCTGGCCGGGCGCGAGTCGATGTTGTACTGGGCGGTGATGGCTTGCGTGGCGGCCGGCGGCATGGCGCCGGTCGGCAACTGCAGGGCGGTCGGCGCGCCGCCGGCCACCGTCCCGTTGGCAGCCACCTGGTAGCCGGTCAGGCGCAGGCCGCCGGCGTTGACAATGAAGCCGTCCTTGTCAATATCGAACTGGCCATTGCGGGAATAGGCGACTTCGCCGCCCGGACTTGCAAGACGGAAAAAACCGTCGCCATCCACAATCGCCACATCCAGCGCCCGTGTGCTGCTTTGCACCGCGCCGGAACTGAAGTTCTGGAAGATTCCGGCGACCTGTGTGCCGAGGCCGGCGCGGGATCCCGCATAAACATCGGAAAACTGGACGCTGCCCGACTTGAAGCCGATGGTCCCCGAATTGGCAATGTTGTTGCCGATGACATCAAGATTGGCGGCGGCGGCATTGAGGCCGCTGACTCCCTGTGCGAAACCCATGGTAATTCCTTTTTTTGAATGTTTGAAGATCTGTAAACACCGCTTGGTGCGGATACCCGCTCAGAGAATCAGCCGGACCTCGGCGAGATCCGACTTGGCACCGGACGCCAGGTCGAGCGACACCCCGGAAAGTCCTTGCGCGATGCTTGACACTTTGGAATAGGTCAATGTTCCTGCCGCCGCCTTGGCGCCGCTGCTGGTCGCCTCGATCTTGATCGTGTAGACACCACCGGCAAGCTGGGATCCGTTGTCGCTCAAGCCATCCCATGACAGTGTCTTCACGCCAGGCGGCAGAGCGCCGAGGTCGTAACTGCGAACCGCGTCTCCTGCTGCGTTGGCGATCGTCACCTTGACCGAGTCAGCAGCTGCCGGCAACTCGACGGCAAACGGCACATCAGTGCCACTGTCCAGCACCAGCTCCGCGCCAGGCACCAGGACCGTGCGGCCGATCAGCGAGGCGGACTGAAGCACCTGGCTGGAACCGCTTTGCGCCAGCAGCGACTGGAAGGCGTTGTTGAGTTTCTCGATCCCGCTCACGGTGCTCATCTGCGCCAGTTGTGATGTCAGCTGGGCGTTGTCCAGTGGATTGAGCGGGTCCTGGTTGTTCAATTGCGTGACCAGCAGTTTGAGAAAACGCTGCTCACTGTCCGCGCTGGACGTCGCGGGCGCCGTGAGCGCGCCGCCCGCTGTCGCGCTTTCAGCGGCTGTTGTTGCACCAATGGCCATGCGTGTGGTCTCCGTTCAGATGAAAAAGGAAGGCAAATCAGTTACTGACCGATGGTCAAAGTTTTCAGCATCAGCGACTTCGCGGTGTTGAGCACTTCGACATTGGCCTGGTAGGAACGC
>CALRTF020000253.1:0-5934 GCA_943370985.1 Paenacidovorax caeni
CTCCGGCGTCGCCAGCGGAATGCCCTGCTTCTCCGTCAAGGCGGCCACCCGGTCCAGCGGATCGCGCCAGGTGTGGAAGGCCAGGTCGAAGGTGCTGTTGTGCACCAGGTACAGCAGCTTGCCGCGCAGGTCCTGGAAAGCTTTCACGGTTTCTTCGGGCGACATGTGGACCGAGGGCCAGTAGTCGTCGTAGGCGCCGTTTTCCATCAGCGCGACGTCGAAGCCGCCCAGGCGTTCGCCGATCTGTTTGAAACCCGGGAAGTAACCCGAATCACCGCTGTAATAAATACGCTCGTTCCCGCTCTGGATCACCCAGGAGGCCCACAAGGTGCTGTTGCGGTCCGACAGCGTGCGGCCCGAGAAATGCTGTGACGGTGCGGCAGTCAGTTCGATGTCACCGAATTTGCCTTTTTGCCACCAGTCGAATTCCTCGATGCGATCCGGCACCACGCCCATGTCGCGCAACCGCTTGCCCACGCCCAGCGGCACAAAGTAGCGCTGCACCTTGCCCAGCAGGTATTCGATGGTGGCCTTGTCGAGGTGGTCGTAGTGGTCGTGCGACAGGATCAGGCCTTCGATGGCCGGCAGCTCGGTCAGCGGCAGTGGTGGGGCATGAAAACGCTTCGGCCCGAACCACTGCACCGGCGACACGCGTTCGCTGAACACCGGATCGATCAGCCAGTACTTGCCGCGCAGCTTGAGCAGGTGCGAGGAATGGCCGAGCCGCACGATGTGATTCGCGGCCGGGTCCAGCGCATCCAGCGCGGCTTTGTCGAGCTGGCGCACCGGAATCGGATCCACCGGCACCGTGCCCTGCTTGTTGGCGGTAAGAAACCTGCTCCAAATTTTCCACGACGTCTGGCTGGGTTTGGCGTCGGGGTTGGGCATGTTGATAAAGCCACAGTTGCCGTCGGCCTGTGGCGAGGCGGCGGAACGCGGGTCACAGGTGGTCTGGCTGACTGCGCAGCCCGAGGCCAGGCTCACGGTGATGGTCAGAAGGCACAGGGAAAACCAGCGGGGGAAATGGGTCATGTCATGGGCTTTCGGGCGACGGCTTCTGCGTGTTGAATGCTGCCACCGTCGAGCTTAACTATTTTTGGGTGTGCAGGGGGACCGCGAGGCTTATCGACAAAAGACTTGCCGATGAGTCGATGCCCGGGGACATCGCCGTGCCGATGCGTTGACGTTTGACTTGAGCGGACCGCCGAGGGCGGGTCCGCTTGAAGCAGGGTTAGAGCGCATTCTTGCCGGCACTCAGCCTCCCAGCTGCCGATTGCCGGCCGCCAGATGCAGGGTGCAGAGTGCCCGCCTTGCCAAGGCCGAACGGAGGCATGTTGACGTATACGTTCTCGTAGGTTCCGGGCGAGGCTGCATAGGTTTCATGCCAGATTCCGACCGAGCCGTTCGTTCCCACCGCCTTGTTGAAGGCTTGCCAGGCCGGAAGGTGCTCTGCAGTCTTGTTCTTTGCGTAGGCCAGCAACTGATCCATGGAGCGCCAATACTGAACCATGATCGTCGTACGCGAGAACCACATTTCTGCATGAATGAACCCCAGCTCGGGTTGACGGCCGAGCTCCTCGATCATCTTGGGCATGGCGCGGGTGACGGGCCACCACTTGTGCACCTTGAGTGGCTCGTTGATCCTCAGCCCGATCAGAAAGACGACGAACTCTCCTTCCAGGCTTGCTGTCACGCGTTCGTTTCGAATCATGGATTGATGCGATCTAACGTAAGGATGACCGGATCACAATATCTTGCGGCGAAGCCGACTTATGCTGTTGTGGGTCCGCGTCAATTGACCTGTTGGACCGCATTGTGCGCTCCGCGCTCTGCCTCGATGATTGCCACTTGCAATTGCTGTACCAGCAACTTCGCTTGTTCCACGTTCAGCTCCACTTCGGTGTTGCCAATCACCGCCTCATCCGGCAGCGCCATAGATTCCAGAGACTTATCTGTGAGGTCCACGTCAGGATGCACGTTCCAGATTTCCAGGTTGACACAGGCGGCGTGGACATTCGCCACTTCGACGAAGCCCTGTCTATACAGCACATCATTGCACTTGATCTTGTCGGTCATGTCCGCGGCCTAACGTCCGAGGCCACCGGCGTGCAGCGATTGCCGCGCAGCGGCAACCCGCGGGTGTGTATACGTGTGGGCCGAACGGTTAGGCAATAGCATCAAACTGATCCATGAAGTATTTGCCGTTGTTGTCATTGAACCCTAAAAATTCTTTCAACTTTTTCTTGGGCACAAGGAATTTGACTGTTACGGTCAGCGGTTGAAGCTTATCGTCTGATTCTTCCTTCGCAATGTAGCAAACCTCCCTGCCACGACTCGTATTTACTGCGATTTCAATATCTAGGCCCTGCTTCCGATACTTCCCAGAAATGGAACCTTTAAGTACATCGTAATTTTCATACTCGCCATCGCCGGGATGGCCTAAAGGGCCATTTGTATAACTTCCCAGCCTGTTTCCTTGCATATTGATTTGATATCCGTGCTCATCAGCTGCTCCCCAGAACATCTTGGGATTAAAGGGCTGAACAAGAAGCGTCTTTCCGCAATACATTCCATCGACGTGTTTTCGCAGTGATATTTCGTATTCAGTTACATAGACAGCCAAAGCCCCTTGGACGATCACCGTGCCGTTTTCTGTCATTTCACCGACAAGGATGTAGTTGGTTCCCAGCATCTTGTGTTGCCTAACGTAGAAGTAACCGGCGCCCACTCAGGGTAGGCCGCGCAGCGGCCGGACGCCAATGGGCGTCCGTGTTGACTGACATGTTAAGTGGCATGCGCCCGCGCCCTTCGAAAGTAACCTAGAGCACCGCCACCAGCAACTATGACCGGTGCAAGCAACTTGCTGAGCTGAGCGTGCAGGTTGTAATCTGAACCCAACTGTGCCTCAAACTGCGCGAGTACGAATACAGGGACCCAAGGGACCCAGCACAACACGACAGCGACCAGCGCCAAGAGTACAACGAGCACAATGTTTCGACTAAAGAAGGCACCAATGCCACCGAGGGTGCCTACAAAAAGTGCGCCGAGCCATAGTTCTGGCACAGACGAGGCCTGCACCGTGTTAGCCGCTAAGGCGCACGTTGCCCACAGCGCGGCCATAATCGCTACGGCGTAACGTTTCCGTGCCATTTAACTTGAAGATTACCGGGCCACAACAACATGCGGCGGAGCCGCACCCTGCTGTTGTGGGTCCGTGTCGATTGGCCTGTTAAACATTCTGGGCCTGTGCCGGATAAAGATGCCGGCAAAACCGCCACTCATGAACGGGCTGGTCGTCGATGTACACCGTGGGCTTGGGCAGGAAGCCTTCGAAGCAATCAGTGATACCAAGCTCGACAGCCGTGGTCTTGCAGTATTCGGCACCGCCGGAACTCCACAGGTACAACGTTGCGCCCTCTGCCTTGAGCCGTCGCACTTGCGCAATCACTGCAGGCATTGGGATACGTTTGACACCCACGGACCGAACCATCGTGTCGTCAATATCCACAAAAATCACTTGCTGCGACATAGATGTTCAACGTAAAAATGACCGGACCACCAACATTAGCGGCGAAGCCGCCTTCTGCTGTTGTGGGTCCGTGTCGATTGACATGTTAGAGCGCACTGCCTCGCTCGAGCAACCGCGACACTGCATCACGTAGTGCGTCTTCACACAGGGCACTCCGTGCTGTGTCGTCCCCTGCATCCTGGTACTCACTCGCCCAATAGGTAAAGGGGTCAAGCCTGTGATCATCAGGTGGGAGGTGCAACTGGCACTCCCACCAGATGCGCCGGCTGCCCTCGTAAGGCGCTAAACCGCCTTGCTGAATTTCGCGCGCAATTGCGGCAGCATCCCGAATGAGGATGGCAGGCCTGCGATTGCTCGGATTGGAATAAGTCACGCTGTGCGGCCTAACGTCGAAAGCAAGCGGACGCTGTAGGCGGTCCGTTCTTGGCTGAAATGTTAAAACTCATTCACAGGTCTCCTCACAAAGCGATGGAGTAAATACGCTACCAGCTCATAAAGCCAAACTAGAAGAAGCACAGGCGCAATCAGGCCAACAAGTGCGGGCCCTGTTTGCGAGCCCAGCGACAGAAGGCCAACGGCAAATACACAGAGCTGCAACAGCACAGGACCGACAAAGCGCCTAGGCATCTTTGTTCGCAACCGCTTTCGATACGCTGAAGTAGTTCGATACGCGACGTAAAAAGCCACGAACAGGAGCGAGATCTCAATTCCCCAATAACCAGCAAGCGCCCAGTCATCCTTCCTAGATTGAGTCTCCCATTGTTCACGAAGCGCGTCAAAATTTGTATCCGAGGCAAGATCGCGCACCGTTAGACGCGGTGCTCGTAACTCAGGAGCATTGAATGCGCCCGCAAGTTCGGAAGCATCAACCGGGGGTTCACTGTAGAAGCGATGGACAAGGGTAACTTCGTACACGCCCGGTTTTATTCTGCCAATACGGGTAAGGAGGACATTTTGGGTGTCCGGTGCGACAGACTCAACGACAACGCGTCGAGCACATGCGCCAAAGCTCGGAATTTCCCTCGCGCGGACAGAGACTTCACACCGATCTTCCGAGCATTTCAGGAAGAACCTGTCGTTGACGCCAACACACGACAAGGCACTAGCTGTGTGAGGAAACAAAAAAAGAACAGCCAGGACCGCGAACCAAGTCTGCCGAATGATGACCTGCCGTGTACTCATCATGAGTTTTAACGTCGGAAGTAACCGGCGCCCAAGGAAAGGGCCGGCAAAGCCGGCGGACACCCTTGGGCGTCCGCGTTGACTGACATGTTAGACCACAGCACTGAGTTGCTCCAATGTGGCGTGAGACTCTTCGCCATTCGTGGTGATGATGATTTCGATGAGGATGGAATGGCCATTTTCCGTAGGTGCCGAGCATTCAACAAGAGCAAACAAGCCAGTTTCGCTGGGCTTGAAGTAACTCACACAAGGTTCTTCCCAGTCTGCTGCAATCAACCTACCGGCCCCCATCTCAGCGAGACTTGATGCGAGCTCTGCGCGAATTGCATTCGCGGGATCACGGTCAAAGGCAAGCGCATATCCGTATCGCTGAGAAAGTGCGCTGATGTCGCCTGCGACTAAAAGCTGCCTAGCCTCAAGCCCAAGTTCGGCGAGAGAGGCTGCATCTAGGCGATCCTGGGATAGTCGCATCTGCGGTCTAACGTCGGCGATGGCCAGCATACAACACGTGCCGCGGAGCGGCCTCCTGCTGTTGCATGTCC
The DNA here is from genome assembly GCA_943370985.1 of Paenacidovorax caeni. GTDB lineage: Bacteria > Pseudomonadota > Gammaproteobacteria > Burkholderiales > Burkholderiaceae_C > Polaromonas > Polaromonas caeni_A. The sequence continues at coordinate 5,254 of CALRTF020000253.1, forward strand.
GTGCCGAGCAACCAGTTAACTCAACTCATAGCGGTGTCCGTTGTTTCACGGACTTGGCCTCGCCGGGCGGCATACTGAAACCGTACTCACTGCGGAGAACCGGTACTCCTTCTCGCATTTCCAGCGTCAGTTCACAGCCTTGGTGGTGAGTGGAAAGCACAAGCATGCGACCAATACCCAACAGGAAAGTCGCCTCTGCCTCTGGCTCCCCATTAATCTCTTTGCCATCGCGAATCATGCGGTAGACCATGCCATCGCCCACAAGACCCGAATTTTCTCTCCCATCTTGAAGGATCATCCAATCCGTCTTCGGAAGGAACGTGAGCCGAACGCCATCGCCAGCGAATTTTGCGTCGGCGAGCAAACATGGCAGTCCTGATTGCGCCATCGACGATGATGCGATGAAACACAATGCGAGCAAAGCGAGCTTCATGGTTTAACGTGAAAATGACCGGGCCACCAACATGAGCGGCGGAGCCGCCTCTTGCTGTTGTGGGGCCGTGTCGATTGACATGTTAAAGGTCATTTTCCCCATGTGGCTCAAAGAATAGATCGAACCCCGCGCTCAAGTAAGCAACGAGTTCTTTAGCAATACCTCGCGACTCTGCAACGATATCCTCCAGCGTCAGCATTGTGCCACCCAAGCCTGGCGTATGAATAACGTTCGCTACCTTTGGGTGA
>CALRTF020000254.1:0-5909 GCA_943370985.1 Paenacidovorax caeni
CTCGACGTGATCCGCTCGGCCGACTGGCTGATCGACCTCGGTCCCGAGGGCGGCGAAGCCGGCGGCCTGCTGGTCGCCCAGGGCACGCCCGAGGTCGTGCGTGAACATCCGACGTCGCACACCGCGCTGGCGTTGCGCGAGTACGAGGCGGCCATGGGCCAGGTGCATGGTGTCGAAGAAGCGCGCCCCAAGGTGTGGAAGTCCAAACCGGCTTTCTCCAACCTGATCCAGATCGTCAACGCCAAGGAGCACAACCTCAAAAGCCTGTCGGTGGACATTCCGCGCGGCAAGTTCAATGTGGTGACCGGCGTGTCGGGGTCCGGCAAGTCCACGCTGGCTTTCGACATCCTGTTCAACGAGGGCCAGCGGCGTTATCTCGAGTCGCTCAACGCCTACGCGCGCAGCATCGTGCAGCCGGCGGGCCGGCCCGAGGTCGATGCGGTCTACGGCATCCCGCCCACGGTCGCGATCGAGCAGCGCCTGTCGCGCGGCGGCCGCAAGTCCACCGTCGGCACCACCACCGAGGTCTGGCACTTTTTGCGCCTGCTGTACGTCAAACTGGGCATCCAGCATTGCACCAAAGACGGCGCGGCGGTGATGCCGCAAAGCCCGGAAAGCATCGCCGCACAGCTGTTGAAGAATTACCGCGGCCAGCACATCGGCCTGCTGGCGCCGCTGGTGATCAACCGCAAGGGTGTGTACACCGAGCTGGCCGACTGGGCGCGGCCGCGCGGCTACACCCATCTGCGTATCGACGGCGAATTTTTGCCGACCACCAACTTTCCGCGCATTGACCGCTTCAAGGAGCACACGGTCGAACTGCCGGTGGCCGATATCCATGTGACGCCCGAGAACGAAGCCGCCTTGCGCGCGGCGCTGGCCACCGCGCTGCAGCACGGCAAGGGGGTGGTGCATGTGCTGGCGCCGCTGACCGGCCTGCGCGGCGCGATGATGGCCGGCACCTCGACCAAGCCGATCGGCAAGCTGCAGGCCTCGTCGACGCAGCGCGCCTGCCCGGTCTGCGCGACCTCGTATCCGGAGCTGGACCCGCGCCTGTTCAGCTACAACAGCAAACACGGCTGGTGCCCCGACTGTGTGGGCACCGGTGTCAAGCTGACCAGGGAGCAGCGCAAGGTGTTCGACGATTCGGTGCGTGACGACGACAACAAGGGCCGCGAACAGAGTTTTGCCGAACCGGAAGCCGAAGACGTGCTAGATACCGTCTGCCCGGGCTGCCAGGGCACACGGCTGAACGCGCAGGCACGCGCGGTGAAGTTTGCCGGTATCGGCATTGCCGACATCGCGGCGCTGTCGGTCACCGATGTGCGCGCCTGGGTCGCGAAGCTGTCCCTGTCCGGCCGTGAAGCCGGTATTGCGCGTGATCTGGTTCCCGAGATCAAGAGCCGCCTCGAGTTTCTCGAGGACGTGGGGCTCGGTTATCTGACGCTGGACCGCGGCGCACCCACGCTGTCGGGCGGCGAGGCCCAGCGCATCCGGCTGGCGGCGCAGCTCGGCTCCAACCTGCAGGGTGTCTGTTATGTGCTGGACGAGCCGACCATCGGCCTGCACCCGCGCGACAACCAGATCCTGCTGCGCGCCCTCGGCAAACTCAGCGAGCGCGGCAACACCCTGGTGGTGGTCGAACACGACGAGGACACGATTCGCCGCGCCGACAACATCATCGACATCGGCCCCGGTGCCGGTAAACGCGGCGGACGGCTGGTCGGGCAGGGCACGGCAGCGCATCTGGCCACCTTGCCCGATTCGCTGACCGGGCGTTACCTCGCGAATCCGCTGATCCACCCGCTGCAGCTGCGGCGCGAAACCCGCACCGGCCTGGCGCCTGCCCTCGCGCAGGTCGTCAGCGATGTGGTCGCCAAACCGGTCAGCAAGCAGAAGGCGGCCCTGATCAAGGCCGCAGCACTGAAAGCCGCGGCGGCCAGCGCGAGCGCGCTGCACAACGCCGCGCCGGTCGCGGCCGGGCCCTTCACGTCCTGGCTGAAAGTGGTGAAGGCCGACCTGCACAACCTCAAGCAGGTGTCGGTCAGCGTGCCGCTGTACCGCCTGGTCGCGGTCACCGGTGTGTCGGGCTCCGGCAAATCCACGCTGGCGCGCGATGTGCTGCTGAGCAATGTGCATGCGGGCGTGATGCTGCGCAGCACCAAGGCCGGCCGCGACGCCGACGACAAGGGAAAAACACCGGCCTGGACCGGCTGCGAAGCCATCGAAGGTTATGCGGCGGTGGACCGCGTGCTTGAGGTCGACCAGACGCCGATCGGCAAGACGCCGCGTTCCTGCCCGGCCACCTACATCGGTTTCTGGGACACCATCCGCAAACTGTTTGCCGACACGCTGGAGGCCAAGGCGCGCGGTTATGGCCCGGGGCGTTTCAGCTTCAACACCGGCGAAGGCCGCTGCCCGACCTGCGAAGGCGCGGGTGTGCGCACCATCGGCATGAGTTTTTTGCCTGACGTGAAGGTGTTGTGCGAAACCTGCCACGGCGCGCGTTTCAACCCCGAAACCCAGGCCGTGACCTGGCGCGGCAAAAACATCGGCGATGTGCTGACCATGGAAGTCGATGAAGCCGTCGAGTTTTTTGCGTCCATGCCCAACATCGCGCATCCGCTGCAGCTGCTCAAGGACGTGGGCCTCGGTTACCTGACGCTGGGCCAGCCCTCACCGACGCTGTCGGGCGGCGAGGCCCAGCGCATCAAGCTGGTGACGGAGCTCAGCAAGGTGCGCGACGACATCACGCGGCGCGGCCAGAAGGCGCCGCACACGCTCTACGTGCTGGACGAACCGACCGTGGGCCTGCACATGGCCGATGTCGAAAAGCTGATTCATGTGTTGCACCGGCTGGTCAACGGCGGCCACAGCGTGGTGGTGATCGAGCACGACCTCGACGTGATCGCCGAAGCCGACTGGGTGATCGATCTGGGCCCGGACGGCGGCAATGCCGGCGGCCAGGTGGTGGCCTCGGCGCCGCCTGAGGCCGTGGTCAGGCTGGGTACCCATACCGGCAAGGCGCTGGCGCCGGTGCTCAAGCGTGTGGCCGCAGCGGCGGCCTGATTGCTATTGAATCAATAGCTGTCAGCCCCCACCGGACGGGGGCTGCTGCTCGATGGGGGCCTGCTTCGGGAACGCTCAGCGGCGCGCTGCAAGCAGCGCCGCCGCGACCTCGGCAAAACCGGCGCCGCGTTCACCATTCGTGATGTAGCGCGGCTGGTGGCTCAGTTCCGCTTCAAAGCGGCGGATGTTGGCCACGCCCACCGAGTTCGCGAAGGCCTCGAACATCAGCTGGTCGTTGGTCGAGTCGCCGACATAGACCCAGTTCGCCATTTCCGCCGCCAGGTCGCAGCCGAACAACTCGCGGACGATCCAGCGGGCGCCTTCGAGCTTGTTGTGGGCGCCGAACCAGCCGTTGATGTGGATGGAGCTCACGGTGGCATTCATGCCTTCCTCCTGCATGATCTTCACCGCCTGGGCAATGGCGGCAGGGGGCAGGTGCACAAACTCGCTGTGGTCGATCGCGATATCCGTTTCGCGTCCCGGGCTGTCCTGCGAGATCACTGCGCCGGGCACCTCACGGGTCACGCGGGCCGCGACCTGCTGCATGCGCGCATAGTTGGACCGCCGTGTCGGCTCGTCCTGTTGGTATCTTTTTGATAGCGCTCTGTCCAGTCCAGACGGGGGCTGCAGGCTATTTTCTCCTGCAAGAAGCGCCACCGCACCGTTTTCGGCGACGATGGCATCGACCGGCCAGACCCGTGCAAACGGCTCGCTCCAGCCGACCGGGCGGCCGGTGATGGGGATCACATGCAGGCCGGCCGCTTTCAGGTCGCTCAGGGCCTGCAGCGCATCGGCCGTGATCGCGCCCTCGGTGGTCAGGGTGTCGTCGATGTCGGTGAAAACGCCGGTGATGGCTCGGCGGTCTTGCGCCGGCCAGGTGCTCAGTTCTTGCATCGTGAAATTTTCGCACGAAGGATGTGGCCCCCACGTTCGCTCGCTTCGCGTAGCTCTCTGCCCCCCGAGGGGGCGCATTTTCCCTTGGGACGGCCCGGCGGGAAAACCTGCCCCCACGCAGATTGCCAAAGGGTCGGTATAATTGCGGCTTCCTGAGGAGCGTTGCAACCCACGGCATGTGGTCTAGGCTCAGGACTTTCATCTGCAACCACGCTCACCCGCAAGTGCTTTCAAGCCGGGTGAGTTGACAAAACAACTCCCCGCCGACCTGATGCCTTGCGGCCGTGGCTATTTTGCCCAGCTGGACTCTTGATTTTGGAGATATCCCATGAATGCCGTACTGAAACCCGCACAGACCACGCCTGACTACATCATTGCCGACCTGTCACTTGCCGCCTGGGGCCGCAAGGAACTGAAAATCGCCGAGACCGAAATGCCCGGCCTGATGGCCATCCGCGAGGAATTCGCCAAAGCCCAGCCGCTCAAGGGCGCGCGCATCACCGGCTCGCTGCACATGACCATCCAGACCGGCGTGCTGATCGAGACGCTGCAGGCCCTGGGCGCCGACGTGCGCTGGGCCTCGTGCAACATCTTCTCGACGCAGGACCATGCCGCCGCGGCGATTGCTGAAGCCGGCACGCCGGTGTTCGCGATCAAGGGCGAGACCCTGGCCGACTACTGGGACTACACCCACCGCATCTTCGAGTTCAGTGGTGCCAAGGGCACGCCCGAAGAAGGCCCGAATATGATCCTGGATGACGGCGGCGATGCCACCTTGCTGATGCACCTGGGCACCAAGGCCGAAAAAGACGCCAGCCTGATCTCCAAGCCGACCAGCGAAGAAGAAATCTGCCTGTTCAACGCGATCAAGGCCAAGCTCGCGATCGACCCGACCTGGTACAGCCGCCGCCTGCCCCACATCATCGGCGTGACCGAGGAAACCACCACCGGCGTGTTGCGCCTGAACGAGATGTCGGCCAAGGGCACGCTGGCCCTGCGCGCGATCAACGTCAATGATTCGGTGACCAAGTCCAAGTTCGACAACCTCTACGGCTGCCGCGAATCGCTGGTCGACGCGATCAAACGCGCCACCGACGTGATGATCGCCGGCAAGGTCGCGCTGGTGGCCGGCTACGGTGACGTGGGCAAGGGCTCGGCCCAGGCGCTGCGCGCACTGTCGGCCCAGGTCTGGGTGACCGAGATCGACCCGATCAACGCCCTGCAGGCTGCGATGGAAGGTTACAAGGTCGTGACCATGGAATACGCCGCCGACAAGTGCGACATTTTCGTGTCCGCCACCGGCAACAAGAATGTGATCACCTACGAACACATGGCGGCCATGAAAGACCAGGCCATCGTCTGCAACATCGGCCACTTCGACAACGAGATCGATGTTGCCGCGCTCGAAAAATGCACCTGGGAAGAGATCAAGCCGCAAGTCGACCACGTGATTTTCCCGGACGGCAAACGCATCATCCTGCTGGCCAAGGGCCGCCTGGTCAACCTCGGCTGCGGCACCGGCCACCCGAGCTTCGTGATGTCCTCGAGTTTTGCCAACCAGACCATTGCGCAGATCGAACTGTTCACCAAACAGGCCGACTACGAAGTGGGCAAGGTTTATGTGTTGCCGAAACACCTGGACGAAAAAGTCGCGCGCCTGCACCTGAAAAAGGTCGGCGCGATGCTGACCGAACTCAGCGATGAGCAGGCGGCGTACATCGGTGTGTCGAAGGCTGGCCCGTACAAGGCAAATACGTACAGGTATTGATGGACTCGGCGAACCGCATGCGCGTTCGCCTTCTGGCATGTCACCGTTCGGGCTGAGCCTGTCGAAGCCCTTCGACAGGCTCAGGGCGAACGGTTTGTGCTTTTTGATGAACGGTGCTCACCGGACGCCGAACCACCTGCTGGAAATTCATGCGCGCTGACCTCTTCCTCGTCGACAA
>CALRTF020000255.1:0-5905 GCA_943370985.1 Paenacidovorax caeni
CAGGGCGACGCGGCGAACCTGCTCAAACCGGCGCTGGCCCGCGGCGAGTTGCGGACGATTGCAGCCACGACCTGGGCCGAGTACAAAAAATACGTGGAACGTGACCCTGCACTGGCCCGGCGCTTCCAGGTGGTCAAGGTGGACGAGCCGTCCGAAGAAGTGGCGATCGACATGTTGCGGGGCATGGTCCGGACGCTGGAAAAACACCACGGCGTGGAGATCGTCGACGATGCCGTGCGCGATGCGGTCAAGTTGTCGCACCGCTATATTTCCGGCCGCCAGCTTCCCGACAAGGCGATCAGTGTGCTCGATACCGCCTGCGCACGCGTTGCCATTGGACAGAACGGTGTGCCGCCGGAAATCGAATCCACGACGAGGGAAATTTCCAACGCAGAGAGCCAGTTGCGCATTTACCGGCATGAGTCGGCAACCGGCCGTGATCACGGCAGTGCCATCGCGGCGCTGGCCCTGGAGCTCGAAAGACTTCGGCAGCGTAAACGCCGCCTGAGTGAAAAGCTGGACGAGGAAAAAAGTGCGGTAGCTGAAATCGTGGCTCTGCGAAAACGTATCGCGGACGGCTTGGGCGAGGACGGCGTGGGTCCGGAAGGCGAAGACGGTCAGGATCTGGCCGCCTCGCTCAATCGCCTCGAACGCGGACTGGATGCGATCCAGAGCGATGAGCCCATGATTCCGGTCTGCGTGGATTCCGGCGTCGTTGCTTCGGTGATTTCAGGCTGGACAGGGATCCCCGTGGGAAAGATGCTGGCCGACGAGTTGCACACCGTGCTGAACCTCAAGGAGAAGCTGGCCGAGCGGGTGGTTGGGCAGGACCAGGCACTCGATGCCATCGCCCGGCGGGTCAGGACATCGCGGGCGGACCTCGACGATCCCGGCAAGCCCGTCGGTGTTTTCATGCTCGTAGGCCCGAGCGGCGTCGGAAAGACGGAGACGGCCTTTGCACTGGCCGACATGATTTATGGCGGCGACCGCAACATGGTCACGGTCAACATGTCCGAATTTCAGGAGGCGCACACCGTCTCCAGCCTCAAGGGAGCGCCTCCCGGCTATGTGGGTTATGGGCGGGGTGGGGTGCTGACCGAGGCGGTGCGGCGCCGGCCCTACAGCGTGGTCTTGCTCGACGAGATGGAAAAGGCGCACCCTGATGTGCTGGAGCTGTTTTTCCAGGTGTTTGACAAGGGTGTGATGGAGGATGGCGAAGGGGTGCAGATCGACTTCAAGAATACCCTGATTCTGCTGACCTCCAACGCAGCCCAGGACGTCATCACCGATGCATGCGAGGGCGGGCGCCGCCCCGACCCCGAAGTGCTGATCGAGCACCTCAGGCCGGTCCTGACGAAACAGTTCTCACCGGCCTTTCTTGGGCGTCTGGCACTTGTTCCCTACTACCCCCTGGGCGATGAGCAGATCCGCTCGATCGTGACCCTGAAACTGGGCAAGCTCGCGCAGCGGTTCTTGCGCAACCACAAGGCGCTGTTCACCTGGGACGACGAGGTCGCCCGGAGCATCACGGCGCGATGCACGGAAGTTGACAGCGGCGCGAGGAATGTGGATCACATACTCTCGCATTCCGTGCTTCCGGAGCTGTCGCGGCAGGTGCTGGAGAAAATTTCCATGTCCGACGCTTTTGGCGCTGTGCACATGGGCGTGGATGCGAACAATGATTTTTCATTCACGTTCGCTCCACCTGCGCAGGGATAGACCGACATGCGTACCGGCTACAAGCAGACCAACTCGACCCTGACGGTGACGACGCCGTTTGGTGCGGATGCATTGCTGCTGGACTCTTTCCAGGGCGTCGAGGCCATATCCCAGCCGTTCAAATTTTCCCTGTCAATGCGGTCCGCGAATACGGGGCTGGATCCTGCGCTGATCATTGGTGCCTCGGTCACGGTCAAGTTCTCCCTGCCTGCGGGACCGGCGCGGTATTTCAATGGCATCGTCTCGCGCTTCATGCATGCGGGTGGCGACAAGGCGTTTTCGTCCTATTCCGCCGAACTGGTACCCAGCCTCTGGCTGCTGACGCTGAGCCGGGACCGGGTGATCTACCAGAACAAGACGGCGGCCGACATCATCAAGGCAGTGCTTGGCGAGTTCGGCGTGGGTTTCGATGCGCAATTGACCGGTACCTATGGCAGCCGCGAATACTGCGTCCAGTATGACGAGACCGCGCTGGAGTTCATCTCCCGCCTGATGGAAGAGGAAGGAATCTTCTACTTCTTCACCTTCAGAGACGGGGGGCACACCATGGTGCTGGGCGACAGCACTTCTGCACATGTCGATTGCACTGACGCGGCGACCTTGCGCTATTTTCCCGACCAGGGGGGACGGCGCGCGATGGATGTGGTCAACCAGCTGGAATACGAGAGCCGCCTGGTGGCCCAGAAATTCGAATACAGCGACTACAACTACCTCACACCCAGCACGGCACTGAAGGCAGAGTCGGTCGGCGCTACCGGGAAAGGCAAGCAGTTCGAGTATCCCGGCAAACATGCGGTTGTCGCCGACGGCACCCAGCGGGCCAAAGTCCGTTCAGAGGCGAGCCAGGTGGACGGCGCCGTCTGTCGGGGGACCAGTTATTGCTACCCGCTTTCGGCCGGAAAAAAATTCACCTTGTCCGGGCATTCGCGGACCGCCTTGAATACATCGCTTGTTCTGCGCGCTGTGACCCACGCGGCCAGCAACGACCAGTACAGCAACGCCTTTGAGGCGTTTCCGGCCACCACGCCCTTCAGGCCACCCCGCGTGGCCTCCTTGCCCAGGGTCGCCGGCAGCCAGACGGCGCTGGTCGTGGGACCCAGTGGGGAAGAGATATGGACCGACAAACACGGGCGGATCAAGGTGCAGTTCCATTGGGACCGGCTTGGCGTGAAGGATGAAAACAGCTCGTGCTGGGTCCGTGTCTCCCAGTCCTGGGCAGGCTTGAGCTGGGGCAGCCTGTTTTTGCCACGTATCGGGCAGGAGGTCGTGATCAGTTATGTCGACGGCGACCCCGACCGGCCGCTTGTCACCGGCTGTGTCTACAACGCAGAGAACACCACGCCGGTGACGCTTCCGGGCATGCAAACGCAAAGCACCATCAAGTCGCGTTCCTCGAAACAGGGCGCGGCGGGCAATGAAATGCGCATGGAGGACAAAAAGGATGCCGAAGAGTTCTACTTTCATGCGCAGAAGGACATGAAGGTCGAGATCGAAAATGATCTGAGCACCAAGCTGTTCAAGGGCTCCGAAACCCATACCCTGGAAAAGGGTGACCGCACGGTGGATGTGCAGACCGGCAAGGAAGTCCACAAGGTCAAAGGCACACGTGAGTTGACGGTCACGGGCAACGAAACACATACCAACCAGGCCGACTTCAAGCAGGCCGTCACCGGCAACTACGAACTGAAAGTGACCGGTAATCTGGTGATTGATGTGACCGGTTCCATCAGCATCAAATCGGGAACGACCCTCAAGTCCGAGGCTGGCACGGCACTGACCAGCAAGGCGGGTACGGCGCTGACCAATGAGGCGGGCACATCCCTCACGAACAAGGCCGGCCTGGACCTGACCAACCAGGCGGGCACGGGGCTGAAAAACAAGGCAGGGACGACGCTGGACAACGAGGGGGCCATGGTGACCAACAAGGCCTCCGCCATGCAGACCGTGGACGGTGGCGGCATGTTGACCCTCAAGGGTGGTCTGGTGAAGATCAACTGACATGGCTGCACCGAAATCCCCATCTTCCCTGGCGGCTGCCGGAACCGGCGCAACAGGCGGCGAAGCTCCCGAGGGGCTGGTCCAGCAGTTCGACGACGCCGGTAACCTGGTCGGCACTGCCGTTTTTGCCAACGGCCTGCTGCACGGGGACATGCGGTCGTTCGGACCCGGCGGGAAGCTGGTCGCACTGGCGCCTTACGAAGCCGGCGAACTTCATGGCGTGCTCAGGCTGTTTGACGACAAGGGCGATCCGGTTCAGGAAGTTGCTTACGAGCGCGGCGTGCAGCAGGGACTGACCCGCGTGTTTGTCGGTGGCAGGCTGCTGTCTGAGCAGCACTTTTCGGCCGGGCGACTTCATGGCGAAGCGGTCGCCTATTCGGAAGCCGGTGACATCACCATGAAGCAGCATTTCTTCAGGGGCGATGTGGAGGGAGAAACCCTGTTCCTCAATGAGGGCGGCGTGGTCCGCCGGTCTGTTTATCGCAAGGGCCTCATGGAGGGAGAAACCTGTGACTACGACCGGGATGGTGCGGTGGTCCAGCGTGCGAATTACAAAAACAACCTGCTCGAGGGGACCCTGACACGCTACTGGCCGGACGGCCAGGTCATGGAAGTCCTGCTGTACCGGGCGGGCAAACCGGTAGGCAAGCCGCGGCGTTTCGATGCCAAGGGGGCAGAGATTCGCGACGACGAATCCCAGAAGGGCCTGATGAAACGCCTCGAAAAACTGGTGAAGGGCTGAGCATGGGAATCCAGACAGCCGTTGGCGCCACCCTTCAGTGCAGTTTCGGCGTTGCGCCGGGCGTCCTGACCGTACTTCCCGTGAACCGGACGATGACCGGCGGGCCGGCAGCCAACATCATGGACCACGTGCCCATGCTCAACATCCTGCCGTTTGGCATGTGCAACTGCCCCTCCAATCCGATGGTGGCCGCGGCAACCGCCGCTGCTTTGGGCGTGCTCACACCCATGCCATGCATTCCCATGACATCGGCACCCTGGATGCCTGGCGCGCCGACGGTGATGGTGGGCGGCATGCCGAGCTTGCAGAACTCCTCAAAACTCATGTGTCAATGGGGTGGCGTGATCCAGATCCTTGCGCCCGGGCAGTTCACCGTGATGGTTCCATAACGTCAAAAATCGTAACAAATGCAATACACTTTATCTCTGACAACCCGAATGATGACGATCGCAGGGCTGTGCCTGTTGTTGCTCTGCGTTCTTCTTTTTTTACTGGGTGTCGAAATCGGCAAGAGGGTTTCCGTACCCGCCGAAGGGGTCTTGCCTGCTCCTGTAGCCATGCCGTCGGCGCCGGCTTCTGCAGCGCCCGTTGCACCCGCTGATGCCCCTTCTGCACCTGCCGCGGCCAAACCATAAATCAGGATTGATGATGTCATACAAAAAGTACGCACACCATGTGTATCGCCTGGCAAGCAAGGGGTTAGGCAACTTTCTTCTGATGCTGGGCTGTATCGCCGGTTCGGCGGTGGCCGTGGCGGCGGGACCGGCGCCGGCCGGCCCGTCGGCGGCGGCCCCTGCGGTTGAGGCAGGTCCTGTGGCTGCTCCCGCGCCGCCATCGACCCTTGTCAGGGTGGCTGACGGCCGCCTTCTGGCTCCGGGCATTGCCCGCATCGTCAACCGCGGTGAACTCATTGTTGCCATGCTGGGTGTGGATACACCCCCTTTCTTCTACATGAAGAAGGGCGAGCTCGTCGGGCTGGAGGTTGATCTTGCCAAGGCGATTGCCAAGGAGCTCAAGGTCAATGTCAGGTTTGATCGCAGTGCGCGGACCTTCAATGAGGTGGTGGATATCGTGGCACGCCAGGAAGCGGATCTGGGTATCAGCAAGTTGTCCCGGACCCTGGCGCGCGCCCAGATGATCAGTTTCACGGACCCTTATATCCGCCTCAACCACGCCTTCATCCTGAACCGGGTGAAATTTGCCGAGCTTGCCCGGGACAGGCCGCTGCCTGTCGTGGTGCGGGAGTTCAAAGGGTCGATCGGCGTCATCGCGAAATCATCCTTCTCCGACTACGCCAGCAAGAATTTTCCCTTGTCCGAGCTCCGCGAGTTCCCGACGTGGGATGCCGTGCTGAAGGCGCTTGAAAAGGGCCAGATCATGGCGGCCTACCGGGATGAATTCGAGATCAAACGCATCCTGAAAAGCGATCCGACCGCATCGCTGACA
>CALRTF020000256.1:0-5849 GCA_943370985.1 Paenacidovorax caeni
GCGATCGCCCAGTCCATGGCCGAGTTCGCCGGCCCGATCGCCCAGGCTGCCTGGAAAACCTTCTGGGTCACCATGGTCGGTTTCGGCCTGTCCATCGTGGTCGGCGTGATGCTGGGCTTCCTGGTCGGGTCCTCGCGCCTGGCCTACGCCGCGGTTTATCCGCTGCTGGTGGCGTTCAACGCCGTACCCAAGGCGGCGATTGTGCCCATCCTGATCGTCTGGTTCGGCATTGGCGTCGGCCCCGGCATCCTGACCGCGTTTCTGATCTCCTTCTTCCCGATCACCGTCAACATGGCGACCGGCCTGGCAACGCTGGAGCCCGAACTCGAGGACGTGCTGCGCGTGCTGGGCGCCAAGCGCTGGGACGTGCTGGTCAAGGTCGGCCTGCCGCGCTCCATGCCCTACTTCTACGGCTCGCTGAAGGTCGCGATCACGCTGGCCTTTGTCGGCACCGTGCTGGCCGAGATGACCGCCGGCGACTCCGGCATCGGTTACCTGATGCTCAGCGCCGGCTCGCAGCAGCGCATGGCGCTGGCTTTTGCCGGGCTGGTGGTGATAGGTGCGATGGCGATGATCATGTACGAACTGTTCAGCTACATCGAGAAACACACGACCGGCTGGGCGCACCGGGGCACACAGGGCGGTTGAGGCCGCCCGGCCTCGGATCAGGCATCAAATCGGGCTCCAGCCCCCGGGGGACGGGGGGAAGCAGCTATTGAATTTGTAGCAATCTCGCGCCCGAACTGTCATCCCGGACTTGATCCGGGATCCATGTTGGATGACTCGAACAGCTTGGCTTGCCCACAAGCCGGGTCTCGCCCCGGCGGGCGAGTTACTTTTCTTTGTCTCGCCAAAGAAACCTAACGAAAAGAAAGGCGACCCGATGGTCTGGGTCCCTCCGCTTCGCTGCGGGCAACCTGCGGTGCTCGGTCAAAGCGGGGTCTCGCTCGAACTCGGCTTCGCCTCAAACAATCGCGATCCCTAATCCGCTTTGACCTGCGCTCCTCGGCCCAGCCCGACGGGATGGGGGAACGGGGACTAAGACAAATACCAATACAGAACTCAAATCCGGAGTCCTTGAAGCGCGCAGCGCTTCAAGGACGGGAATCCCAACAGACGGTCATGTTTGCACGCGAGCGCAGCACACGCGGCCAAATGAAGTCCCCCTCCATCGCCCAGCGGGGCGAGGGAGGGGCTAGGGGTGGGAGTGGGGAGTTGAAACTACTGACCAGAGCAGACCACAGCGCGGCGTGACGCCTGATACGGTCCGGCAAGACCTGCCGGAACGCGGGTCTACAGGAAGCGTTCGAGGAGCCGCCTCGACGCCCTGTCCAGCGCTCCCATGTCCTTCACGCTGAAATGCACGCCGTGGCCGGCCGCGATCAGCAGCGACTGGCGGCTCAGCCGGCGGATGTCTTCCTCGCCCTTGAGCACGAAGCTGGTGTCGCCGCGGTCGGTTTCCACCTCCCAGGTGCTCGGTGTGCCGAAGCTCGAGACACTGTTGATCCGCGTGATGACCGGCACGAAGTCGCGCAAGGCGAGTTCTTCCTCGAGCAGGCTGCGCAGGCCTGGCGGCAAACCGTCGAGCCGCTCCAGCCAGGCCAGCTCATGGCCTTCCGTGCCGATCAGCGAGATGCCTTCGTCGGGCGCGGCAATCGGGAAGGCGCGTACCGGCACCACGCCCAGGTGTTGCTGGCCCTGGCTGTCGGTCAGCAGCAGGCGCCCGGAAGCGTGACGTTTCAGTTCGAAAGAAATCATGGGTGGTGCCTCAGACATTGCCGCTGCGCTGCGCGGTGTGCGCGACCTGCGAGGTGGCCAGCGCAATGCGGCCCTCCTCGGCATCCTGGTTGCCTTCGCTGTCGACCTGGCGCGCCTGCGCCTCGTAAAGCCGCCAGTAGGCGCCCTGTTTCGCCATCAGTTCGTCATGCGGGCCGACCTCGACCACCTGGCCGCGGTCCATCACCACCAGCCGGTCGGCCTTGCGCAGGGTGGACAGGCGGTGCGCAATCGCAATCGTCGTGCGGCCCTGCACCAGGTTGTCGAGGGCCTTCTGGATTTCCTGCTCGGTCTCGGTGTCCACCGACGAGGTCGCCTCGTCGAGGATCAGGATGCGCGGGTCGATCAGCAGCGCGCGCGCAATCGAGATGCGCTGGCGCTCGCCGCCCGACAGGCCCTGGCCGCGTTCGCCGACCAGCGAGTCGTAACCCTGCGGCAGCCGCAGGATGAACTCGTGGGCATGGGCGGCGCGCGCCGCAGCCACAATGTCGCTGCGGCTTGCGCCGGGTTTGCCGTAGGCGATGTTTTCGGCAATCGTGCCGAAAAACAAAAACGGTTCCTGCAGCACCAGCCCGATGTTGCGCCGGTAGTCGGCCACCGTGAAGCGCCGGATGTCGGTGCCGTCCACGCTGATGCTGCCGTCGGTCACGTCATAAAAACGGCAGATCAGGTTGACCAGCGTGCTTTTGCCGGAGCCGCTGTGGCCGACCAGGCCGATCATCTCGCCGGGTTTGATCGTGAGGTCGAGACCGCGGATCACGGCCCGGTTGCCATACCGAAAGCCCAGGCCGTTCATCTCGATGCGGCCTTCGAGCCGGGCCATGGCCACCGGGCTGGCCGGCTCGGGCACATTGGAGACATGGTCGAGGATGTCGAAAATGCGTTTGGCGCCGGCTGCCGCCTTTTGCGTGACCGAGACGATGCGGCTCATGGAATCGAGCCGGGTGTAGAAACGGCCGATGTAGGCGATAAAGGCGGTCAGCACGCCCACCGTGATTTGCTGTTTCGACACCAGCCAGATGCCGAAGGCCCAGACCACCAGCAGGCCGATTTCCGTCAGCAGGGACACCGTGGGCGTAAACAGCGACCAGACCTTGTTGAGCTTGTCGTTGACCTCCAGGTTGTGCCGGTTGGCGTCGCGAAAACGCTGGGCTTCGCGTTTTTCCTGGGCAAAGGCCTTGACCACACGGATGCCGGGAATGGTGTCGGCCAGCACATTGGTCACTTCCGACCAGACGCGGTCGATTTTTTCGAAACCGGTGCGCAGGCGCTCACGCACCGCATGGATCATCCAGGCGATGAAGGGCAGCGGCAGCAGGGTCACCAGCGCCAGCCAGGGGTTGATCGAAAACAGGATGGCGGCCGTCATCAAAATCATCAGCACGTCGGTCGCGAAATCGAGCGCATGCAGCGACAAAAAGACATTGATGCGGTCGGTTTCCGACCCGATGCGCGCCATCAGGTCGCCGGTGCGTTTTCCCCCGAAGTAGTCGAGCGACAGTTCCAGCAGGTGGTCAAACGTGGCGGTGCGCAGGTCGGCGCCTATGCGTTCGGACACCAGGGCCAGCAAATAGGTGCGGGCCCAGTTCAGCGCCCAGCCGACCACCGCCGCGGCCAGCAGCGCACCCAGGATGGCCAGCACCTTCCAGGTTTCGATCTGCTGGCCGTTCTGGAACGGGATCAGGATGTCGTCGATCAGCGGGATCGTCAGGTAAGGCGGCACCAGCGTGGCCGCGGTGGAGGCCAGCGTCAGCAGAAAACCGGCCAGCAACTGCCACTGGTAGGGCCGGGCAAACCGCCACAGGCGCAGCAGCACCCAGGTCGACGGCGGGGTGTGCAGTTCCCGGACGCAGGCGGCGCATTCGTCGCTGTCGGGCGGCAGCACACTGTCGCACAGCGGGCACAGGGCCACCTCGTCGGCCAGGCCGGCGGCCTCCGGTCCCGGGGCCGTCTGCTGCTCAAACAGGCGCATCAGGCGCAGGACCTGCACATTGGCGGCCAGCGTGAAACGCCAGCTGGCCAGCCGGCCACCGCTGCCGTGCAGTTCCAGGGTGCCGATGCCGGCATGGTCAAAATGGCGCAAGGACAGGGCCGGCGGGCTGCCGGCGGGGGTTTTCCCGGGCAGCGGCCAGCTCGACCACTGGCCGGTTTCAGGGTCCTGGGCCATCAGGCGCTGGTCGGTCAGCGCCAGCAAGCCGCGGGAAAACCGAAGTTGACCATTCAGGTCAACCAGCACCGTACATAAAACGTTCTCATGGGCTGCGAGTTGCGCGCGCAGAACTGTTTGCGCTGGGCCAGCCTCGCTGGAGGCATCAACCGGATGAGAATTTTGCATTGTGATTGTGGAAGCCGTAAAAACCGGTGCCTGGGGAATTTCCTGGACCGAAGCGGCGATTTTCGCCCAAGCCGGACGGCCCGCCCATGAGCTACGCCGCGCCCTGGGCAGAAGCCCTGCCTGTATCAACCAGAAACGCCCCTTCCGGGGCGCTCCCCAAAAAGAACGCTGCCCCGGCCTCGCCGGTTGACCAAAGCCACGAAAACATGAGCAAAAAGGACGATATCCAGCTTCTGCGCATCAATTACCTGCGCGGCCCCAACATCTGGACTTACCGGCCCGTGCTGGAAACCTGGCTGGACCTGGGCGCCCTGGAGGACTTTCCCTCCAACCTGATTCCCGGCTTCAGCGACCGGCTGGTGGCGCTGTTGCCGGCCCTGGTCGAGCACCACTGCGGCGTCGGCGAGCGCGGCGGCTTCATCCAGCGCCTGGTCGAAGGCACCTGGGCCGGCCATGTGCTCGAACACGTGGTGATCGAGCTGCTGAACCTGGCCGGCATGCCGACCGGTTTCGGCCAGACCCGCAGCACCTCGCAGCGCGGGGTTTATCGCATGGTGTTCCGGGCGCGCGACGAACAGGTCGCCCGCAGCGCGCTGGCTGAAGGCCACCGCCTGCTGATGGCCGCCATCAACAACGGCGCCCACCACGAGCCTTATGGCGAAGCCGAACTGCAGGCCGCCGTCGGCCGGGTCCGGGCCAAGGTCGACGAGTGTTACCTCGGCCCCAGCACGGCCGCCATCGTCGGTGCCGCCAGCGACCGCCGCATCCCGCACATCCGGCTGAACGACGGCAACCTGGTGCAACTCGGCTACGGCGCCAGCCAGCGCCGCATCTGGACCGCCGAAAGCGAATTCACCAGCGCCATCGCCGAGGGCATTGCCGGCGACAAGGACCTGACCAAAAGCCTGCTGGCCTCCTGCGGCGTGCCGGTGCCGGAAGGCCAGGTCGTCGACAGCGCCGAAGCTGCCTGGGAAGCCGCCCAGGACATCGGCCTGCCGGTGGTGGTCAAACCCTCCGATGGCAACCATGGCCGCGGCGTGTCCATGGACCTGAACACCCGCGAGGACATCGAAGCCGCCTTCCACATCGCCGCGCCGCAGGGCAGCGAGGTGATGGTCGAGCGCTATGTGCGCGGGCATGAACACCGGCTGCTGGTCGTCGGCGGCCGGGTGGTCGCGGCGGCGCGCGGCCAGACCTCCACCGTGCGCGGTGACGGGCGTTCGACCGTGGCCGAACTGATCGACAGCCAGCTCAATACCGACCCCCGGCGCGGCTACGAAGAGGATTTTCCGCTGAGCCTGATCAAGCTCGACGAGGAAGAGGCCATCGTGCTGGAATTGCAGCGCCAGGGCCTGCGCCCGGAGGACGTTCCCGCGGCCGGGCGCGAGGTGCTGATCCAGCGCAACGGCAATGTCTCGATCGACTGCACCGACGAGGTCCATCCCGAGGTCGACTACGTCGTCTCGCTGGCGGCCCGCGTGGTCGGACTGGATATTGCCGGTGTCGACCTGGTCGCGCAGGACATCTCCAAACCCCTGCACGCCCAGGGCGGCGCGATTGTTGAAGTCAACGCCGGCCCCGGCCTGCTGATGCACCTCAAACCGGCCGAAGGCGCGCCGCGCCCGGTCGGCCGCGCGATCTGCGACCACCTGTTTCCCGAAGCCCCGGAAGGCTCGCACAGCGGCCGCATCCCGGTCGTGGGCGTGGCTGGTTCCACCGGCACCCACCACATTGCCCG
>CALRTF020000257.1:0-5755 GCA_943370985.1 Paenacidovorax caeni
CCGTCGAAGCCATCTGGAACGAACACCGCGAATCCACGCGGGGCCGCGACCTCGACATCACCGGCATGAGTTACGCGATGCTGGAAGCCGCGCCCCAGCAGTGGCCGCTCAGGGAAGGCGAAGCGACCGGCAAGGTCCGCCTCTATGACGACGGCATCTTCCCGACCACAGACGGCAAGGCGCGTTTTGTCAACACCGTCTACCAGCCGGTGGCCGAGCCGCGTGAATCGCGTTTTCCCTTTTCCCTCACCACCGGCCGGCTGCGCGACCAGTGGCATGGCATGAGCCGCACCGGCACCCTGGGCCGTCTCTTCGGCCATGTGGCCGAACCGTGCATCCAGATGAATGCACAGGACATGGCGCGCCGGCTGCTCAAAGAAGGCGACCTGGTGCATGTGACCTCCAAACGGGGCTCCATCGTGGTGCCGCTGCAGGCCTCGCCCGAAGTCGCGCCCAGCCAGGCCTTCATGGCCATGCACTGGGGCGAGGAATACCTGAGCGGCCTGGCCGCCAGCGGTGAGCGGCTTGCCGGTGTGAACGCCCTCACCACATCGGCGTATTGCCCGAGCTCGAAACAACCCGAGCTCAAACACGCGGCCGTCAAGATCCTCAAGGCCGAACTGCCCTGGTCGCTGCTGGCCATGGCCTGGTTGCCGGACGGCCAGGCACTGACGGCGCGCGAACACCTCAAACCCTTGATGGCGGCTTTTGCCTTCAGCACTTGTGTGCCGTTTGCCAATGAAGTACCACTGGGCGAGGCCGGTCGCCAGCGCACCGGCGTGTTGTTCCGCGCGGCTGCTTTTGAAGCACCGCCAGACGCAATGCTGGAGAAGATCGAGTCCATCCTCGGCCTGGACGGCGTCGACGTGCTGCGTTACGCCGACAAGAAGAAACACCAGCACCGCAGCGTGCGCCTGGTGCGCAAAGGAGAACAGGCAGAGCTGGCCGGTTTTGTGCTGGCCGGCGATGTCAGCGCGCAGGCCTGGATCAAGGCGCTGCTGCAGGACGAATTGCCGGCGCAGGCTTATGGCCGGCTGCTGCTGCTGCCCGGCGCCAAAGCGCCGGGCGCGATGGTGGCGCGCGGCAAACCGGTGTGCAGCTGTTTCAGCATCAGCGACGAGCAGATCGCCGCCGGCCTGCGCGAGATCGTGGACCAGCCCGGCGGCGCCGGCCAGCTCGCCAGTGAGGACGAGCGCCTGCTGGCGCTGCAGGACAAACTCAGATGCGGCACCAACTGCGGCTCCTGCGTTCCGGAAATCAAGCGCCTGATCCGCAGCGCCGCCCTCGCCACTTCGCCACCGGCGGACGGTGGCAACGCCGGCGCACGCAGCGTGATTCCCATCAAAGTGCTGGCCTGAAAAACCGCTGCTTAAGCTTATAACGGCAGCTTATCTGCCTTCGCGGACAATCAGACATGTCCATCGCTCAGTACATCAAGGTCATAGGCCGCGGCAAGGACGGCGCCAAGCCGATCACACGCGCGCAGGCCACCGACCTGTTCGGCCAGGTGCTCGACGGCACGGTGACCGACCTCGAGATCGGCGGCTTCTGCCTGGCCATGCGCATCAAGGGTGAAACGCCGGAAGAAATGGCCGGCTTCCTCGACGCGACCTACCAGCGCATGTTGCGTTTCCCGGCCAGCGAACGGCCGGTGGTGGTGCTGCCCAGCTACAACGGCGCGCGCAAGCTGCCGGTGCTGACGCCGCTGCTGGCGCTGCTGCTGGCGCGTCAGGGCCTGCCGGTGCTGGTGCACGGCACGGCCACCGAAAGCAGCCGGATTTTTACATCCGATGTGCTTGCAGCCCTTGATATCCATGCACTGACAGCTATCAGAACCATAGCAGCGAGCGAGGTGGTTTTTGCTTCGACAGAACTTCTTTGCCCCGGCCTGAAGCGCCTGCTGGATGTGCGGCGTGTCGTCGGCCTGCGCAACCCGGCGCACAGCCTGGTCAAGATCATGAAACCCTGCCTGGGCAAGGCGCTGGTGGTCAGCAGCTACACCCATCCCGAATACGCGATCTCCATGGGGCAGACTTTCGAGCTGATCGAAGCCGACGCGCTGCTGCTGCGCGGCACCGAAGGCGAGGTCGTGGCCGACGCGCGCCGCACGCCGCAGATGGAAGCCTTTGTCAAAGGCCAACGGACGCTGCTGCAGGCCTTCCAGCCCGGCACCCTGGCCAGCGTGCCGGACCTGCCGGCGGCCATCGACGCGGACAGCACCGCGGCCTATATCCGCGCGGTGATGTCGGGCTCTGCCGCCGTGCCCGCATCAATCACGCGGCAGGTGGAACATATCTTGCAATTGACTTCGCAACTATGACAAGCGCCCCCCACCCCTCATCCGCCAGCGGTCACTGCACCCTGGTCGGCGCCGGCCCGGGCGATCCGGAACTGCTGACGCTCAAGGCGCTCAAGGCCATCCAGGCGGCCACCGTGCTGCTGGTCGACGACCTCGTCAGCGACGAGATCGTGGCCTGTGCGCGGCCCGATGCGCGCATCGTGCATGTGGGCAAACGCGGCGGCTGCAAGTCGACGCCGCAGGAGTTCATCGAAAAACTGATGATCATGGCCGCGCGGGAAGGCGAGAACGTGGTGCGGCTCAAGGGCGGCGACCCCTTCATCTTCGGCCGCGGCGGTGAGGAAGTCGAGCACCTGCAGGCTGCCGGCCTCACGGTCACCGTCATCAACGGCATCACCGCCGGCCTGGCTGCCGTGACCTCGCTCGGCGTGCCGCTCACGCACCGCCAGCATGCGCACGGCGTGGTGTTTGTCACCGGCCACGCCAAACCGGGCGATGACGGCACCGACTGGCGCGCGCTGGCCGATACCGCCTGCAAGGCCAGACTCACGCTGGTGATCTACATGGGTGTCAGCGGCGCCGGCCGCATCCAGGACGAACTGCTGACCGGCCTGCCGGCCAGCACGCCGGTGGCCGTGATCCAGAACGCCACGCTGGCCAGCCAGCGCCACATCACCAGCACGCTGGGCCAGCTGGCGCGGGCAATCGCCGAATCCGGCTTGGCCAGCCCATCGGTCATTGTGGTCGGCGACGTGGTCGGCGGCATCGCCGCGGCCCGGGAGCTTCCCGCGCAATTTCGCGTGGCCTGAGGCTGCTGCCACGCCACCGGCGGCTACACTTCCCGGGGTCCAAACATCCGTGGGAGCGGAGCCATGCTAGAAAAACTCAATGAGCTGACGGAAAGCCATGGCGAGCTCCGCCGCGGCAGCGGCCTGGTCAGTGGCGTTATTGCGCTGAGCCTGGGCGTGCTGTGTTTTCTGGGCGTGCTGGCCTTTCACTTTCCCGAGTACCTGACCACGCCGCAACTGCGTAAAAGCTACGACGTGGATACCATCCGCATGGTCATGTTCGCGGCGCTGGTGGTGGCCGGCGGCATCTCCCTGGTGAACATCATCTTCAACCGTTCGCGCTGGCTGTCCGGCGCAGCCTTCCTGCTGGTGGCAGCCACCGCATTGCTGGGGGGTCACAAGGTCCCGGTGAACGACTTCGCGGACAACACGCCCTACATCGGGCTGGACTGGTTCATCCTGGACCTGCTGGGCTCCTCGCTGATCTTCATTTTTATTGAAAAACTGTTTGCCTTGCGCAAGGACCAGCCGGTGTTCCGCGCCGAGTGGCAGACCGACTTCCATCACTTCGTCGTCAACCACATGCTCGTTGGCTTCATGCTGCTGGCCACCAACCTGGTGGTGCACAAGTTCTTCGGCTGGGCCGGCAACGAGGGCGTGCGTGGCTGGGTGGAAGGCCTGCCTTTCTGGGCCGGGGTGTTGCTGATCGTGCTGGTGGCGGACCTGATGCAATACTGGACACACCGCGCCTACCACGAGGTGCCCCTGCTGTGGCGCCTGCACGCGGTGCACCACAGCGCCAAAAGCATGGACTGGCTGGCCGGATCGCGCCAGCACATCATCGAAGTCCTGATCACACGCACGCTGATCCTCGCGCCGATTTACGTGCTGGGTTTTTCCAAGGAAGTGATTGATGCCTACATCGTGATCGTCGGTTTCCAGGCGGTCTTCAACCATGCCAACGTCAGCGTGCGGCTGGGCCCGCTTCGTTATGTCATCGTCACGCCCAACTTTCACCACTGGCACCACAGCCAGGACCAGGAAGCACTGGACCGCAACTACGCGGCGCACTTCGCCTTCATCGACCACATGTTCGGGACGGCCGTCAAAAGTACCCGGCTCTGGCCCGAGCGTTACGGCGTGCTCGGGGACTACGTGCCCAACGGGTTTTTCAAACAATTCAAGTTTCCCTTCACCTGGAAAGGCTGAGTTTGTCAGGCACCGGAATTGCTCTCTTTTTGATAGCTTCTAGCGCCCGCCAGTCAGGGGCTGGAGGCTGATTTGACTCAAAAATTCGACGTCGTGGTGATAGGCGCGGGTGCCGCCGGCCTGTTCTGCGCCGGGCTGGCCGGCCAGCGCGGCCTCAAGGTGCTGTTGCTGGACCACAGCGAAAAAGTCGCCGAAAAAATCCGCATCTCGGGTGGCGGCCGCTGCAACTTCACCAACCGCGATGCCACGCCGGCCAACTTCGTCGGCGAGAACCCGCATTTCTGCCGCTCGGCGCTGTCGCGTTATACCCCGCAGGATTTCATCGCACTGCTGCAGCGCCACGGCGTGCCGTTTCACGAAAAACACAAGGGTCAGCTGTTCTGCGACCGCTCGGCCGAAGACATCATCAGCCTGCTGCTGGCCGAATGTGAGGCCGGCGGCGTCACACGCTGGCAGCCTTGCCGGGTGTCAGGCATCGAATATGCCGCCAGCCCCGACGCGACAAGCGCAGGCAGCTATCAAATCAGGAGCGACCGGGGGCCCATCGAGTCGCCGCAAATCGTCATCGCCACCGGTGGACTGTCGATTCCCAAGATTGGTGCGACCGATTTCGGCTACCGCATCGCCAAACAGTTCGGCCTGCGCCTGGTCGAGCCACGCGCTGGCCTGGTGCCGCTGACCTTCGACGGCGAGGCCTGGGCGCCGTATGCCCAGCTGGCCGGGCTGGCGCTGCCGGTGCGCATCGAAACCGGCCCGGCCGACGCGACCCCGAAACAGCGCAAAAAAGCCGTGGTGTTTGCCGAAGACCTGCTGTTCACGCACCGCGGCCTCAGCGGTCCGGCGGTGCTGCAGATCTCGAGCTTCTGGCGCGAAGGCCAGCCGGTGCGCATCAACCTCGCGCCCGGCGTGGACCTGCCGACCCTGCTGCTACGCGCCAAGGCCAGCTCGAAAAAGCTGATCGCCAACGAGCTGGCGACGCTGGTGCCCGGCCGGCTCGCCGACGCCTGGGCCAGCCGCGACCCGGCCTGGCAAAAACCCATTGGCGAAGCCACCGACAAGGCGCTCCATGCGCTGGCGGATCGGCTGGCCGACTGGCAGCTGACACCCAACGGCACCGAAGGCTACAAAAAAGCCGAAGTCACGCTGGGCGGCGTCGACACCCGGGATCTGTCCTCCCAGACCATGGAATCCAGGCAGCCGGGCCTGTATTTCATCGGCGAGGTGGTCGACGTCACCGGCTGGCTCGGCGGCTACAACTTCCAGTGGGCCTGGGCCAGCGCTCACGCCTGCGCCGAGGCATTGAACACCCCCGTCCAGGCTCACTTCGTGTAGCCTGTTCCCCCTCAAGGGGGCGGCGCCCCCGAGGGGCTGGAGCCTGCGGCTCCAAAGCTGCTTGAGCAGCTTTGGACAGGCGACAGAAGCGAAGCCTCTGGCGAGCGGCGGCCTGCAAGGCCTCGGA
>CALRTF020000258.1:0-5713 GCA_943370985.1 Paenacidovorax caeni
CAGTTCAGCGCGTTTGGCCGGCCCGCCCAAACCCTTGACCCGTTTCAGATCATCGGCGGTGGTGTGTAGCAAGCCTGCCACACCGCCAAAAGTTTCCAGCAATTCCTGCCCCAGCTGCAGCGCATTTTTTCCAGGCAGGCCGGTGCGCAGCAGCAGCGCCAGCAACTCGGCGTCACTGAGCGCGCCCACGCCGCGGGCCAGCAGCTTTTCACGGGGGCGGGCGTCTTCAGGCAGGTCTTTGAGCAGCATGGCGGGAGGGTGCAAATCGATCCATTTTTGACAACGGTAACACGGTCCCGCGCGGCTGGGCATCGCAGGTCGTGAGAACTTTTGTGTCGGTCGCCGGCCCTCGGGGAACCGCATGTGCTGCGATAGGATGGCGACGGCGGAGGGGTTGCGGGGCGCCGGCATGAGCCGGGTGGATGTCGCAGGAATCCGGTGTCAAGTCAGGGAGAAAAAATGAAAGCATCCCGCGTCATCCTTTATGGCGTGCTGTTGGTCAGTGTTGCAGTATTCGGCGGTTTTCGCGTTCTTCAAATCCGCGCCGACAATGTCGCTGCGGAGGCGCTGGCCAAACGCGAAGCCGATGAAGCGCAGTACAAGGCTTACGCCGCGACCATCGCCATGCAGCGCCCGTCAGAGGACCTGGCCCTCAGCCAGTACCTGCCTGTGCGCTACACGCGGCCGGCCTCGGAGTGGCAGGCCGGCGAGAAAGTCTTCTACGAAAAGCTGCTGGCCAGTGGCAAGGCCGACGTGCTGGTTGTGCCCTTTCAGGTGTGGGGCTGGGCCTTTGACAGGGCCACGCGTTCCCTGATGGCTGCCCAACTCGCTACGGCGCTGGCGCAATCGCCGCAGCTGAAGGTGGCGGACCCTTACTTGGTGGCAAGGGCGCTCGGCGAGGGACAGCGCCGACTGAACCAGCAGGACATCTACAAGCTCGCCGATGCGATCGGTGCAAAACGCATCATCATGGGTTACGCAGGACACGACCGGAAAGGGAAAATGTCTGTTGCTGTTTTGAGCCATCAGAACACGGGTGCAGCGCCTGCTCGCACGGGATGGAGTGGCAAGATCTCCAGCACGAAGTACGAGCAGATTCCGTTCAGCGACGAAGCGCCGGCCATCGAGGGCTACCAGGCCTTGATGCCGCGGCTCGTGAAGGCCCTCGGCGGCGAAGCCGCAGCGGGCAAGCCGCCCGTGGAAAGCCGTCTGGACATGTCGGCGCTGCCGCCGTCACCCGTCAACCTGATTGCCGCGGACGACAATCCGGCGCGCGATGCCTATGTGTTCCTGCTCTACCACCTTCTCACGCCTGCCTACATGGAGAGAACCAGGGAACGGTTTGCCGAAAAAGCACTGCTGGCGCTGTCGCGGCTGGCCCCGGCATCGCCCGATTACCGCGTGCTGCGCGCGCGTACCTACATGGCCCTCGGCCTGCGCCGTGCGGCGATCAAGACGATAGGAGCGCCGCAGACCGACGAGGAGCATGGACTCCTTGCTGCGCTGAATGGAAATCTTCCGGAAGTGCGCACGATGGCGGACCGCCAGAAGAATCCCTTGAAACACCTGATGCAAAAAATCGATGAAAACAACATCGCAACGCCTTATGGTGTCGTCAACCAGAAGCAATCACTTGCCGAAGCCGCTGCGCTCAAGCTTCCCGGAAACATCTGGCCGTACATTGTCGGCCGCGCGTTTGTCGACAGCGATGCGTGGTCACAACACGACAACGCCTCGCTGAAGATGCTCCTCGATTACGAGTTGCCGGTCCAGGGTTACAGCCTGGAGGAAATGGCACGCGGGGCCATGGCCCTGGGTGATCGCGCCAAAGTCGAGGCCGCTGTCAACCTGTCGGTGCTCGAGCATGGCCGGAAATTCATCCATGCAGATGCCCCCCGGTGGTGCTGCAGCGGTGCGTTTGACCGACCGGTGACACTCGATTACCTGGAACTGCTCCAGAGTATGGGCCACGACAACCTGATTCGCCGCATTCGTTTCCTGTCTTCTGTCCAGGGACGACCCAACCACGCCATCACCTATGCCAACAGCATTGATGCCGTTTACAGGGGCCATCCCTACTACGCCATGGAGCGGGCCAAGGCAGAGGCAAAACTTGCGACAGAGAGCAGCGGCGCCGAAAAACTGGGCTTGCAACAGGCTTCCCTCGAAAACGCCTTCAATGCGTTTTACTGGGAGCAGGGCCAGTCACTGGTTTCGAATGAGGCCATCGAGGAATTCAATGCAGACGGGGGGCAGCATTTTGGCCACGCTGGCAATCTCTACCATGCCGACATTCCCTTTCGTCCCTACTACTGGACCTGGGCAGACGGCGGGCAGGCAGACGTCATCCGGGCCAACCGGGAAGCGGCTTTGACGAACGCCACATGGGAAATCTCTGCAGCCTATAAGCTGGATGCAGATTCCCCGGAGGAAGGCCGCGGCGACCGCCTGGTGAAGTCGATCGAGGGACGTTTCTTGGGTTCACCCTACCGCAATGTCCTGCTCAGCAAGGATGCCTTGCGACGCGGGGATACCAAGACGGCGGAAGTCCTCTATCGCGAAAACATCAAGCTGTCCCCCGACTACTGGCAGTCTTATCAGGTGTTGGGCAATCTTTTGTTTTCGGATGGAGAGGCGGCCGAAGCTGCGAGGGTGTTTCACACGTATCCCGGTTTCACAAAAGGCGCCAGCGAAAGCCGGGTTGCCATTGCGAACTACGCGTACGAAGCCGGCTCACTTTTTTACTGGTCCGGTCACTTTGACCTTGCGGTGCCGTTTTATAAAATTGCGGCATCCCAGCGAACAGGTGCTGCCAGCGAAATCACCAGCAACCTGCGCGTGAAGCTGCTGGCCGGCGACCTTGGAGCTGCCATGGCCGGCACGCTGGACCGCGCGCAACGCTACAAGGATTCCTACGCGCAACGCGACTATCTCGGAATGCTTCATGCGAGCGGGCGCTCCAGGGAGGCTTGGCCCGCTTTCGGTACGCTGGCGGGAGAAAACCATCATCCGCACGTCTGGGAAACCGCATTGGTGGGGCACCATATTGCCGCGTCGTCAGAGGCGCAGGTGGTCGAATGGGCGAAACAGAAAGAGTTCAGCCAAGCCGGGCTGGAAGGCAATGCCGCGGCTGTCTATTTGGCGCGCTTCGGCACGACCGACCGCGTGCCTTCCAGCGAGCTGTCCGCGGCGATTGACGGCCTGGATTACGAGCTATGGAAAGTGGAGGGCGCCGAAGGCCTTGTGCACGTGCGCATGCTGCAATATATGCGAGCCGAGGCGAAGAGACAGCGGGTGAAATCCTCGCTGGCCTACTTTGTTGAGGGCTACCGCGCGCTCAAGCGCAAAGACTATCCGGCCGCCAAATCGATCTTTGACGAAGCCGCGGGTTTTTATGACCTGGCAGAGACCCGCAAGTCCGTGCCCACAACTTTCTATCTACCCTACTACGCACTTGCGGCTGCCAAAGGGGGCGTGACCTCGGGCATCGAAAAAATCCTGGGAGGCATAGACCTCGAGGATCAGCGCTTTGATTACCACCTGGCGCGGGCCGTGCTGGCCGGCGCCTCCGGAAAAACCGAGGAGGCATTGCGCGCACTCGAACTGGCTCTCTACCGGCGCCCTCATACGGAGAGGCGGCCGCTACTGACGCAATACACCTACGGGGAAATTGCCGAGGTGGTGGCCGAGTTGACCGGCAGTCCCAAAGCCAGGGAAATGGCGCTGGACTGGGCCCGGAAAAACCAGAAATTCGAGCCCTGGCATTCGTGGTCCTATGCGATGGAAGCCAAACTGAGCAGCGACCCGGCAGGGCGCCAGCGCGCGCTGGCGATGGCGCATTATCTGGACCCGCAGTCGGAACGCCTGTCTGCCTTCAGGAAGTCCGACATTGACGCGGCGGTGAAGGCTTTTGGCCGGGCCAACCCGTTTCCTCTGGCAACACAGCAGCGGTAAAGAAGAAGCTGGCGGGATCAGCTGGCACGCCTTCCCGGGGCGCAGATCAGGGGTAAATGGGGGCGGGTTCGACCTTGCGGACCACACTTTCTACAATAGGGGCAGTTCGCAAAACAGCCAGCCCTGAAAGTTTTATGTCCACCGTGGAAACATCCGCTCCCGCCCTCGTCCAGCCAGGCTCGTTTTTGACCCTGCACTACCGCATGGCCGGTCCGGACGGCGCCGACATCATCAACACCTTTGACGGAAAACCCGCGACCCTGAGCCTGGGCACGGGCGAGCTGTCGCCGGCCATCGAGCAGCGCCTGCTCGGTTTGCCCGAAGGCACGCGTACGACTTTTGAACTGCCGGCCGGCGAGGCCTTTGGCGAGCGCAACCCGGAGCTGCTGCAATGGGTGGCGCGCAAGCTGCTCAACGAGCTGGGCGACCCGAATGAGAAGTACAGCGTCGGCGACGTGGTGCAGTTCCCGACGCCGGACGGCACGGGCCAGTACGCCGGCGCGGTGCAGCAGCTCAAGGCCGGCGGCGATGCGGTGCAGTTCGACTTCAACCACCCGCTGGCTGGCCAGCCTGTGGTATTTGAAGTCCAGCTGATCGGAGTTCTTTGATGAATAAAGCCCCCACGCTCGGCACTGACGTGTCCTCGCTGCCCCCCGAGGGGGGGCGTTCCGGCGGCGAAACCAAAACCTCCCCGCAGGAAATCATCCTGGCCGAGCCGCGCGGTTTTTGCGCCGGTGTGGACCGCGCGATTGAAATTGTCGAACGCGCGATCGGCAAGTTCGGCGCGCCGATTTACGTGCGCCACGAGATCGTGCACAACACCTATGTCGTCAACGAGTTGAAAGACAAGGGCGCGATTTTTATCGAGGACCTGGACGATGTGCCGCCGGGCGCCACGCTGGTGTTCAGCGCCCACGGCGTCAGCAAGGCCACCGAGCGCGAGGCCGAACGGCGCGGTTTCCGGATCTTCGACGCCAC
Source organism: Paenacidovorax caeni (assembly GCA_943370985.1). Taxonomy (GTDB): domain Bacteria; phylum Pseudomonadota; class Gammaproteobacteria; order Burkholderiales; family Burkholderiaceae_C; genus Polaromonas; species Polaromonas caeni_A. The sequence continues at coordinate 4,933 of CALRTF020000258.1, forward strand.
CTGCCCGCTGGTCACCAAGGTGCATGTGGAGGTGGCCAAGCTCAACAAGGAAGGTTACGAGTTCATCATGATCGGCCACAAGGGCCACCCTGAGGTCGAAGGCACCATGGGCCAGCTCGACAGCGGCATCCACCTGGTCGAAGACGTGGCCGATGTGGCGCGCATCCAGCCGGGACAGACCGACAAGCTCGCGGTGGTCACGCAGACCACCCTCAGCGTGGACGACGCCGCCGAGATCAGCGCGGCGGTGAAGGCGCGTTTCCCGAATGTGCGCGAGCCCAAGCAGCAGGACATCTGTTACGCCACGCAGAACCGCCAGGACGCGGTCAAGGTGATGAGCCCGCAGGTCGACATCCTGATTGTGGTCGGCAGCCCGACCAGCTCCAACAGCAACCGCCTGCGCGAGCTGGCCGTCAAGCTGGGCACGGAGTCCTACATGGTGGACGACGCCAGCGAACTGCAGCCCGCGTGGTTCGAGGGCAAAAGCCGGGTGGGCCTGACCGCCGGCGCCTCCGCGCCTGAAATCCTGGTCAAGCAGGTCATCGACCGCATCAAGGCGCTGGGCGCGGTATCGGTGCGCAAGATGAGCGGCATCGAGGAAACCATCAAGTTCCCCCTGCCCAAGGGTCTGAGGATGGACGGCCCGGCGCTCGATGCGCTGGACAGCGACCTGCACGGCGGTGCCTGAGGTGATCGTCGATCGCTATCAAATCGAGAGCTGTAAAGCCAGGTTTGACGGGGGCTACAGCCACTTTATCCGTCAAACCCCGGTGTGGAAGCT
>CALRTF020000259.1:0-5683 GCA_943370985.1 Paenacidovorax caeni
CAAAAGCGCCGTAATCAGCGACGCCAGCAAATGAACCCAGCATAAAAATCCCCGGAGTGAGGCGTGAGTTTACGTCAGGGCCTGCCGCCTGCCCTGCACTTCCAGTCGCCCGCGGCTGCTTCTCGCCTCAAGCAGCCGGTTTTTGTCGCATCCAGACAATACAACGCTCGGCGTCCAGCCCCGGTACCTGCAGCTGTTCCACGTGAAACACTTCGGCCGAAGCCGGCAGGGCAGCGATTTCTTCGGCCGGGTGTTTGCCTTTCATGGCCAGCCAGACGCCAGCGGGCGCCAGCGCACCCGCCGACCACTGGGTGAAATCGTGCAGCGAGGCAAAGGCCCGCGAACAGATCACGTCGAAGGACTGGCTGATGGTTTCGACCCGGGCATGGACGCCGGTCAGATTCGGCAGCTTGAGGGCCAGCGACGCCTGCCGGATAAACGCGGCTTTCTTGGCCACCGTGTCCACACAAGTCACCGCCACCTCGGGGCAGCAGATGGCGATCACCACCCCCGGCAGCCCGGCGCCCGTTCCCACGTCCAGCAGGCTGGCGCGCGCCAGCCCGGCTTCTGCCAGATGGCGGCGCAGCGGCGCGATCACCGCCAGGCTGTCGAGCAGGTGGTGCGTCAGCATCTCGGCCGGATCCCGCACCGCCGTCAGGTTGTAGACCTGGGTCCACTTGGCGATCAGGTCCAGATAGTCCAGCAACTGACCGACTTGCGTATCGTTCAATTCCAGCTGCAGCGCCTTAAGACCGGCGCGCAGCTCCTGTTCACGCGCCCGCATCAGGCGTCGGCCTGCTCGGTGGTCTTGAGCGGCACCGTGTTTTTCCACAGGTTCTTTTTCAGGTGCACCAGCAGCAGCGAAATGGTCGCCGGCGTGATGCCGGAAATGCGCGAAGCCCGCCCCAGGGTTTCAGGCCGGTGTTTGGCCAGGGTCTGGCGCGCCTCGAAACTCAGGGCCGACACTTGAAGGTAGTCGAGGTCAGCCGGCAGCTTGAGGTTCTCGTAGTGTGAAGCACGCTCGACCTCGGTTTTCTGCAGGTCGATGTAGCCGGCGTATTTGACGGCAATTTCGATCTGCTCGACCACGCTGCGCGCCATGTCGGCGGCAGCCGATGTTTCACGTGGAACACCGGTTGCATCGACTGGCGCCAGATCCGGGTTCACATACCTGCCGCTTTCCAGCGACATCAACGCGGCATAGTCCACATCGGGCCGGCGCAGCAAATCCAGCAGGTTGTATTCGTGCTCGATGGCTTTGCCCAGCACCCGCTCGGCCTCCGCCGCGGGCAGGCTGCGCGGGTTCACCCAGATGGAACGCAGGCGCTCTGTTTCACGTGAAACAGCGTCGCGCTTGCGGTTGAAGGCGTCCCAGCGCGCGTCATCGACCAGGCCCAGTTCCCTGCCCTTTTCGGTCAGGCGCATGTCGGCGTTGTCCTCGCGCAGCATCAGCCGGAACTCGGCCCGGCTGGTGAACATGCGGTAGGGCTCGGTCACACCCTTGGTGATCAGGTCGTCCACCAGCACGCCGAGGTAGGCCTCGTCGCGCTTGGGCAACCACGCTTCCTTGCCCTGACACTGCAAGGCAGCGTTGATGCCGGCAAACATGCCCTGGGCCGCCGCCTCCTCGTAACCGGTGGTGCCGTTGATCTGGCCGGCGAAGAACAGGCCGCCGATCTGGCGCGTCTCGAAGCTGGACTTCAGCGAGCGCGGGTCGAAATAGTCGTACTCGATGGCATAACCCGGCCGCAGGATGTGGGCGTTTTCCATGCCGGCCATGGAGCGCACCAGGTCGTACTGGATGTCGAAAGGCAGGCTGGTCGAGATGCCGTTCGGGTAAATCTCGTGCGTGCTCAGGCCTTCGGGCTCCAGAAAAATCTGGTGGCTGTCCTTGCCGGCGAAGCGGTTGATCTTGTCTTCCACGCTCGGGCAATAACGCGGACCGACGCCGTCGATCTTGCCGGTGAACATCGGGCTGCGGTCGAAGCCGGAGCGGATGATCTCGTGGGTGCGTTCGTTGGTGTGGGTGATCCAGCACGGCATTTGACGCGGGTGCGCGATCTGCCCGCCCATGAAGCTGAACACCGGCACCGCGCCGGGTGTGCCGCCGGGCATGCCGTCACCGGGCTGCACCGTGCATTTGCTGAAGTCAATGCTGCGGCCGTCGATGCGCGGCGGCGTGCCGGTTTTGAGACGGCCCTGCGGCAGCTTGAGTTCCTTGAGCCTGCTTGAGAGCGAAACCGCGGGCGGATCACCGGCCCGGCCCGCCGCGTAGTTCTGCAGGCCGACATGGATCTTGCCGTCCAGGAAGGTGCCGGCCGTCAGCACGACGGTGCGTGAGCGGAACTTGATGCCGACCTGGGTCACGGCGCCGACGACGCGGTCGCCCTCGACCATCAGGTCGTCGACGGCCTGCTGGAACAGCCAGAGATTCGGCTGGTTTTCGATCATGCGGCGAATCGCCGCCTTGTACAGCACGCGGTCCGCCTGTGCCCGGGTGGCTCGCACGGCCGGGCCCTTGGAGCTGTTGAGGATACGGAACTGGATGCCGCCCTCGTCGGTGGCCAGCGCCATCGCGCCGCCCATGGCATCGACCTCCTTGACCAGGTGCCCCTTGCCGATGCCGCCTATCGAGGGGTTGCAGCTCATCTGGCCCAGGGTCTCGATGTTGTGGGTCAGCAGCAGGGTCTTGCAGCCCATGCGGGCGGAAGCCAGCGCGGCTTCGGTGCCGGCATGGCCGCCACCGACCACGATCACGTCAAAATCTTGCGGGTAATACATGGTGTTCTTTCAGGGTCCGGCCCTCAGGCCGTGATCAATTCCGTTTTCAGGCCGACGGCCTGGGCGGCCAGCGCCTGGCGGCGGTCGGCGGTCACAAACAGGTCCACACGCGCGGCCTGCGCCGTGCCTATGTGCAAGGCATCCATCGCGCGTAGCCGGCTCATTTCCATGGCCGAGATCGAATGTGCCTCGACCTGCGCATCAAGCGCCACCAGCGTGAAGTCCGCAAAGTCACCCTGCACATCGCGCATGATGCGGCCATAGTCGTCGGCGTTGAGAAAGCCGTCATGGCGGTTGCGGTTCAGTGCCGAGGCAATTTCGGATTTGCAGTGCGCCGCCACCATGACTTCGGTGGCACGGTCCCCCGCCGCCAGCACCTGGTCGCGGCCAGGCTCGATGTTGTAGCGCTTGTACAGCGCGGAAGTGTCAAACAGGATACGCATCACCAGCTGCCTTCGCGCTCTTCAATGATCAGCTGGGCGCCGGTTTTGCCGTCGGGCCGCACGATATGCAGCGGGGTGATGGGTCGCTTCCAGCTCGGCACCCTGGCCGGGTTCTCGATCCTGGGAGGAACCAGCTCCGCAACCGGCTTGCCGTGCCGCAGGATACGCACGGTTTCACCCTGCTCCACCAGATCGATCATGGCAGCGGCATTGGCGCGGAATTCACTGAGGGCAATGATGTGCATTATGTACAAAATAAAGAGTTTGGTACATTTTAGCGGGGTTTGCTTGTCCGCGCATCTGTCGGCCTGAAGCCAGCACGCGCTGTGGTGAAATCAGGGCATGCCTACACCCCCCAAACTCCTGATTTTTGCCGGCAGCACCCGCTTGGCCTCCTTCAACCGCAAGCTGGCCCACGCCGCCGCCGGGCTGGCCCGCGCCGCTGGCGCAGCGGTCACCCACATCGAACTGGCCGACTTCGACATCCCGATGTACAACGCCGATCTCGAAGCCCAGGGCACGCCGGCCGACGTCATGAAACTCAAGCAGATCCTGTTCGAGCATCCGGGCTGGATCATCTGCTCGCCCGAGTACAACGGCAGCTACACCGCCCTGCTGAAAAACACGATTGACTGGGTGTCCAGCCCGGTCAAGGGCGACCCGGCCTGGCAGGAAGGTTTCAAGTCCTTCAGCGGCAAGGTCGTCGGCATGCTCAGCGCCTCGCCCGGCGCGCTCGGCGGCCTGCGCTCGCAAAGCCATCTGGCCCCGCTGCTGCTCAACGCACACTGCTGGATCGCGCCCCAGGCCTTTGCGCTGGGCCACGCCGGCGACGCCTTCGATGCACAGGGCCAGCTGGTCAACGAAAAACACCGCGGCAGCGTGCAGGCCGTGATCGACCAGGTGCTGTTTGCCAGCCAGCGGCTCGCCGCCTGACACCCGCTTGCCGTGGCCCGCGGCGGCGCTACCATTGATCTCACCATAACAATCGATAACGGAGACAAGCCCATGCACCCCACGCCCACACGCCGCAGTGCGCTGCAATTCGGCAGCGCCGCTGCCGCCGTTGCCGCCTTCCCCACCCTGCTCGGAAGCGCGCATGCACAAAGCCCCTGGCCCAGCAAGCCGATCCGCCTGCTGGTGCCTTTTGCACCCGGCGGCAGTTCGGAGATCGTGGCGCGCTCGGCTGCCAGCGAAATCAGCAAAAGCCTGGGCCAGAACGTGTTTGTCGAAAACAAGCCCGGCGCCAGCGGCAACATCGCCATGCAGGAGTGCGCGGCCAGCACCGACGGCCACACCATGATCCTCGGCCATATCGGCACGCTGGCGGTCAACCCCTTCATCTTCGACAAGCTGCCCTTCGACACCAACCGCGACTTCCGCCCGATCTCGCTGCTCGCCAAGGTGCCCAGCCTCTACGTGATCAACAGCGAAGTGCCGGCCAAAAACCTCAGGGAGTTCATCGCCCTGGCCAAGGCCAGACCGGGCCAGCTCAACTACGGATCGGCCGGCAATGGCAGCGCCGGCCACCTCGCGTTCGAGTACCTCAAGATGGCGGCCAATATTTTTGTGCTGCATGTGCCTTACCGCGGCACCGGCCCGCAACTGACCGACCTGCTGGCGGGCCGCCTGGAAGCCGCCAGCGTCGGCGCGCCGGCCATCCTCGGGCACATCAAGTCGGGCCGGCTGCGCTGCATCGCCACCGGCACCCGGGAGCGCCTGCCGCAGCTGCCCGATGTGCCCACGGTCGCGGAAAGCGGTTACCCGGGTTTCGAGATGACCCAGTGGTATGGCCTGAACGCACCGCCCAGCATGCCGCAAGCCGCCATCGACAGGGTTGCCGAAGCCTGCGCCAAGGCCATGCGCAACCCGCTGGCCACCGAACGCCTGCGCGGCGACACGGCCCAGCCGGTGGGTGATACCCCTGCGCAATACGCCGCCTTCATCGCGACCGAGCAGGCGCGCTGGAAACAGGTGGTGGCGCGCGCGAAGATCAAACCCGATTGAGCGGCCCCGCCATGTCTCTGCACCGCTTCCATGCATCAAATCGGGTGCCAGCCCCCTGGGAATGGGCGCAGTCAGCTATTTTTTTGATAGCAAACGGTCACGCATGAATTGCCGCCCTGGCTGTGGCGCCTGCTGCATCGCACCCTCCATCAGCTCAGCGATTCCCGGCATGCCGCTAGGCAAGCCGGCCGGCGTGCGCTGCGTTCAACTCGACGCGGCCAATGCTTGCCGCATCTTCGGCCAGCCGGAGCGGCCGGCTGTCTGCGGACAGCTGATGCCATCTGGGGAGATGTGCGGAGGAAGCGCCACTGCGGCGATGCAGTGGCTGGCCGCGCTGGAGATGGCGACGGCACCTCAGACGGAACCCAAGCTCACCCTGCATCACGCTACACCTGAAGTCCGTTCTGGACAGTAGTTTCAACTCCCCACTCCCACCCCTAGCCCCTCCCTCGCCC
>CALRTF020000260.1:0-5642 GCA_943370985.1 Paenacidovorax caeni
GCCGCGGAAATACTCCAGCTTGGTTTCCCCAACCAGGCCGCCCGCCGTGATGGCCGGGTTGGCCGCCGACGGCAGCGTGGCGCTGCCATGGCGCAGCGACAGCCACAGCCACTGCAGCACCAGCGGCACGCAGATCAGCCACTTGGGCAGGCGTTCCAGCGCGCCGCGCCCGACGGCGGCCGCCAGCGGCTCATCCATGGCGATAACGCGGCGGCAAATCCTGCATGCGCATCATGATCGGCAGGTCCGCCGTATTGAAGGCCGGATCCCAGGCCGGCGGGCCCAGCAGCCGGGCGCCCAGGCGCAGGTAGGCGCGGATCAGCGCAGGCGCTTCCAGGCGGAAGCCGGCCGGCGCCGCCTGCGGCAGGGCCAGGCGGGGGCGGACGCGGTAGGACTCAGGTGCGAGGTGGTTCAGGCGCAGTTGCTGCCAGACGGCGGCGGCCCCCGGCGGCCCGTGCTGCCGCATCGGGATGCTGGCGCAGCCCATCATGGTGTCCAGCGTGTTGCGCGTCATGAATGCGGCCAGCTCGCTCCACAGGGCCAGCATCACGCCGCCGTGCCTGTGCCCCGGGTGCACACAACTGCGCCCCAGTTCAAGCATGCGCCCTCGCAGCGGCGCCAGCGGCGTGAGATCGAACTCGAGGTCGCTGTAGGTGCCGCCGGCACGGCGCGCCTGCGCCGGCGTGAGCACACGGTAGGTGCCTATCAGCTGCAACGTCGCCGCGTCACGGACCAGCAGATGTTCGCAATAGCTGTCGAAATGGTCGATGTCATGGCCGGCGAGCGGCGTGGCAAGCCGTGCGCCGAGTTCCCCGGCAAACACCTCGAAACGCAGGCGCTGCGCCTCACGCAACTCGTCGGTGTGCCTGGCCCAGCACACCACAATCCCGCCGCGGCGCGCCCGGGGAGCGGTTGCCGCGAGGCCCAAAGTGGCGCAAGACGGAAGGAGTGCGGGCGCAGCGGCAGAAACCATGGACAGCCTTTGGGCAGGAGCGCAAAGCGCCCCGAAACCAGACCCTAAGCCGGATGACGGGCGGCGCCTGTCGGACGGCGCCGCGAAGTGCCGCGGCGGCAGGCTTTACTGCTGCTGCCCCTGCGCATCGCGCAAGGCCTGGCGCGCCGCGCTGTCGAACGCATGCTGGGCCACGCCGTCGGACACCACCGCCTTGAGCGCGCCGAGCTGCTGCAGGCGCAGCAGCGCGCGCCGCGTCATCGAATGGGTACGGCCACCCGCGCTGGAGAACATGAACAGCGTGTAGTGCGGACTCGCCCAGGTCAGCTGGGCACGCACCACCGTGCCTTCGCGCAGCAGTTCGACCCAGGTGCCCAGCGTGAGCTGCGACACCAAGTCCGCCCCGGCGGCGACGGCCTCCGCGCAGGCCGCCGGTGCCGGCGCCGCGAGGCCTTGCTCCTCGCCGATGTCCACCTCGAGAAATCCCGACTGCCGGACCTCGGCCGGTGCCAGCCAGGGCTCGCTGGGCAGGAAGTCCGGCTCCGGCGGCAGGGAAATCCGGACCGGCTCGGGAACCGGCCTGAACTCGCGCTGCAACGCATGCTCGTGAATCGCCATCAGCTCGTCAAAAAACGGTTTCGACTGTGCCAGCGGATAGTCGATGAAGACCAGGCCCGCGCGCAGCGTCGCCAGGATGCGGGGGATCACACGCACCAGCCGTTTGCGGTGCTGGACCGAGGGCTCGGGGTCCAGGCTCCAGAACAGGTCGCGCAAGACGCCGCTGAACGGGGGTGGGCCGTCGGTCCGGGCGTTGCCGGCCTGCGCGATTTTTTCCTGGGCCATGACCTGCGCCCAGGGGCCGGTGAGGAAATCGGCAATGACAAAATTGAGCGTGTCGAATTCCGGCCGCGCGCGCAACTCGGCGCTCAACCGGTCGGCCAGCAGGTTGCGTTCCTCGGCCCGCAGCAAGGCCTGCACCGCACGGCCATGACCGGGATCGGCAGCCAGCCTGCGCTGTTGCTGCTGCTCGAACCAGGCCAGCGCGCGCGCAAAATGCGCCGCATCACAGGCGGGCCCGCCCTCCAGCAAAAAAGTCAGCGACTCGCGCAGGTCCTGCAGGAAGCCGGTATAGGCCGGCGCCTGCTCACTGGAGAAAGCCTGGCTTCTGGCCGTCACCACATCCAGGAAGCGCCGGGCCGGATGGTGGCGGGTGCTGAAAAATCGCGGATCCGACAGGGCCAGCTCAAGGTAGGCCGGCTCGGCGCCAGCGATCGCCTGCCGCACCGCCGGAAACAGGCGGTGGTCCTGGGCCATCTGCTCCATGAGCAAGGCCACCACATCGATGGCCAGCGCCTGCCCGCGGCTGCGGGACGCCGCCTTCAGCTGCGCGCGCAACTGCGCCATGGGCGCTTGCGCCGTAGCGCCAGCGTCGCTGTCGGCATGCGCCTGCACCAGCGCGCCGCTTCCATCCAGCTCGGCGAGCAGGTCCAGCGCGGCCGGAACCGTGTAGGAAAACTCGCCCTCCTCATCAGGCGCCTGCCCAGCCAGCGTCCCGCCGGGCACGCCCGAGACTGGGGGGCGGCCGCTCAGCAAAGCATGAAAAGTACTGTGGGCGGAGTTGGGCATGACCGCCGGTTTTATAGGACGGCATGCATGCCGTCAAGCAAGGTGTTGCTTATTCAGCCTTTGCTGTGCAGCGCATTCCAGCCGGCTAGGCCTAATTGATTAAGTGTTTCGATATTTCGCTCGAAAATGCCTTCTGCATCCGGGTAAGCCTGTACCGCGCGTTCCACACTGTCTTCACGCAGCAGATGCAGGATCGCAAACGGCGCGCGGTTGGTGTAGTTGCCGAGATCGTCGGGCGCCGTGCCTTCGAACTGGAACTTCGGGTGAAAGCTGGCCAGCTGCACCACGCCTTCGAGTTCGTGCTCGTCGACCACCCCTTCGGCAATTTCCATGAAGTCGTTGAAGTCCAGGAAGTCCTCGAACAGCGTCGGGTGGATCAGCAGCGTGGTGTCGATCTCTTCGGCCGGCGTCGCCACCAGCAGGTCCAGTTCATGGTCCAGCTCTTCCAGCAGGTCATCGGCATGACGCGCCTGGCTGACCACCAGCCGCACCTGGTTCTTCACATACACCGCCTTGGCGAAGGGGCACAGGTTCAGCCCGATCACGGCTTTCTCCAGCCACTGCCGCGTGGCAGCAAGAACTTCTTCGTCAGTCATGGTCGCGAGCGGAACCCGTGACGCGGCTCCCTTCAAGCAGGAGCCGCGTCGCCGCAAGCTCACGAAGCGACCGGCGTGGGGGCATTATTTGAGTGCCTTGAAGCGCATGCGCTTGGGCTTGGCACCCTCTTCACCGAGGCGTTTCTTCTTGTCGGCTTCATATTCCTGGTAGTTGCCGTCGAAGAAGGTCCACTGGCTGTCGCCCTCGGCGGCCAGGATGTGGGTCGCGATGCGGTCCAGGAACCAGCGGTCATGGCTGATGACCATGATGGAGCCGGCGAACTCGAGCAAGGCGTCTTCCAGCGAGCGCAGGGTCTCGACGTCCAGATCGTTGGACGGCTCATCGAGCATCAGCACGTTGCCGCCGGCGATCAGCGTTTTGGCCAGGTGCAGGCGCCCGCGTTCGCCGCCCGAGAGCGTGCCCACGCGTTTTTGCTGGTCGGCGCCGTTGAAGTTGAAGCGGCCGGCATAAGCGCGGCTGGGCATGGTGAACTTGCCGACGGTCAACATGTCGAGGCCGCCGGAGATGTCTTCCCAGACGGTTTTTTCATTGGCGAGGTCATCGCGGTGCTGGTCCACAAAAGCCATGCGCGCGGTCTTGCCGATCACGACCTCGCCGCTGTCGGGCTGCTCCTTGCCGGCAATCAGCTTGAACAGCGTGGACTTGCCGGCGCCGTTGGGGCCGATGATGCCGACAATCGCGCCGGCCGGGATCTTGAAGCTCAGGTTGTCGATCAGCAGGCGGTCGCCGAAGGACTTGCTGACGTTCTTGAACTCGATGACCTCATTGCCCAGGCGCTCGGCCACGGGAATAAAAATCTCCTGGGTTTCGTTGCGCTGCTGGTATTCAAAATCCGACAGTTCCTCGAAGCGGGCCAGGCGCGACTTGCTTTTGGCCTGGCGCGCCTTGGGGTTCTGGCGCGACCATTCGAGCTCTTTCTTCAAGGCCTTGGCGCGGGCTTCCTCGCCCTTTTGCTCCTGCGCCAGGCGCTCGCCCTTTTGCTCCAGCCAGGTGCTGTAGTTGCCTTTCCAGGGGATGCCGCGGCCGCGGTCCAGCTCCAGGATCCACTCGGCCGCGTTGTCCAGGAAATAGCGGTCATGGGTGATGGCCACCACGGTGCCGGGGTAACGCTGCAGAAACTGCTCCAGCCAGTCCACCGATTCGGCGTCCAGGTGGTTGGTCGGCTCGTCGAGCAGCAGCATGTCGGGCTTGGACAGCAGCAGGCTGCACAGCGCGACGCGGCGCTTTTCACCGCCGGATAACACACCGATCACGGCGTCCCAGGGCGGCAGGCGCAGCGCGTCGGCGGCGATCTCGAGCTGGTGCTCGGAGTCGGAACCGGAAGTCGCAATGATGGCTTCCAGGCGCGCCTGCTCGGCGGCCAGCGCGTCGAAGTCGGCATCCGGCTCGGCATAAGCGGTGTACACCGCCTCGAGCTGCGCCTTGGCGGCAAACACCGCACCCATGCCGGCTTCCACGCTTTCACGCACCGTATGGGTCGGGTCGAGCTTGGGCTCCTGGGGCAGGTAACCGATGTTCAGGTTGGGCATCGGGGTGGCTTCACCCTCGATTTCCTTGTCCAGGCCGGCCATGATCTTGAGCAGGGTGGACTTGCCTGAGCCGTTGGTGCCCAGCACGCCGATCTTGGCGCCCGGGAAAAAGCTGAGGGAAACGTCTTTGAGAATCTGACGCTTGGGCGGCACAACTTTGCCGACCTTGTTCATGGTAAATACGTACTGGGCCATCAGGATCAACTTCTAAAAATGAGAGACAACAAAAAGGAGGGCGTGAGCGCAAGCCAGCCGTTGATTTTCGGCGATTTTTTGCGGCAATCCCCCGATTATCGTTCCGTGCGACAATACCCGTGTTGCTCGCTCCAGTTGCCTGCGACATTCGGGCACACCTTAGTGACAGTATCGGCAACGATTCAGGGTGTTTTTGGCCCAACCCCCCTGACCCCAATCTGCCTTTGACTGGCGGGAAGCCCCCAAGCTCCCACAGGCCGATCCTGAGCACTCCCGCAGTGCAAAAAAATGACCTTTGAAAATCTGAACCTGGCTCCGGCCATTCTTAAAGCCGTGCTTGAGCAGGGCTATGACACCCCCACCCCGATCCAGGCCCAGGCGATTCCCGCCGTGCTTGCCGGCGGTGATCTGCTGGGCGGCGCCCAGACCGGCACCGGCAAAACCGCAGCCTTTGTGCTGCCCATGCTGCAGCGCCTGTCGAGCGAGCCCTCACTGAAAAACAAGCGCGGCGTCAATGCCGTGCGCTGCCTGATCATGACCCCGACGCGCGAACTCGCCGCGCAGGTCGAGGAAAGCGTTCGCGTCTACGGCAAGTACCTGGAGCTGTCCTCCATGGTCATGTTCGGCGGCGTCGGCATGGGCGCGCAGATCGAAAAACTGCGCCGCGGCGTCGACATCCTGGTCGCCACCCCCGGCCGCCTGCTGGACCACGCCAGCCAGGG
>CALRTF020000261.1:0-5545 GCA_943370985.1 Paenacidovorax caeni
GGCGCAGCGCACGGATGCGTGCTGCTGGGCGCGGGTCTGACGATCCGCCCCGTCATCAAGAACCTGGACCCGGTGCAGCTCAGCACCGGCGACTCAAGCGACCGCGACTACCGGCTGCTTTTCTCTCCCAACCTGATCAAACAACTCACGGAAACTGACATGAACAAACATCTCAAAGCGCTGCTCGAGCGCCTGATCAAACTCGGCTTCACCGAAGCCACAGCCAAACCCTTTTTGGATGCCGCCGAAAAGCAGCTGACTGCAGCTGCAACCGACGAGGCCAAATGCCTTGCGCTTGTCGACACCTGGGCCACCGCAGGCGAAGCCGCGTTCGCACAGATCAAGACTGCCGGCGGCGACCCGAAAACCGTCACCATCACGCTGGCCGCACCAGCCGGCGGCGGCGAAACGGCGGAGCAAATCTTCACCCGCATGCTGGCCGAGCGCGAGACCGCCGCGGCGACCGCGGCTACTTCGCTGGCCGCCAAACACAAGCTTCTGTCCGACACGATCGTGGCCGGCGACAAGACGCTGAACGAGGACGGTGTGAAAGCCCTCGCTGCTGACTACCTGCCCATGATCACGGCCGTCACCACCGATGACCAAGTGAAACACCTGGCAGCGATGGCGATCAAGCAGTCTCAGCAGGTCAGCGCGGCCGTCAAGCTGGCCGGCCTGGGCTACGTTCCCCCCAGCGGCAGCGTGCACATCAGTGTGGACAGCTCGAACGAGGTCAAGAGCCTGCAGGAAACGCTGGACAAGCGCCTGGGCCTGACCAAGGAAAAAGACGACAAGAAACGCTTTTTCGGCACCAACGGCGAGCTGCTGCCGGCGAACAAGGACTTTGCCGACAAGGCGCTGGCGCAGTTCGACCGCGACAACGGCCTGCAGCTTCATCGCGAGCACAAGATGCTGGCGGCCGGCACGGGGGGCATCAGCGACATCCGCACGCCCTATTCGGTTGAGCGGACCGTGCTGCGCGAAGCGCTTTACAACCTGATCAGCCTGAACTTCATGGACGTCGGCACCTCGCCGATGGCTCCGAGCGTGCAGATTCCGTATGCCTACCGCGACCTGACCGCGGCCGGCGTCGGCGCCACCCGGATCTATGAGCGCCAGGGCATCCGCAAGGCCGGCATGATCCAGACCTGGGACACGGCCTACCCGATCCCGCAAAAGCTGGCTTTCAGCATTTCCAACGAGATGCAATACCTGCTGGCCGCGTCGCCGATCAACTACGACGCAGTTGCCGAAAACGTCAGCAACATCATCCGCATCATCGGCGAGGACACCGAAGCGCTGAACTTGAACGAGATCGTGCGCAGCGCCGATGAGTACCTGGTGACGGCCCGCTCCGACACCCTGACTTCGGACGTGAACGGCACCAAGAGCATCTTCGTTACCACCCAGTTCCCTGTGGTGCGCCCGCGTACCCAGTACGACCTGAAGGGCGAGGTCGCCGTGGCCACCGTGAACCCGGTGACTGTCACGCTGAACAGTGTGGCGCGCAGCGAGTACCTGCCACCGGCGGATGGCACGGCGCTGGCCGACGGCATCTACTGGATCATGGATTACAACCTGGGCGAGCTGCGCTTCGTCGATGAGTTCGGTGTGGCGGTGGTCCCGACCAACGCCTGGCCGCTGGTCGTGGCCTACAGCTACAGCACCAACGTGGCCAAGTTCGACACGGTGCTGGGCAGCGACACGGTGGGTGTCAAGTACGACGCGCTGCTGACCAGCATGGGCGCCCGTCGCTCGGTGATTGAGGATGACCGCTACTACACGGCCACCATGGCCCTGATGACTGGCGGCATCAACAACGCGCTGGGCCAGGCGACGACCTTCCAGGCCAACGCGGCACGGGTGGGCACCAGCCTGAACTCGGACGGCACTGTGGGCGTGACCAAGGGCGTCCCGACGTTCAAGATCACAGGCCCCGGCATGATGATCAATGACAACCGGATCGTCATCGGCGAGTCGCGCAACAGCCGCTTCCGCATGTGCAAGGCCTGGTCGATGATCGGCCTGCAGGAAGCCAAGAACTCCGCCGGCGCCTTCATCGGTGCCAAGGAAGCCTACGGCGAGCAGTACGTGGTGAGCCACACGCCTGTGAATCGCAAGCTGGCCACCACCAGCGTGATCCTGTACAGCTCCACCGGCCGCGTGGCCCGCTGAAACCCATAACCCCCCGAAGCGCGAGCTGACCCCGCCCTGGCATATGCCGGGGCGGGTTTTGGCCTAAGCCAGGGGCAACAGGAAAAATCATGAACACCAAAGTCTCCATAGAAAACAAGGGCAAGGAAGCCATCTTCATTTCCGGCAAGATGCTGCTGCCTGGCGACTCGCGCGAGTTTGACCGCCGTGACGTGCCGGCCGCTTATCTGCAGCCAGAACCCAAGGAAGAAAAACCGGAACCCACGCTCAAAGACCGGCTGCTGCTGATCCTGGCCGGCAACGTGGCCAGCGTCATCGCCGCGCTACCCGAGCTCAACGACGATGAGCTGCTGCAGCTGGGCAACCTGGAAGGCGAAGGCGCGCGGCGCGTCTCCATCGGTCGCGCAGTCGACGGCCTGCTGATGGATCGCGCCAACGCCAAGCTGGAGGCTGAGCAAGCCGCCCAGCGCGCGGAGCAGCTGGCCCAGGCCTTGACGGATCTGCGCACGGCCACCGAAGCGCTGGACACCGAAGGCGACACCGACAAGCACCCTGCGCTGCAGGCGGCGGTCGATGAGGCTAAGGCCCGCGTTGAGGCGCTGACGCCGCAGGCACAGGCTTAAAGGCAGGAGCGCCCCGGCATGGCCAACACGATGAGCATGGAGGATCTGGTAGCGAGCTTGAAAGAGTCGCTGCACGATGCCGCCAGCGTGTTTGCCGGCGAGGCCGGTCCGACCGCTGATGCAGCGTTTGAGCGGTTCCTGCTGCAGGCGCTACCGGACATGGCCAGCAAGCGGCCGGCGACCAGGCTGGGGACCGTCGAACTGACGGCCAACTTTCCCCGGGTGGCTGTCGGTGACGCCAACCCGGGGTTTTCGGCCTTCAAGACGTACCTGTGGGGCGACGACAGCCGGATCCCGATGTGGGACCCGTGCTACCCAGGCGCCCGACCTCGGGTAAGTGCCACGTTTGCCGAGCAGCAGTGGTGGCTGGTGTTTGAGCCCGCGCCCACGGCAAAGCAGATCGCGGCCTATGGGAGCCAGTTCGACTTTTGGTATTACGCAGCGCATGCCATTGGCGCCCTTGCTGCCGACACCACTGTGAACGCCCAGGACCGCGGCCTGCTGCTGCTGCGGGCGCAGGTTGAGGCCATGCGGGAGCTGTCCATCCGCAACGCCAGCAAGCCCGTGACGATGCGTGACGGCTTCAGTGGCCAGCCGCGCAACAGCACGGCCGCCGCCCTTTACACCGAACTGCTCAAGCAGTTCCAGGCCACGCCATGAAAGCTACGCACAACGCCCATGTGGTCGCTGCGCGCTTTCTGGCGCGCGGCCCGGCCGTGGAGGCTTCGCTCGAGGGCGAGCTGGACGTGCAGGCCCAGTTGGTGGCCAGGAAGATGCGCGAGGAAGCGCCGAAGTTTCAGACCACGCTGGCCGGTAGCGTGCACGTCGAGAAGCCCTCCCGCATGGAGCGCCTGGTGGCGCCAGGCACGGACTACGCCGAGGCGGTGCATGACGGCGTGAAGCCAGGCAAAGGCCTGCCGCGCTACTTTGACCCGGAAGCGGTGGATATCGTGCGCTGGCTTGAGAGCAAGGTCCGCAGTGGCACAAGGCGCGCGCGGCGCGGATCTGCGCGCTTTACCGCCCAGGAGCTGGAGCTGCGAGACCGCTATCAGGGCCTGAGCTGGTATGTGCGGCACCACGGCACCAAGGCCGACCCCTTTGTCGACCGCACGCACGAGGCTGTGGCGGCCGGCGTGGTGGCCGGCTTGAAGGCGGCTGTGGCCCGCGCGCTGAACGACGACGGCGTGGGCTGGAGACTGGCATGAGCTCGCAGAACTACCCGGCGGTCATGGATGCCCTGTTTGACGGGCTGACGGCTTCGGCAACCGACCGGGTGATCCGGCGCGGCATGGTGCTGGACCCGGCCAATCTGAAGGACGCCGACCTGAACAAGGGCGTGATCTGCATGCTGGCCAGTGGAGGCGCGGGCTTCTGGAACTACCAAGGCCGCGAGGGCGACGGCGGCGAGCTGGACCTGCAGCTGGTGGGTTTTGTGCAGGTAGGCGAGAAAACGGCCACGGAGGCGATCGAGGTTGCGGAATTTGGCCTGGTGCAGGACGTGCTGACGTTCTGCCAGGCCATAGAGCACGGAGACGCGGTGCTGAGCGCCGTGGTCCCTGTTTCTTTCAAGCTGAGCGGGCAGCTGGAGCACCCGTTTGGCTGGATGAGCATGAAACTGAAAGCGAGATGGCTATGAGCACACGACAGATCACGCACCTGGTCATCCACTGCAGCGCCACGCCGCAGGGGCGCCAGGTCACGGTGCTGGACATTGACGCGATGCACAAGGCCAACGGCTGGGGCCGGCAGCCTGCGGCAATGGCCAAGTTCAACCCGAACCTCAAAAGCATTGGCTACCACTTTGTGGTGACGCTGGACGGCTCCGTCTTCACCGGCCGCCATGTTGACGAAATCGGCGCGCATGTGGCCGGCAGCAACGCCAAGAGCATCGGGATCTGCATGGTGGGCATGAAGCGCTTCACGCCGGCGCAATGGACGGCGCTGGCGGAACTGGTGAAGCGCCTGGCGGGCGAATACCCCAAGGCCCGGATCTGCGGGCACCGGGACTTCAGTCCGGATCTGGACGGTGACGGGATCATCGAGCGGCACGAATGGCTTAAGGAGTGCCCGACCTTCGACGTGGCGGAGTGGGTTTTGAACGGCTTTGCAGCGCCGGCGGCGCACACGGTGCAGGGGTAGACCATGGACTTCGGAAACCTTTTGACCAAAGTGGTGCCCTGGATCGGCGCGGCGGCGACTGGCAATGTGCCCGGACTGATCCTGATGGCGGCCAAGGAAGTGAGCGCCGCGCTGGGCTATGACGTGCCAGCCAACAAGGACGCCATCAACAGCGCGGTGGCCAGCGCCACGCCGGAGCAGATCCTGGCGCTCAAGGACCGGGAGCTAGCCTTCCAGGAGCGCATGCAGGCGATGGGCTTTGCGCACGTCGCCGATATGGGCAGGCTGCAGCTGGCCGAAACCCAGACCTTTGTGGGCGACACGGCAGACGCCCGGGCGCGATTCGCTGGTGACGAGAAGATCTTCACGCTGGCGATCGTGATCCTGCTTGCCTTTGCCGTGCTGGTGGTGGGCGTGCTGGTGGTGCTGTATCGCATGGTCGCCGGCGAAATCTATGCCGACCCGGGCACGGTTGCTGTGGTGGCTGGTCTGATCGGAACCATCGTGGGCTACTTCGCGGCCAACGCCCAACAGGTGGTGAGCTACTTCTTCGGCAGCAGCAAAGGTAGTCAGAACAGCGGCAACGCAGTGCGCGAGGCCCTGACCGAAACCATGAAACAACTCAGCGGCAAGGGAACGCCATGAACTTC
>CALRTF020000262.1:0-5513 GCA_943370985.1 Paenacidovorax caeni
AGGCCAGGAAAGCGCCGCCCAGCATCTTGAGCACGCCCAGCAGCACCCAGCCCGGCCCGCCGGCCAGTACCCCGGCCCACCAGCGCCGGCGCGTGGCGGCTGTGCGTGCCGGCATAAAACGCAGGTAATCGGCCTGTTCACCCATTTGGGTGATTAGCGCAATACCCACCGTGAGAGCAGCACCAAACAAGTGCAAATCAAAACCACTGTTGGCGCCTTTTTCACCTTTATAGTGCGTTATTCCAACAAATGCGCCGGGGTCACGCACCAAAACGTACACAAAAGGCACAACCAGCATGATCAGCCACAGCGGTTGCGTCCAGATCTGCAGCCGGCTGATGACCGACACGCCGTAGGTCACCATGGGGATCACCACCAGCGCGCAGATCAGATAGCCCCAGCTCGGCGGGATACCCAGCGCCAGTTCCAGCGCATAAGCCATGACGGCCGCTTCCAGCGCAAAAAAGATGAAGGTGAAGGACGCATAAATCAGCGACGTCAGCGTCGAGCCGATGTAACCGAAGCCGGCGCCGCGCGTCAGCAGGTCCATGTCCACGCCGTAACGCGCGGCGTAAATGCTGATCGGCAGGCCGGCCATGAAGATGATCAGCCCGGTGGCGACGATGGCCCAGAAAGCATTGGTAAAACCGTATTGCACCAGCAGGGTGGCCCCAACCGCTTCGAGGATCAGGAAGGAGGCCGCGCCGAAAGCGGTGTTGGCGACGCGCCACTCCGACCATTTGCGGAAACTCTGCGGCGTGAAACGCAGCGCGTAGTCTTCCATGGTTTCGCTGGCGACCCAGCTGTTGTAATCGCGCCTGACCTTGATGATGCGCTGCACCGGCGCTTCACCGTCGCCGGCGGGCAACGGCGCGGGCGCCCACGGGGGCACCACCTGCGCAGGCAGGGGCAAGGGTGCAGCCGGGGTGTCCATGGGTGGGGGTGTCAATACGTCATCAGGCGGAGCTGCTGAAGTGCAGATTCCATGCCACAGAGGGAAAACCAGAGACATCAGGCCGATTCCTGTGGCACCATTCTTGCACCCCGGCACATGCAACACCGCCGCAGCCGCCCCCGGAGAGACCATGGAA
Organism: Paenacidovorax caeni; assembly: GCA_943370985.1. Classification (GTDB taxonomy): domain Bacteria; phylum Pseudomonadota; class Gammaproteobacteria; order Burkholderiales; family Burkholderiaceae_C; genus Polaromonas; species Polaromonas caeni_A. The sequence goes on from CALRTF020000262.1 coordinate 1,092, forward strand.
TTGACCCCCAGAGAAAAAGACAAGCTGCTGATCTTCACGGCCGCGCTGCTGGCCGAACGCCGCCAGGCCCGCGGCCTGAAGCTGAACTACCCCGAGGCCGTGGCGCTGATCAGCGCCGCCGTGATGGAAGGCGCCCGCGACGGCAAAACCGTGGCCCAACTGATGAGCGAGGGCCGGACCATCCTGACGCGTGCCGACGTGATGGATGGCATCCCCGAGCTGATCCCCGACATCCAGGTCGAGGCCACCTTTCCCGACGGCACCAAACTCGTCACCGTTCACCAGCCGATTGTCTAAACACACGGATACCGCCACCATGCACCCCCAACTCAAATATGCTCTGTTTTTGATAGCTGCCTGCGCCCTGCCGATAGGGGCTGGCGCCCATCCTGGCCATGAAACCGGCGACATGGCGCTGAGCCATGCCAGCGCCTTCGTCGGCGGCTTTTTGCATCCGCTGACCGGCCTGGACCACCTGGCGGCCATGGTCGCGGTCGGCCTGTGGAGCGCGCTGGCCGCGCGCCGCGCCTGGCCCGACCTGCTCTGGGCGCCGCTCGGTTTTGCCGCCATGCTGCTGGCCGGCGCGCTGCTGGGCCTGCAGGGCGTCCAGCTCCCCGCGGTCGAACCGATGATCGCCGCCTCGCTGCTGGTGACCGGCCTGCTGGTGCTGACGCGCTGGCGTGTACCCGGCATGGCTGCCGCGGCGCTGGTCGGCGTGTTTGCGGTATTCCACGGCCTGGCCCATGGCTACGAACTCGCCGGTGACGCCAACGCGCTGCCGGTCGTGGCCGGGATGCTGGCTGCCACCTTGCTGATACACGCGGCTGGCGTGGCTGCGGGCTGGGCGCTGCGCCACGCCAACGTCTGGCTGCCGCGTCTGGCCGGTGCCGGCGTGGCGGTTTTTGGCCTGGCCCTGCTGACCCGCCTCGCCTGAGAACAAGGACTTGCCATGATCCCCGGCGAATTGATCACCGACGGCCCTGACCACGAACTCAACAGCGGGCGCCGCACCCTGACGGTGGTGGTGCAGAACAGCGCCGACCGGCCCATCCAGGTCGGCTCGCATTACCACTTCGCCGAAACCAATGGCGCACTGGCCTTCGACCGCGCCGCCGCGCAGGGCATGCGCCTGAACATCGCCTCAGGCACGGCTGTGCGTTTCGAGCCGGGCCAGCAGCGCACGGTGGAGCTGGTGGACTTCGCCGGCGAACGAAAAATTTACGGCTTTCGCGGCCTGGTGCAAGGAAAACTGTAATGGCAACCATAGGAAGACGCGCCTACGCAGAAATGTTCGGCCCCACCGTGGGCGACCGCCTGCGCCTGTCCGACACCGAGCTGATGATCGAGGTCGAGGCCGACTACACCCTGCGTGCCGGAAGTTACGGCGAGGAAGTCAAATTCGGCGGCGGCAAAACGATTCGTGACGGCATGGCGCAATCGCAAAAAACGCGGGCCGAGGGCGCGATGGACTGCGTGATGACCAACGCGCTGATCATCGACCACTGGGGCATCGTCAAGGCCGACATCGGCCTCAAGGGTGGGCGCATCGCCGCCATCGGCAAGGCCGGCAACCCCGACACCCAGCCCGGCGTCGAGATGATCATCGGCCCCGGCACCGAGATCATCAGCTGCGAAGGCATGATTGTCACCGCCGGCGGCATCGATTCCCACATCCATTTCATCTGCCCGCAGCAGATCGAGGAAGCGCTGACTTCGGGCGTGACCACCATGCTGGGTGGCGGCACCGGTCCGGCCACCGGCACCTTCGCCACCACCTGCACACCGGGACCGTGGAACATCGAGCGCATGCTGCAGGCCGCCGACGCTTTCCCGATGAACCTCGGTTTTCTCGGCAAGGGCAATGCCAGCCTGCCGGCCGCGCTGCATGAACAAATCGATGCGGGCGTGATCGGCCTGAAGCTGCACGAGGACTGGGGCACGACGCCGGCCGCGATCAGCAACTGCCTGGACGTGGCCGATGAAACCGACACCCAGGTCGCCATCCACAGCGACACGCTCAACGAAAGCGGTTTTGTCGAGAACACGATCGCCGCGACCAAGGGCCGCACCCTGTGTGCCTTCCACACCGAAGGCGCGGGCGGCGGCCATGCACCCGACATCCTGAAGGTCGTCGGTGAGCAGAACTTTTTGCCCTCGTCGACGAATCCGACCATGCCCTACACCGTCAACACGCTGGACGAACATGTGGACATGCTGATGGTCTGCCACCACCTGGACCCGGCGATTGCCGAAGACCTGGCTTTTGCCGAAAGCCGCATCCGCAAGGAAACCATTGCCGCCGAGGACGTGTTGCACGACCTGGGTGCGATCAGCATGATGAGCAGCGACAGCCAAGCCATGGGCCGTGTCGGCGAGGTCATCATCCGCACCTGGCAAACGGCGCACAAGATGAAGCTGCAGCGCGGCAAACTGCCCGATGACAGCGAGCGCAACGACAACTTCCGCGTCAAGCGTTACATCAGCAAATACACCATCAACCCGGCGATTGCGCACGGCATTTCCCACGAGGTCGGCTCCATCGAGCTCGGCAAGTGGGCCGACCTGGTGGTCTGGAAACCCGCCTTCTTCGGCATCAAGCCGGCGCTGATCCTGAAAGGCGGCTTTATTGCGATGGCGGCCATGGGTGACCCGAATGCCTCGATACCGACACCACAACCGGTGCACTACCGGCCCATGTTCGGCGGCTTCGGCGGCGCGATTGCCAAAGGTTCGCTTACCTTTGTGTCGCAAGCCGGTCTCGCGGGCGGCATCAGGGAGAGATTCGGCCTGGCCAAAAACCTCGCCGCCGTGAAAAACATACGCGGCGTGCAGAAGCGCCACATGATCCACAATGACTACGCGCCGAAAATGGAAGTTGATGCACAGACCTATTCGGTGCGCGCCGACGGCCAGCTGTTGACCTGCGAGCCGGCGACCAGCCTGCCGATGACGCAGCGCTACTTTCTTTTCTGAATCGAATCCTTCTCCATGCTCCAGGTTTCCAAACTCATGCCGCAGGGCGCCGGCCTGGCGCCGGTGCTGCTCAAACGCGCGGCCACTGTCGAACTCGACTGGGACATCCGCCAGAAAAGCCGCTTCGAAGCCACCGATTCGCTGGGCCGCCAGCTCGGCATCTTTTTGCCGCGCGGCACGCTGGTGCGCGGCGGCGATGTGCTGGTGGCCGAAGACGGTTCCATGGTCCGGGTGATGGCCGCGCCGCAAAACGTGCTGCGCATCACGGCCTGCACAACTCATGGCAGCCCCTTCGACCTGACGCGCGCCGCCTACCACCTGGGCAACCGCCATGTACCGATTGAGCTCAAGCCGGATCACCTGAAGATTGAACCCGACCATGTGCTGGCGGAGATGCTGCGGGCCATGCATCTGATCGTCAACGAGGTCAACGAGTCCTTCGAGCCCGAAGGCGGCGCCTACAGCGCGGGCGGCCACAGCCATGGCCATACGCATGACCATGCCCACGCACAGGCTGCGGCGCCAGCGCCTCACGTGCACGGCCCCGACTGCGATCATGGGCACGATCACGGCCATGCACCCGCACACGAGGCGCAGCCGGTCGCGATCCAGATCCACAGCCACAAGCCACACAGCCATTGAGCGCGACGGCCCAGCCCCTGCCGGCCGCCAGCCTGCTGCAGCTGATCTGGCTGGCCTCGCCGGCCCTGCCGGTCGGCGGCTTTTCCTACTCCGAAGGGCTGGAAGCCGGCGTGGACCGCGCGGGAGTAGCTACAGAAAGCATAGCAGCGGACTGGCTCAGCGACCAGCTGCACCTGAGCCTGGCGCGCGGTGACCTGGCGGTGATCGCGCAAGCCATCCCGGCCTGGCGCAACAAGGACCTGGTGCGGGTGAAAGCCCTCAACGACTGGGTGCTGCAGACCCGCGAAACCAGCGAGCTGCGCCTGCAGGCCGAACAGATGGGCCGCTCGCTGCTCGAGTGGCTGCGCAACCACCAGAGCATCAGCGATGCGCATCTGCAAGCCTGCGCCGCTTTGCCACCCACTTACCCGGTGGCCTTTGCCCTCGCCGCTTCTCCGCTGGACGCCGGTGTGCCGGACTGCCTGACCGCCTACGCCTTCGGCTGGGCCGAAAACATGATGCAGGCCGCCCTCAAGTCGGTGCCGCTGGGCCAGAGTGCCGGCCAGCGCATACTGGCACGGCTGGCCGCCGAAATCCCGGCGACCATCACGGCAGCGATGGCGCTGGAAGACCAGGATCGCCAGGCCTTTTCGCCCATGCTGGCGATTCTTTCCTCGCAACATGAAACCCAGTATTCACGACTGTTCCGCTCCTGAACACGGACATCCATCTTCAAGGCATTTCCAATGAGCATGCACCACATCGCCAACCGCACCAAAAAACTTCCCCCGCTGCGCGTCGGCATCGGCGGGCCTGTCGGGTCCGGCA
>CALRTF020000263.1:0-5485 GCA_943370985.1 Paenacidovorax caeni
GAAGCGCCCGAAGCCGCGGCCCGGCGCATCGGCCAGACCCTGGTGCAGGGCGGCTGGAAGGTCAAGCTGCAGCAGCGCGACGCGCCCGGTGGCACGGGCTGGATGGTTGCCGCCAAGGCGGGTGCGGCCAACAAGCTCGGCTACATCGCCGCCCATGGCGCCATTGTGCTGGTCTGTGTCGGCGGCCTGCTCGACGGCGACCTCGTGGTGCGCGCGCAGATGTGGCTCAACGACAAGTCCATCTATACCGGCGGCGGACTGATCGCCGACGTGCCGGCCCAGCACCGGCTCAGCGAGCGCAACCCGACCTTCCGCGCCAACCTGCTGGTCGCCGAAGGCACGCAGTCGAGCACCGCCATCCTGAACCAGCCCGGCGGTGTGTTGCTGCAGGACCTGCCTTTTTCGGTCGAACTCAAGAAGTTCATCGTCGAGTACTACTCCACCGGCATGCCCAAGCTGTTTGCCAGCGAGATCGTGATCCACGACCGCGAAACCGGCGAGAAGATTCCGCATCGTGTCGAGGTCAACCATCCGGCAAACCACAAGGGCATCGAGATTTACCAGTCCAGCTTCGATGACGGCGGCTCCAGCGTCACCCTCAAGGCCGTGCCCATGGCCGTGGGCGCGCAGCCGGCGAGCAAGCCGTTTGAAATCCAGGGCACGATTGGGGGCTCGAGCAGCCTGACCAACGGCGCCGAAAAAATGACGCTCGAGTACACGGCGCTGCGTGTCATCAACGTCGAGAACTTCAGCGGTTCCGGCAATCTCGGCGAATCGGGAGCGGACGTTCGCAAGGTCGACCTGCGCCAGTCGATTGATGCACGGCTGGGTGCGGCCAACAAGACCAAAGAGCAAAAAGAGCTGCGCAATGTGGGCCCCAGCCTGACCTACAAGCTGCGTGATGCCGCCGGCCAGGCGCGCGAGTTCCACAACTACATGTTGCCGGTGAAGATGGACAGCGCCGAGTCCACGCCGGCCCTGTTCCTGCTCGGCGTGCGTGAAACGCCGGCCGAGCCTTTCCAGTACCTGCGCATTCCGGCCGACGAGCTCGGCAGCATGGAAGGCTTCCTGCGCTTGCGCCGCGCGCTGGCCGACCCGGCGCAGCGCGAGCGCGCCGTCCAGCGTTATGTGCGCCAGGCGATTGCGCCCGACCGTCCCGACCTGGCCCAGCAACTGGGCGCGTCTGCGGCGCGCGCGCTGGCGCTGTTTGCCGGGCCTGACCAGCCGCCCGCTGCGGGCCAGACCAGGCCGGCGGCAGGCCTGCAGGCGATTTCTGACTTCATGGAAAGCAATGTGCCCGAAGCCGAGCGCAACCGGGCCGGCGAGGTGCTGGTGCGTATCCTCAACGGCGTGTTGTTCGAACTGACACAGCTCACGCGCGAGCAAAACGGGCTGCAGCCCCTGCCGCCCGACGAACGAACCCAGGCCTGGATGGCGCAGGCGGTGTTGTCGCTCAGCGATGCCCACCACTACCCGGCGCCCATGGCCTTCGAGCTCAAGGATTTCACCCAGGTGCAGGCCAGCGTGTTCCAGGTCACGCGCACCCCGGGCAAAAACATTGTCTACCTCGGCTGCGCGCTGCTGATCCTCGGCATTTTTGCGATGCTGTATGTGCGCGAGCGGCGGCTCTGGATCTGGCTCGCGCCGGCGGGGGGTGTCAATGCCGCCGATCCCGCAAACTCCGGATCTGGAACAGAATCAGGGACCGGCAGCCAGGCCACCATGGCCTTGTCGACCAACCGGCAGACCCTGGAAGTGGACCGCGAATTCGACATGCTGAAGACCAAACTTTTACAGGTGCCAAGATGAACACCACCACCACGACACTGAGCTCGCGCGGAACCGACGCGACCACCATCAGTCTGCAGGAAGGCTACTTTGCCAGGCGCAGCCTGGCTGACTGGATTTTTGCGGCGCTGGTCATTGCCGGTGGCCTGTTCGCCTTTGCGCGATACCACGGTTTCATGGATGTCTACGAAAAAGGCATCCTGCTGGGCACCATTCCGGCGGCCATTGCGATGGGCTGGTTCTGGCGCCCGCTGCGCGTGCTGATGGCGGCGGTGGCGGTGTTTTCGCTGCTCGGCATCGTGTCCTACCAGGGCGATCTGGCGCGCGCCGAGCAGGTGTTCTGGCTCAAGTACTTCCTGTCGAGCCAGTCGGCCATCCTCTGGATGAGTGTGCTGTTTTTCATGAGCACGGTGTTTTACTGGCTGGGCATGTTTATCCGCCAGCAGGGCGATGCGCTGGAATCGCTGGGCAGCAAGATCGCCTGGGTGGCGGTCGGCATGGCGCTGATAGGCACCATGGTGCGCTGGTATGAAAGCTACCTGATAGGCGCGGACGTCGGCCACATCCCGGTGAGCAACCTCTACGAGGTGTTTGTGCTGTTTTGCTGGATGACGGCCGCGTTCTACCTGTATTTCGAAGCCCAGTACAACACCCGCGCCATGGGTGCCTTTGTGATGCTGGTGGTCAGCGCCGCGGTCGGCTTCCTGCTCTGGTACACGGTGGTGCGCGAGGCGCACGAGATCCAGCCGCTGGTGCCGGCGCTCAAGAGCTGGTGGATGAAGCTGCATGTGCCGGCCAACTTCATCGGTTACGGCATGTTTGCGCTGGCCGCCATGGTGGCGCTGGCCTATCTGATCAAACAGCAGGCCGCGGAGACGCGCTGGTACAAGCTCACGCCGCTGTGGATGCTGGGCGTGGTGCTGTGTTTTGTACCGATTGTTTTCCGCAAGTCGCCGGCCGATGTCGGCGGCGGCAATTACTGGGTGGGCTACCTGCTGGTCTCGGGCCTGATCGCGGCCGGCATCCTGTTCGGACGCAAGCGGATCGCCGCGCGCCTGCCCTCCGCCGAGGTGCTTGACGACGTGATGTACAAGGCGATTGCCGTGGGTTTTGCCTTTTTCACGATTGCGACCGTGCTGGGTGCGCTCTGGGCAGCCGAAGCCTGGGGCGGCTACTGGAGCTGGGACCCCAAGGAAACCTGGGCACTGATCGTCTGGCTCAACTACGCGGCCTGGCTGCACATGCGACTGGTCAAGGGCCTGCGCGGCACCGTGGCGTCCTGGTGGGCGCTGGTGGGGCTGGCCGTCACCACCTTTGCCTTCCTGGGCGTCAACATGTTCCTGTCGGGCCTGCACAGTTACGGAACCTTGTAACCAGCCCTTGAATCCTTGTAAGAAGTGGCTGCGTATCCAGACTAACGGTCAATCCTCACCAAAACGACGACAAGGAAACAAGATGCTGATCAAGACCCACAACAGCGGCTTCATTCACCCGGTCTCCAGCGAGATCACACCCGAGGGCGTCTACCAGCAGCGGCGCGACCTGATCCGGCTGATGGCCGGCGGCGCCGCCGGTGCAGCCCTGGCCGGCTGGGCCGGCCGCGAGGCGCTGGCGCAGGGCGCGGCCAAGCCGGGCAAGCTGGCGGCTCTGCCCGGGGCCAAGTCGGGGGTGGCCGGCGCCGTGACCATGGAAAAGGTCACCGATTACAAAGACGCCACGACCTACAACAACTTCTACGAGTTCGGCACCGACAAGGCCGACCCGGCCAAAAACGCCGGCACCCTGGTCACCAAACCCTGGACCGTGGTGGTCGACGGCCTGGTCAAGCAGCCGAAAACGTATGCGATCGAGGACCTGATCAAGCTCAGCGCGCAGGAAGAACGGATTTACCGCCTGCGCTGCGTGGAGGGCTGGTCCATGGTGATTCCGTGGGTGGGTTATTCGATGGCCGAGCTGATCAAAAAAGTCGAGCCGCTGGGCAACGCCAAATACGTCGAGTTCATTACCCAGGCCGATCCCAAGACCATGCCTTTTGTCGGCTCGCGTGTGCTTGACTGGCCGTATGTCGAGGCTTTGCGCCTGGACGAAGCCATGAACCCCCTGACCCTGCTGGCTTTCGGCATGTACGGCGAGGTGATGCCCAACCAGAACGGCGCGCCGGTGCGCCTGGTGGTGCCCTGGAAATACGGTTTCAAAAGCGGCAAGAGCATCGTCAGGATCCGCTTCACCGACAAGGAGCCGCGCACTGCCTGGAACAAGGCGGCTGCCAATGAATACGGCTTTTATTCCAACGTGAACCCGAATGTGGACCACCCGCGCTGGAGCCAGGCGACCGAGCGCCGCATCGGCGAGGACGGCCTGTTTGCCAAGAAGCGCAAGACCCTGATGTTCAACGGCTACGAGGCGCAGGTCGGCCAGCTTTACGCCGGCATGGACCTCAAGAAGAACTACTGATGAAGGCCGCCAATGCGGCCTTGATGCACCCGGCGGCCAAGCCGCTGGTGTTTGTGCTGGCGCTGTTGCCGTTTGCCTGGCTGTTTTACGGTGCCCTGACCAACAACCTGGGCGCGAATCCGGCCGAACACCTGATACGGGCGACCGGTGACTGGACGCTGCGCTTCCTGTGCATCGTGCTGGCGGTCACGCCGCTGCGCGTGATCAGCGGCACGCCGGCGCTGGCGCGTTTCAGGCGCATGCTGGGCCTGTTCACCTATTTCTACGTGGTGATTCACCTGCTGAGTTACAGCTGGTTCGACATGGGCTTCGATGTGCCCGAGATCGTGAAGGACATCATCAAGCGGCCGTTCATCCTGGTGGGTTTCTCGGCCTTCCTGCTGCTGACGCCGCTGGCCGCCACCTCCTTCAATGCCGCCATCAAAAAGCTGGGCGCCAGGCGCTGGCAGCTGCTGCACAAGCTGATTTACCTGATCGCCGGGCTGGGCCTGCTGCACTTTTTCTGGATGCGTTCGGGCAAGAATGACTTTGCCGAAGTCGCGGTGTACGCCGTGATCCTGGCCGCGCTGCTGGGCTGGCGTGTGCAGCAATATATAAAGAAAAAACGTCCCCGGCCCACGCCAGTCATGCGTGACCAGCTCTCAAAATAATAGCAAATAGGCCCGTCGGCCGGGCCAGGCGGTTCAGCCGGAAACCAGCTGTTCCTGCCGCATCTGGTCGGCGGCGGTTTCCCGGCGGCGAATCACGTGGGCGCTGGCGCCATCAACCAATACCTCCGCGGCGCGTCCGCGTGTGTTGTAGTTGCTGGCCATGCTCATGCAGTAAGCACCCGCCGACAACACCGCCAGGCAGTCGCCGGCCTGCACCGCCAGCGCACGGTCGCGGCCTATCCAGTCACCGCTTTCGCAGACCGGGCCGACCACGTCGTAGATGGTTTCCGCCTGGCCGGAGGAGGGCAGGACCGGAACGATGGCGTGGAAGGCCTGGTACATGGCCGGGCGCGGCAAATCATTCATCGCGGCGTCGATGATGCAGAAGTTTTTCTGCTCACCGGGTTTGAGGTAGAGCACTTCGGTCAGGCAGATACCGGCATTGCCGACCAGCGAGCGGCCGGGTTCGATCAGCAGCTTTTTGCCGCCAAAACCGCGTGCATCGAGTTTGCTGAGCAGTTCTTTCCACAGGACGTCGGCCGCAGGGGGCTCATCCTGGTTGTAGTTGATGCCGAGACCACCACCGAAGTCGA
>CALRTF020000264.1:0-5473 GCA_943370985.1 Paenacidovorax caeni
GGGTCAGGACGTCGACGTGATGATGTTCGACGGCAGTATTTAGGCCCCCACGCTGCGCCTGCGGCGGCAGGCTACTTGCCTATGAGCTCGGGATCCGGATGGTGCGCTGGCGGCGTGTCAACCGCGACGGCGGTTTTGGCACCCGGCACCTTGCTGCGCGCAAACAGCGAATACATCACCGGCACCACAAACACCGTGAGCACGGTGCCCAGCGACATGCCGCCCACGATCACCCAGCCGATTTGCTGGCGGCTTTCGGCGCCGGCGCCGCTGGCCAGGGCCAGGGGCAAGGCGCCCAGCACCATGGCGCCGGTGGTCATCATGATGGGGCGCAGGCGCTGTGACGCAGCCTTGACCAGCGCATCGACCGTCTCCATGCCGTGTTCACGCAACTGGTTGGTGAACTCGACAATCAGGATGCCGTGTTTGGTGATCAGGCCCACCAGCGTGATCAGCCCGATCTGCGAATAGACGTTGAGCGAGCCGCCCGACCACTTGAGCGCCAGCAGCGCGCCTATCATGGACAGCGGCACGGCCAGCATGATCACCAGCGGATCAACAAAACTTTCGAACTGCGCGGCCAGCACCAGGAAAATGAACACCAGCGACAGCACAAACACAATGGCCAGCGCCCCCTGGGAATTGCGGAACTCGCGCGAGGTGCCATTGAGGTCGGTGGTGTAACCGGGCTTGAGCACCCGCGCCGCCGCCTGGTTCATGTAGTCGAGCGCCTCGCCGAGCGAATATTCGGGCGACAGGTTGGCGGAGATCGTGACCGAACGGCGCTGCCCGAAGTGGTTGAGTTCCCTCGGACTGACGGTCTCGCTGACCTTGACCAGCGCCGACAGCGGGATCACCGTGTCATTGCGGCCACGCACATAGATGCTGTCGATGGCGTCGGGCGTGCTGCGGCCCGCCGACTGGATCTGCACAATCACGTCGTACTGCTCGGCATCACGCTTGTAACGCGTGACATTGCGCCCGCCGAGCATGGTTTCGATGGCGCGCGCCACCACGTCCACCGGCACGCCCAGGTCGGCTGCGCGGGTGCGGTCAATGTCGATGCGCAGCTCGGGCTTGTTCAGGCGCAGGTCCACGTCCGGCTGCAGGATGCCCGGCTGCTTGGCGATCTCCTCGAGCATCTGCCGCACCACCTGGTTCAGGTTCTGGTAACTGTCGGAGGTCTGGATCACGAAATTGATCGGCCGGTCACGGAAGCCCTGGCCCAGCGACGGCGGCGTGATCGGGAACGCCGACACACCGGGCAGGGCGGCCAGCTTGGGCCCGAGTTCGCGCGCCAGCTCAATGGTGCTGCGCTTGCGCTCATTCCAGTCCACCGTCCGGTAGGTCACGTTGCCCTGGGACACCGAGGGGTTGCCGACGTTGGCAAAAATGCGGTCGAACTCCGGGTACTCCTGGCCGAGCTTTTCAAGTTCCCGCGCATAGCGGTTGGTGTACTCCAGCGTGGCGCCGTCGGGCGCCGTGATGTTGGACGAAATCACGCCGCGGTCCTCGATCGGCGAGAGCTCGGACCGCATGCTCGGGTAGACCAGCGCAATGCCAATCGCGCTGAGCATCATGCCGCCGATCACGATCCAGCGCGCCTGCAGGAAAAAGCGCCGTACCGCGCTGCCGACACCGCGCTCACCGGCCGCCGGCTTGTAGCCGGTGGTGACAATCCAGCGCAGCAGCCTGCCGTAACCATCGGAAAAGCGGGTGAGGATGTTTTCCATGCCGCGGTCGAAGCGGTTTGGCTTGGGGTTGTGGCGCAGCAGCAGCGAACACATCATGGGCGTGAGCGTCAGCGCCACGATGCCCGATACCACCACCGCACCGGCCAGCGCCAACGCAAACTCGATGAACAGGCGGCCGGTGCGCCCCGGCGTGAAGGCCAGCGGCGCATACACCGCAACCAGCGTGGCCGTCATGGTGATCACCGCAAAGCCGATTTCGCGCGCGCCCTTGATCGCCGCGGAGAACGGGTCCAGCCCTTCCTCGATGTGGCGGAAGATGTTCTCGAGCATCACGATGGCATCATCCACCACCAGGCCGATGGCCAGCACCAGCGCCAGCAGGGTCAGGGTGTTGATCGAAAAACCCGCCAGTGCCATCAGGGCAAAGGTGCCGACCAGGCTCACCGGGATGGTGACCAGCGGGATGATGGAGGCCCGCAAGGTCCGCAGGAACACAAAGATCACCAAAGCGACCAGCACCACGGCTTCGACAATGGTGGTGTAGACATTTTTGATCGAGCGGTCGATGAACACCGAGTTGTCGTTCGCAATGTCGATCACGATGTCTTCGGGCAGGTCCTGCTTGAGCTTGGGAATCATCTCGCGCACGCCGGTGGACAGATCCAGCGGGTTGGCGGTGGCCTGGCGGATCACGCCGGCGGAAATCGCATCGCGCCCGTTCAGGCGAACGGCGCTGCGTTCGTCGGCCGCACCCTCTTCCACGCGCGCGACGTCGCGGATCTTCACCGGGAAGCCGTTGACACTCTTGATCGTGATGTCGGCAAACTGCGCGGGCCGCACCAGGTCGGTCTGCGAGGTCACGCTGAACTCGCGCTGCTGCGATTCGATGCGCCCGCCCGGCAACTCGAGGTTGCTGCGGCGGATGGCGTCCTCCACGTCCTGCGAGGTCAGCCGGTAGCCGGCCAGCTTCTGCGCGTCGAGCCAGACCCGCATCGCGTATTTGCGCTCGCCGTAAATCCGCACGTCGGCGACACCGGTGACGGTCTGCAGCCGCGGCTTGGCGATGCGGTTGACCATGTCGTTGATCTCCAGCCGCGACAGCTTGTCACTGGAGAAGGTCAGGAAGATCACCGGGAAGGCGTCGGCCTCCACCTTGGCAATGACCGGTTCCTCGATGGCCTGGGGCAGGCGGTTGCGCACACGCGAAGTCCGGTCGCGCACTTCGGCGGCGGCGGCATCGGGGTCTTTCTCGAGCCGGAAGCGCACGGAGATCTGGCTTTGCTCGGCGCGGCTGATGGAGGTGATGACGTCCACCGCATCGATGCCGGCAATCGAGTCCTCCAGGGGCTTGGAGATCTGCGATTCAATCACCTCGGCCGAGGCACCCGGGTAGCGCACGGTGACGGTGACCACCGGCTCGTCGATCTTGGGGTACTCGCGCACCGTCAGGCGGTCGAAGCTGACCGCGCCCACCAGCAGGATCAGCAGTGAAAGCACCGTCGCAAAGACGGGGCGGCGTATGGATATTTCAGCGAGCTGCATGGCAGGCGGTGGCGTCGGTGGGGCTCATCTCAGGCAGGGTTGCGTGCGGCCGCGGGCGGCGGCTTGCGCTCGGGTGTGGCCGGGCCGGGCGCCGGGCCACTTCGGGCGGGCGCTTCGGCCACCACGGTCCCGCAGGGATTGGCGCCGGGCTGGGACGGCACGATAGGCGCGCTGCTGGCAGCGGGCCGGGCCGGGCCCGCCGCAGGCGCCGGGGCCGCCACCTGGACCACCGACACCACGGTGCCGTCGCGCTGCACGCGCTGCTGGCCGGCCGCCACCACGGTGTCGCCGGGCGCCAGCCCCTCGACAATCTCGACCTTTCCCGGACTGCGGATGCCGACCTTGACCTCGACACGTTGGGTGGTGCGTGTCTGTGCGTCCGGTCCATCGAGCAACTTGATGACGAACTGCCGGTTGCCCTGGGGAACAATCGCTTCCTCGGGGATCACACGCGCATCCTCGCGCACGCTGAAGACCGTGTTGGCGCGCGCAAACATGCCGGGGCGCAACTGCAACTGGCGGTTGTCGATGCAGCCGCGGATTCCCACGGAGCGGCCGTTGGCATCGATCAGCGGGTCGATGGCCTGGATCTGCGCGGTGTAGCGCCGCCCTGGCAAGGCATCGATGTCGAGCACGGCCGTCTGGCCGCGCCGGACCTTGCTCTGGAAACGCTCGGGCAGGCGGAAGTCGACAAACAGCGCGTCGATGTCTTCGATGTTGACGATGTCGGCGCCGTCCTTGAGGTAATCGCCGACGTTCACGAGGCGGATGCCGGCGATGCCGTCAAAAGGCGCGACAATTTTCAGGCGCGCCGCTGTCGCCCTGGCCAGCGACAGCTTCGCCTGTGCGACCTGCAGGTTGGCTGCGCTTTCATCGAGCGAACGCTGGCTGACAAAATTCTGTGCCACCAGTTCCTGGTTGCGGGTCTGGTTGGCCTGGGCAATCGACAGCTCGGCCTGGCTCTGCTGGATCTGCGCCAGCGGCAACTGATCGTCGAACTGCACCAGCACCTGGCCCTTGCGAACACGCTGGCCATCGGTGAAGTTGAGCTGGGTGATGCGGCCGCTGACCTCGGGACGGAGCACCACACTGCGGCGCGAACGCAGGCTGCCCACGGCCTGCGCGTCATCGACCAGCCTGGCGACTTCCACTTTGGCAGCTTCCACGGTCACCGGCTTGCCGGCAGCGGCAGCACCCCCCGCAGGCGCCTGGCCAGCCGCAGCGGGAGCGCCACTCGCAGCCTTGGGCTTCTGGTACCACCAGGCAGCGCCCGAGGCCAGCGCGATGCCGGCAACGGCGACCCCTGCGTAAATTGCTTTTGATGCCATGGGAAAGAAAACCAGTTGTAATGGAAAAGATACAAACTTCCAATGTAGCAGGACGCCATGGCTTACGCATGTTTTGGGCCATGTCCATGGGGGCTTGCCGGTCAGCTTTACAAGGCGTTTACCAAGTGACGGCGCCTCCCGCCGGCGCAATGTTATGTACGCTTATGGTGCAGCCATGGCGGGTCGCCCCAAGCAACCAGACCGCGCCGTCAACGCCGGCCGAGGGCAAGATCCACCCCCTTGTTGGCGAGCACGTCGGCACGTTCGTTGCCCGGGTCGCCGTCGTGGCCGCGCACCCAGATCCATTCGATGGTGTGGCCGCTGCCGGTCACCAGCGCATCGAGTTTTTGCCAGAGATCGACATTCTTGACGGGCTCCTTGGCAGCGGTGCGCCAGCCGCGCGCTTTCCAGCCCTTGATCCACTCGGTCATGCCCTTGAGCACATACTGGCTGTCGACATGCAGGGTCACGCGGCAAGGCCGCTTGAGCGCCGACAGGGCCTCGATCACCGCCGTCATTTCCATGCGGTTGTTGGTCGTGGCGAGTTCGCCGCCGAACAGTTCCTTGACCTGACCGCCGGTGCTCAGCATGGCACCCCAGCCGCCGGGACCGGGGTTGCCCTTGCAGGCGCCGTCGGTATAGATCACCACATGTTGTGGCGTGGTCGCAGAAGTCTCGCTCATGTATCGGAATCCGGAGGGGTTGGGAAATGGGTGGACAGGGAAAAGGCGCCGGGCCGCCGGACCTGGTTGGCAATCGCCACCGGCGCACTGGCCGTGGCTTTCTGGGCCTTCCAGGCCGGCTCGAGCAGGCGCATGCCGCGCACCCGCTTGACCGCCACCACAAAATACAGCGCGCCGAAGATCGGCCAGGAGCGCTCGCCGACCTTGTCCATCCAGGCAAAACGCT
>CALRTF020000265.1:0-5440 GCA_943370985.1 Paenacidovorax caeni
TGGCCGTCACGTTCTGGCTGATCGTCCGCTTTGCCGGCATCACCGTGCGTGCTGTGGTGTTCATGGGGGCCATGCTAGCGGCCACGGCACTGACGACCTGGCATTTCGAGGCGCGCACCTGGCAAGCCGACGAAACCGGTTCAGCCGCCGCGCAGGAACGGCCCCGGCTTCGCCTCAGCCAGGAGACCATGGAGGCGCAGCAGGCCTTGTGGCAGCGCAACGTCGATGCGCTGGCGCCGGAGCGTCCGGGCGTGACCGACGTGTACGGGCTGGTGTTTGCGCCCTACGCGGCCGAAGACGTGTTCCTGCGCGAAAGCACCCTGGTCAGCGGCGTGCTGGCCGAACGTTTTGACGCCCAGGGCCGGGTGATCCATCTGCTGAACCACGCCGGAACCGCTGCGACCCATCCCTGGGCCACGACGCTGAACCTGCAACGCGCGATTCAAGCGCTGGCCCGGCGCATGGACCGCGAGAATGACCTGCTGGTGGTTTACATGACCTCGCACGGTGCGCGCGACTTCAAGCTGGCGGCCTCGCACTGGCCGCTGGAAGTGCCGCCGCTGAGCCCGGCCGAGTTGCGCGCCGCGCTGGACCAGGCGGGCATCCGCCACCGCGTGATTGCCATCTCGGCCTGTTATTCCGGCGGCTGGATCGATGTGCTGGCGGATGAACACTCGCTGGTCATGACGGCAGCCGATGCCACCCACACGTCCTACGGTTGCGGCCACCTGTCGGAGCTGACCTTTTTCGGCCGCGCCCTGTTCGACGAGCAGTTGCGCAGCACCCATTCGTTTGAAGAAGCCTTTGCGCGCGCCGTACCGCTGATCAGGCAGCGCGAGATCGATGCCGGCAAGGATGATGGCTTTTCCAATCCGCAGATCCGGGTGGGCGCCGGCATTGCCCCGATGCTGCGCGCGCTGGAACAGCGGCTGTCGGCCCTGCCTGGCCTTGCCGGCAAACCCGCCCCGAGCTAGGAGCCTGTCGGACTTGGGATCGCCGGCTGCAAATTGACCGCAGCGGTCCATTTTTCACCGTCTTTTTGTCCCATAGCTTGGCTATGGGTCTGCAAATACGGCAAAAACTGTCCTCCCTGGGGCCAATTTTCGCTTTCGGCTCCCCAAGCCCGACAGGCTCCAAGGGCAGCGGCTTTGCGTTAAGGTTGGCGCTTACAGACAAGACCCTCCATGAACCCACTTTTCCTCAAACTCGGCTGGCGCACCCTGCTGCGCGACCTGCGCGCCGGTGAGCTGCGCCTGCTGATCGTGGCGGTGACGCTGGCGGTGGCGGCGCTGACCGCTGTCGGCTTTTTTGCCGACCGCCTCAAGGGCGGCTTGCAGCGCGATGCCTTGCAGCTGCTGGGCGGCGATGCGGTGCTGCGCAGCGACGGCGTGACGCCCGAGGTGTTTGTGGCGAAGGCGCGCAGCCTGGGCCTGCAGGCGATCTCGACCGTGACCTTCCCGACCATGGGCCGCGCGCTGGAGACCGACGGCGGTGCCAGCAAGCTGGTGGCCTTCAAGGCGGTGCCCGAGGGCTACCCCTTGCGCGGCAGCCTGACGGTGGCCGACAGCGTCGACGGCGCCGGCGCCGCCACGCGCGAGATTCCCGCGTCGGGCACTGCCTGGGCCGACGCCTCGCTGCTCGATGCGCTGGGCCTGCGCGTCGGCCAGACCCTGCTGATGGGCGACGCCAGCTTCAAGATCACGCGTGTGATCGTGCAGGAGCCGGACCGCGGCGCGGGTTTCATCAACTTCTCGCCGCGCGTGATGGTCAACAGCGCCGACCTCGACGCCACCAAACTGATACAGCCGGCCAGCCGCACCAACTACCGCTTTGCCGTCGCCGGCAATCCGGCGGCGGTCAAGACCTTTGTGCAGTGGGCCACGCAGGAGATCAGGAAGCCCGAGGTGCGCGGCGTGCGCCTCGAGTCGCTGGAAAGCGGCAGCCCGGAGATGCGCCAGACGCTGGACCGCGCCGAAAAATTCCTCAACCTGGTGGCCTTGCTGGCGGCGCTGCTGAGCGCCGTGGCGGTGGCCATCGTGGCGCGCGGCTTTGCCGCCAAACACCTGGACGACTGCGCCATGCTGCGCGTGCTGGGCCAGCCGCAGCGCACGATTGCGCTGGCCTATACCTTCGAGTTTGTGCTGGCAGGCATGCTGGCCAGCGCACTCGGTGTGCTGATCGGCTACGGTGTGCATTACGGTTTTGTGCTGCTGCTGGCCGGCCTGGTCGAAACCGTGCTGCCGGCCGCGACCTTCTGGCCGGTGGCTTTCGGCATGGGCATGGGCCTGACCCTGCTGCTGGCTTTCGGCCTGCCGCCGGTTCTGCAGCTGGCCTCGGTGCCGCCGCTGCGTGTGATCCGACGCGATGTCGGCAACCTGCGGCCGGCCTCACTGGCAGTGCTGCTGGTCGGTGTGCTGGGGTTCGCCGCCCTGCTGGTGGCCGCCAGCAGCGACCTCAAGCTCGGCCTGATCGCGGTCGGCGGTTTTGCCGGCGCGGTGGCGGTATTTGCCGCCAGCAGTTACCTGGCTGTCAGGCTGCTGCGTGCCAGCGTCAACGAAGCCACGGCGCCGCGCTGGCTGGTGCTGGCCACGCGCCAGCTCTCGGCGCGCCCGGCCTACGCGGTGGTGCAGGTCAGCGCGCTGGCGGTCGGCCTGCTGGCGCTGATGCTGCTGGTGCTGCTGCGCACCGACCTGATCAGCAGCTGGCGCAATGCGACGCCGCCTGACGCGCCCAACCGTTTTGTCATCAATGTGCAGCCGGAGCAAAGCGATGCTTTCCAGCAGGCCCTGCGCGACGGCGGCGTCAGCAAGTTCGACTGGTACCCGATGATCCGCGGCCGGCTGGTGGCAGTCAACGGCCAGCCCGTCACGCCGGACGACTACGAAGACGACCGCGCCAAACGCCTGGTGGACCGCGAGTTCAACCTGTCGCATGCCAGCCAGATGCCTTCGCACAACCAGGTCGCGCAGGGGCGCTGGACGCCCGACGAAGCCGACGCCATCAGCGTGGAAGACGGCATTGCCAAAACCCTGGGCCTGAAGCTCGGCGATGCGCTGAGTTTTGACATCGGCGGGCAGCTCAAGGTCGCGAAGATCACCAGCCTGCGCAAGGTGGACTGGGGTTCGATGCGCGTCAACTTCTTTGCGATGTACCCGGTGGCGCAACTGACCGACGTGCCGGTGTCCTTCATCAGCGCCTTCCGTGCGCCGGACCGGGTCGCTGCCGTGGCCGGCCAGCCGGCGCCACGCAGCTTCGACAACGAGCTGGTCAAGGCCTTTCCCAACATCACCAATGTCGACATGAGCAGCACGATTGCCCAGGTGCAGCGTGTACTCGACCAGGTGATACGCGCGGTGGAATTTTTGTTCGGCTTCACCCTGGCCGCCGGCCTGGTCGTGCTGTTTGCGGCGATCACGGCCACACGCGAGGAACGAGCGAAGGAGTTCGCCATCATGCGCGCCGTCGGCGCGCGGGCCTCGCTGCTGCGCCAGGTGCAGCGCGCCGAGCTCGCCGGTGTCGGCCTGCTGGCGGGGTTTCTGGCCTCCGTCGTGGCACTGGCGGTCGGCTGGGGCCTGGCGAAATTTGTCTTCGATTTCAACTGGACCGGCTCCTGGACCGTGCCGCTGCTCGGCAGCCTGGCCGGCGCGGCGCTGGCCCTCGCGGCGGGCTGGTGGGGGCTGCGTTCGGTGCTCAATACCCCCGTGGTCGAAACCCTGAGGAAAGCCCAGTGAGCATGCAGATCGAGGAGAAACCGCCGGGCAACCCGCCGTTTGCCACGCCCTTTGATTGGATAGGCGGCGAGGAACGCATCCGTGCCCTGGTCGACCGGTTCTACGACCTGATGGACATCGAGCCGGGCTACACCGCGCTGCGCGCCGCGCACGGCAGCACGCTGGACAACGCGCGCCAGCGCCTGTTCTGGTTTTTGTGCGGCTGGATGGGCGGGCCGCAACACTACACCGAGCAGTTCGGCCACCCGCGCCTGCGCGCGCGCCACATGCCGTTTGCCATCGGCATTCTCGAGCGCGACCAGTGGCTGGCCTGCATGGACCAGGCCATGGGCGAAACCGGTGTGGATGAAGAACTGCGCGCCCGCCTGCGCAGCTCGTTTTTCCAGACCGCCGACTGGATGCGCAACACGCCGGCCTGAAAAGCACGGTCGCTACCCGCCCGTCGCCGTTCGGGCTGAGCCTGTCGAAACCCTTGGCGTGTACTGCATGCTATCAATTCGGGAGCTGCTGGCCTCCGCCAGCCGAGGGCTGAAGGCATATTTTGTCGAATGATCAGCGTGACAGAACGCCTGTGACAGGCCGTTCTCACGGGGATCACGAATGAAATCGGCCTCGGGCCCCCGCCCAATCAGGACAGAAAGCTATCAAATAAATAGCAAAAGAGCTGCTGAAGCCTAGCTTTGCGCCAGCAGCACCACCAGCGCGCCGGCCCCGCCTTCGGCCGGCCGCGCCTGCACAAAGGCGATCACCTCGGCCTTCTGGATCAGCCAGCTTTGCACCCGGCCCTTGAGCACCGGCGTCTTGCCCGGTGAGCCCAGGCCCTTGCCGTGCACCACCCGCACGCAGCGCAGGCCGGCCTTGTGCGCCTCGCGGATGAACACCGACAGCGCGTCGCGCGCGTCCTCCCGGCGCAGGCCGTGCAGATCGAGCTGCTTCTGGATGCTCCAGCCGCCTCGGCGCAGCTTGCGCACCACGTCCGGCCCCATGCCAGGCCGGCGGAAACTCAGCGCCTCGTCGGTGTCCAGCAGGCTTTCGACATCGAAGCCGTCGGAAATCGCCTCGCGCATCACGGCCAGCTCATCACGCTGCTGCTGCACCGGAATCGGCGCGGCCTGCACTGGCGCGAGCTGGGCACGCTGGCCCGGCAGGTGGCTGGCCGGCAGGGCCCGCACCGGGCCGATCGCGCGTGAAAACAGTTCTTTTTCCGCTCGGGCTTTTGCCGCGGCGGCCGCGCGCGCGGCCTTGAGTTCGGCTTCCTGCCGCGCCCGCGTTTCGATTTCGAGCTTGACGGCTTTGAGGCCCTTGAGGTCCTTGATGGCGGGTGGTTTGGCGGGCATGGGGTCAGAGCAGTCCGAGTTCGGCCATGGACACCGCCTGCGTGCTGGTCACCACAAAATGATCGAGCACACGCACGTCGACCAGCGCCAGCGCGGCCTTGAGGGTTTGTGTCAGCGCCTCGTCGGCGCGCGAGGGCCGCGCTTCGCCGCTCGGGTGGTTGTGCGCCAGCACCACGCTGCCGGCATGCAGCGCCAGCGCGCGCACCACCACCTCGCGCGGGTAGACCGAGGTTTGTGTCAGCGTGCCGCGGAACAGTTCTTCCAGCGTGATCAGCCGATGCTGGCTGTCGAGAAACAGCACGGCAAAAATTTCATGCGGGCGGCTGCCGAGCTGCAACTGCAGGTAGTCGCGCACCGCCTGCGGCGTGGCAA
>CALRTF020000266.1:0-5420 GCA_943370985.1 Paenacidovorax caeni
CCCAGCGCGTGGTGACGGATGCCGAGATACCGGTGCTGCTGGTGAAATGATGACCACGGGTCCCTGACGGGCCTGCAGATACAAAAAAAGCTGACACCGTCAGCTTTTTTTATGGGCGCATGGGCCTGTTACTTGGCCGCCACCGGCGCCGGTGCTTCCACACCGCGGTTGGGCTGGCCTTCGACATCGGCCTTGCGGTCAAAGGTCAGCAGTTTGCCCATGACCACCTGCACCCACATCGGGTAGGTGTAGGCCGTGCCCTTGTTGTGGTCGATGATGGCGCCGATGCCGCCGCCGAAAATGATGTTGCCGGCCATGCCTGCATTGGCACGCGAGATGGCGACACCGCGGCCGTCGGCCTCACCGGTCTTGGAACAGGTGATCTGCAAGTCCTTGGACGAACGCCGCACATTGACGGTGGCCGGTGTCTTGACGACATGCGAGCCGTAGTCATTTTCGTATTTGCATTCCGCATCCTTGACCTCGGTGCCGTTGGCAGCGTAGGTCTCGAAACGCACGGGGTTGGTCGAATCGTTGACGATGGAGGCGCAGCCGGTCATGGCAACGCAGGCCACAAGTGTGGCGTACAGACGGATGGACATGAAAACTCCCTGAAGATTTGTTGTGAGGAAATACGCCGAGAAATGTAGCACGCCGCTACGACTCGTTACACCCGCGTTTACCTGTGTGGCCGCGTAGAACTATCGACTGCTTTTTGCGGACATGAAAAAAGCTGACCGCAGTCAGCTTTGTTGGTGAGTCACCCGGCGTTTCTGATGCCAGGCCCGGCAGCAAGACCCCCGATGTCACGCCTTTGGCAGCGTCACCCCGCTCTGGCCCTGGTACTTGCCGCCGCGGTCCTTGTAGCTGACCTCGCAGACGTCGTCCTTGTCGCTTTCGAAGAACAGCACCTGCGCGCAGCCCTCACCGGCATAAATCTTGGCCGGCAGCGGGGTGGTGTTCGAGAACTCCAGCGTCACATAACCTTCCCATTCGGGCTCGAAAGGCGTGACGTTGACGATGATGCCGCAGCGGGCATAGGTGCTTTTGCCCAGGCAGATGGTCAGCACGTTGCGCGGGATGCGGAAGTACTCGACGGTGCGGGCCAGCGCAAAACTGTTGGGCGGAATGATGCAGCTGTCGCCGTGGAAGTCGACAAAGCTTTTTTCGTCGAAGTTTTTCGGGTCGACCACCGTGCTGTGGATATTGGTGAAGACCTTGAACTCGGGCGCGCAGCGGATGTCGTAGCCGTAGCTGCTGGTGCCGTAGCTGATGATCTTGCGCCCTTCGCTCTCGCGGATCTGGCCCGGCTCGAAGGGGGCGATCATGCCGGTGGTCTCCGCCATGCGGCGTCTCCATTTGTCGCTCTTGATGCTCATTCGGAAGGTTCCTCGCTTTGCCGCCAATTGTAGGCAAGCTGCGGGCCATCGCCCGGCGACGGCATTCGCTATTGTTTTGATAGCTGCCTGCGCTTGTCCCCCGGGGGCTGCGGGCCGATTTGATGCATAAATGCGCCAGCTTCACCGTGGCAGCAAAAAAGCGGGATGCCGTCAGAACCCGTGCCCGGTGGCCAGCGCCGCCGCCGCCGCGCGGGTCTCCACGCCCAGTTTCTCGAATATATGTTCCAGGTGTTTGTTGACCGTGCGGTGGCTCATGCCGAGGATGTCGCCGATGTCGCGGTTGGTCTTGCCCTTGGCCAGCCAGGACAGGACCTCGGTTTCCCGCGGCGTCAGCGCCGCGCTGGCCAGGCGCGAGGGCGCGGCGGCGTTGGCACTGCGCTGCTCCAGCAGCAGCATGGTCTCGCCCATGCCGACCCGGCCCATGTTGCGCACCGACAGGCACACACCGGCCGGGCTCGGCAACAGCTGGCCGGTACCGCCCTCCAGCGCGGCATGGACGGCATCGGGCAGGCGGCCGCCGTCTGCAGCGCCGTCCATGGCCTGCAGCCACAGTGCGGCCTGCGGCGAGCGCCAGGCGACACGGCCGCGCGCATCGACCAGCAACACGCCGAAACCGGCCACGTCCACCGCTTCGCGCGCCAGCCGCGTGATGCGTGCGTTACGCGTATGGGTGTGCAGACGCGCCACCACCTCCTGCGCGCGCAGCGGCTTGACCACATAGTCGACCCCGCCGCAGGCAAACCCTTCGAGCACATGCGGCGTTTCCGACAGGCCGGTCATGAAGATCACCGGCACATGCGCCAGCGCGGGGTTCGCCTTGATCAGCCGGCACGTCTCGAAGCCCGACAGCCCGGGCATCACGGCGTCGAGCAGGATGGCGTCGGGCACCACCAGTTCCAGCCGCTGCAGCGCCGCATCGCCGTCGCGCGCGACCAGCACGGTGTAACCCTCGCCTTCGAGCGTGTCGCAAAGCATGCCCAGGCTGCTGGGCGCGTCGTCCACCACCAGCACCACCGGGCGCTGGGCGTCGGCCGGCTCAAGCACGTCAGGCATAACCGCCCTCCGTCAGGTGGTCCAGCAGCAGCTCGAGTTCACACCGGCTGACAAAGCCCCGCAGGCGCTCGCAGTTGGCGGCCATGGCCGGGTCCTCGGCCGTGATGCGGTCCAGCAGGCGGTGCAGGCCGTGCACATGGCCGAGGTGCACCAGCCGGATCAGGCCGGCGCGGGCTTCGTCCGGCAACTGCGCGCTGTCGCCGGCCGCCACGCCGGCCGGCAACAAGGCCGGGGACACCACCGACGTGACCCATTCCAGCCCCAGATGGCGTTGCAGGGCGGCCATCAACTCGGACTCGAGCACCGGTTTGCCGACAAAGGCCTGGCAGCCGGCCGCCTTCAGCCGTGAGGCCTGGTTCTCGAACACATTGGCCGAGACCACGATGATGGGCACGCTGTCATAACCCCGGTTGCGTATCTGTACGGCGGTCTCCCAGCCATCCATGTCGTCCATGCTGATGTCGAGCAGGATGGCGTCGGGCACGCCGTCCTTGAGGCTGTCGATACATTCCAGACCGCTGGCCGCCTCCTTGATGTGGAAGCCCAGCGGCGTCAGCATGCCGGCCAGCATCTGGCGCTGCACCGGCTGGTCGTCCACCACCAGCAGCGTGCGGCGCTTGCCGAAGAAACCGGCGATCTGGTGGGGCGGGTCGGCCAGCGGACCGGGGTCGTCGATCTCGCGCAGGTACAGGCGCACGCCGAAGGTGCTGCCCTTGTCGGGCGCGCTTTGCAGCGACAGGTCGCCGCCCATCAGCGCGGTCAGCAGGCCGGTGATGGTCAGGCCCAGGCCGGTGCCGGGGTCGCCGCGGCGGCGGCCGGCGGCGCCGCGCTCGAAAGGCAGGAAGATGCGCTGCTGGTCCTGGGCGGCGATGCCGATGCCGGTGTCCACCACCTCGAAACGGATCACCTCGCGCCGGCAATCCACATGCAGGGTCACGCTGCCGGTGTCGGTAAAGCGCACCGCATTGCTCAGCAGGTTGATGATGATCTGGCGCAGGCGTTTGGCGTCGGCCTGGACCCAGGCCGGCATGCGGCCGCTGTGGGTGTAGAAGAAGTCCACGCCCTTGGCCTCGGCCTGCGGCCGCACCATGCTGACCAGCCCCTCGAGAAAATCCGGCAGCGGCACCGGGATCGGCTCCAGCCGCAGGCGCCCGGCCTCAATGCGGGCCAGGTCCAGCAGGCCGTCCACCAGTTGCAGCAGGTGTTCGCCGCTGCGCTGAATGGTCTGCACCGCCTCGCGCGGCATGTGGGCCAGCGCCTCGCTCTTGAGCAGGATCTGCGAGTAGCCCAGGATGCTGTTGAGCGGCGTGCGCAACTCGTGGGTCATGCCGGCCACATAACGCGTCTTGGCCTGGTTCGCCGATTCGGCCAGTTCCTTGGCGCTCTGCAGCGCCTCGTCGGTGCGCTGGTGCGCCTCGATCTCGCGCGACAGCAGCTGGTTCTGCCGGTTCGACTCGTCCTGCGCCATGCGCCGGCTTTCGCTGCCCAGCACCACCCACCAGCTGCACACCGCAATGATCAGCAGCAGCATCGCGAACACTTTCACAAACGCCGGCAGCAACATGCCCTGCGGGTCGGAAGCCAGCGGCAAGGCGGTTTCCTGGGTGTACACCATGCCCATCACTGCGGCCAGCAGCGCACACAGCGACAGGGTGACCACCATGTAGTGCCCGACGCGGAAGTTGACCCGGCTCGACAATGCGCTCGGCAGCAGCGTGTGCAAAAACTGCTCGGCCTGCTCGGCTGCGCGCGAACGTGTCTTGCAGCGGTCGTGGCAGCGCGACTCCAGCGTGCAGCACAGCGAACAGATGGGCGCGCCGTAGGCCGGGCAACTGGCCATGTCCTCCGCCTCGAAGGCGTTTTCGCAGACATGGCAGCGCACCATCTGGCCGGGTGCCCCCATGGGTTCTGGCTGGCGCGCGATGTAATAACGGCCCCGGGTCAGCCAGGCCAGCAGCGGCGACAGCAGCAGCGCCATGCCGAGTGCGATGAACGGTGAAAACGCCTCGGCACGCGGCCCGAGCGCGCCGGTGTAGGCCACCACCGAGACCACGGCGGCCAGCAGCATGGACCCCAGGCCCACCGGGTTGATGTCGTACAGGTGGGCGCGTTTGAACTCGATGCCCCGCGGGCTCAGGCCCAGCGGCTTGTTGATGACCAGGTCGGCCACCAGGGCACCGACCCAGGCAATCGCCACATTGCCGTACAGGCCCAGCACCTTCTCGAGCGCCGAGAACACGCCCAGCGTCATCAGCAGCAGCGCAATCGTGACATTGAAGACCAGCCAGACCACCCGCCCCGGGTGGCTGTGTGTCAGCCGCGCAAAAAAATTGGACCAGGCCAGCGAGCCGGCATAGGCGTTGGTCAGATTGATCTTGAGCTGTGACACCACCACAAACACCACGGTGGCGGCCAGCACCCAGGCCGGGTCGGTGAACACATAGGCAAAGCCGGCCAGGTACATCTGGGTCGGCTCGACCGCCTTGGACGCCGGCAACTCATGCTGCAGCACCAGAAAGGCCAGGAAAGCGCCGCCCAGCATCTTGAGCATGCCCAGCACGATCCAGCCCGGGCCGGCCATCAGCACCGCGGCCCACCAGCGCTTGCGGTTGGCGTGCGTCTTTTCGGGCAGGAAGCGCAAAAAGTCCACCTGCTCGCCGATCTGCACCACCAGCGAAAACGCCACCGTGGCCGCCGCACCGAACATCAGCGGGTCGAACTCGCTGCTGCCCGAGGTCCGCCCGGCCAACCCGGTGAAATCGGCAAAGGCCTGCGGGTTTTTCCAGAGCACGGCCAGGTAGGGCAGCAGCAGCAGCACGCCCCACAGCGGCTGGGTCCACAGCTGCAGGCGCGAGATCAGCGTGATGCCGCGCACCACCATGGGCACGATCACGATGGCGCTGATGACGTAACACCAGGCAATCGGGATGTCCAGGTACATCTGCAGCGCCAGCGCCATGATGGCCC
>CALRTF020000267.1:0-5402 GCA_943370985.1 Paenacidovorax caeni
TCAAATCTTCACCGACCGCATTCTGTTCGAGCTTGCAAAAGCCGGATTTGTGCCGCAGTAATCTCACAGTCCGTTGCGCAACAGCGCCAGCTCATCCTCGTCAAACCCCGCAGCCCGCCGCGCATCCAGGTTGAACGGCCCTTTGAGCCGCGGCGCGCCGTAAGACTTGGCCAATGCGGCGTAGGTCGCGACCGGCTCCAGCCCGCGCTCTGTACACAGATGCCGGTACCAGTGGTTGCCAATCGCGACGTGGCCGATTTCGTCGCGCAGGATGATGTCGAGGATGGCGACGGCCTTCAGCGCGTCGGGTGTGCCGACCTTGCGCAGCTTGGCCTGCATCGCCGGCGTGGCGTCCAGGCCGCGCGCTTCGAGCGTGCGTGGCACCAGCGCCATGCGCGCGAGCACGTCGCCGGACGTCTTGTGGGTCATGTCCCAGAGGCCGGTGTGGGCCGGGAAGTCGCCGTAGTCGTGGCCCATGGTTTGCAGCAACTCGCGCAGCAGGCTGAAGTGATGCGCTTCCTCGGCCGCCACGCGGACCCAGTCCCGGTAATAGGCCGGCGGCATGTGGTCGAAGCGCCAGGCCGCGTCGAGTGCGAGGTTGATGGCGTTGAACTCGATATGCGTCACCGCATGGAGCAGGGCGGCCAGGCCCGCCGGCGTGTACGGTGAGCGCTTGGGCACGTCGAGGTGCGAACGCAGTTCCGGCCGGGCCGGGCAGCCGGGCAGGGCGGCGGGCGGGGCGATGGACAGCGTGGGTGCTATCGAAAGCGTAGCTGCCTGCGCTTGCAGGGCGTGGGCCAGCAGCACTTTTTGCTGGGGATCGGGCTGCAGCAGGGCCGCCAGCGCCAGCTGGCGCAGCCCGGTCGGGGCGGTGGGCAGGGTCATGCCCGGATTGTCGGCGAAACCCGGGGTGGCTCTTTACAATGGACTGATCAGAGACAAGCAACACAGAGGACAACACGATGGCGATTTACCAACTCGACGAACTGGCCCCGAAGCTGCACGAAACCGCCTGGGTGGCCGACAGCGCCCAGGTGATTGGCGACGTGGCGCTGGCCGAGGGCGTGAGCGTCTGGTTCGGCACCGTGATTCGCGGCGACACCGAAAGTGTGCGCATAGGCCGCGGCTCCAACATCCAGGACGCCAGCGTGCTGCATGCCGACCCCGGTGTGCCGCTGGAGATCGGCGAGGACGTCTCCATCGGCCACCAGGTCATGCTGCACGGCTGCACCATCGGCGACGGCTCGCTGATCGGCATCGGCGCGGTGGTGCTGAACCGCGCGCGCATCGGCAAGAACTGCCTGGTGGGCGCCGGTTCGCTGGTCACCGAGGGCAAGGAGTTCCCCGACGGCTCCATGATCCTGGGCAGCCCGGCCAAGGCCGTGCGCCAGTTGTCGCCAGAGCAGATCGAGGGTTTAAAAGCGATCGCCCATCACTATGTAGAGAATGCCCGCCGCTACAAGGCGGGATTCAAAAAGATTGATTGATGTCCGAACTCCATAAATTTATTTTCGACGGCCTGCCGGTGCGCGGCATGCTGGTGCGCCTGACCGACGCCTGGCAGGAAATCCTCAAACGCCGCGAGGCCGGCGGCGGCTACCCGCCTGAAGTGCTGCAACTGCTGGGCGAAATGACGGCGGCCGGCGCGCTGATGCAAAGCAACATCAAATTCAACGGGGCGCTGGTGCTGCAGATCTTCGGCGACGGGCCGGTCAAGCTGGCCGTGGCCGAGGTGCAGCCCGACCTGAGCCTGCGCGCGACCGCGACGGTGACCGGCGAGGTCCTGCCCGGCGATACCTTGAGCCGTCTCGTCAACGTCAACAACCAGGGGCGCTGCGCCATCACCCTGGACCCGAAAGACAAGCTGCCGGGCCGCCAGCCCTACCAGGGCGTGGTGCCGCTGTTCGGCGACCAGCATGAAAAAATCGAGAACCTGGCCGAGGTGCTGGAGCACTACATGCTGCAAAGCGAGCAGCTCGACACCAAACTGATCCTGGCCGCCGACGGAAACGTGGCGGCCGGCCTGCTGATCCAGCGCCTGCCGGTCAAGGGCGAGGGCAACCTCGAAAGCCAGCGTGACCGCGACGCCGACGAGGACCAGATCGGCCGCAACGAGGACTACAAACGCATCGCCATCCTGGCCGGCACGCTCAAGCGCGAGGAGTTGCTGACGCTGGACGCCGACACCATCCTGCACCGCCTGTTCTGGGAAGAAAAAGTCACGCGTTTTGTGCCGAACACGCCAAGCTTTGCCTGCAGCTGTTCACAGGAGCGTGTCAGCAGCATGCTGCGCAGCTTGGGCACGGCCGAGGTCGAGAGCATCATTGCCGAGCAGGGCCGCATCGACGTGGGCTGTGAATTCTGCGGTGCGCAATACGGCTTTGACCCGGTCGACGCCGCGCAGATTTTCACCAGCCCGGCGGAGCAGTTGCCGCCGGCGCCGACGGTGCAGTGATCAGGCTAGGACCCTCTGCATAACTCGCGCCGCGCATGGCGGGAGTTATGCAGAGGGTCCTCGGGTACGTGCGGCCAGCAGGTCGCTGAGCAGGCGGCGTTCGCACTGCGGGTCGCTGCAGTTGTCGCAGGCCCAGACCCACTGCGGGCGGCGGGTTTCTTCCCCTGGGGCGATGCCGGCGCTCCGCAGCGCAGCCAAAGCGCTGCGCAGCCGCTGCTCACCCTGGCCATACACCACCTGGTAGTTGATGCCTGATTGCGCCAGCGTGTCGCGCAGCGTGCGGTCGGCCGCCTGCTGCACTGTTGCGGCGGCGGGAGGCACCGGAAGATCCAGGCCCATCAGCAGCGTGGTGCAGCCCGCCGGACCGGGATGGGGCAGCGCCGGGTTGTCCTCGATGGTGAACAGCATGGCAGCGTGTTTTTCCGCCAACAAGGCTTGGGCCAACTCTGCCGCCAGGCGGGTCTTGCCGGTGCCGGGCGCACCCAGCAGGCGGATGTGTACCGCTGCTGTGGCCTGATTCATGAATAAAAAAGGCATTCAGCCCCCGTCTGGCGGGGGCGAGCAGCTATCAAAATCATAGTAAATGGCTTGCATGCAGAGCGCTGCAAGCGGGCAGGTTCAGGGCGTGACCTGCACAAAAATTTCATTGGGCCTGACCATGCCCAGCTCCTCGCGCGCTTTTTCCTCGACCATCTCCAGGCCTTCGCGCAAGTCCTTGACCTCGGCGGAGAGGCGCGCATTGTCGACCTCGGCCTTGGCGTTCGCCGCCGCCTGCTCGCTGAGCCGGCGCTGCATCTCGTTGACGCTGGGAAGGCTGCCCCGTCCCACCCAGAGTTGTGCATGCACGATGACGAGCAGCACAATCAGCAGGGCGGGGACGACGCGGTTTCCCACGATCAAAGTGCGGGTTAGCGCAAGTTGTAGAAGGCAGCGCGGCCGGGATAGCTCGCGATATCGCCGAGGTCTTCTTCGATGCGCAGCAGCTGGTTGTACTTGGCCATGCGGTCCGAGCGGGAGAGCGATCCGGTCTTGATCTGGCCGGCATTGGTGCCGACGGCGATGTCGGCAATCGTGTTGTCTTCGGTTTCGCCGGAGCGGTGCGAAATCACCGCGGTATAGCCGGCGCGTTTGGCCATCTCGATCGCGGCAAAGGTTTCGGTCAGGGTGCCGATCTGGTTGATCTTGATCAGGATGGAATTGGCAATCGACTTGTCGATGCCTTCCTTGAGGATTTTGGTGTTGGTGACAAACAGGTCGTCGCCGACCAGTTGCACCTTTTTGCCCAAGCGTTCGGTCAGGATCTTCCAGCCGTCCCAGTCGCCCTCGTGCATGCCGTCCTCGATGCTGATGATGGGGTATTTGTCGCACCAGGCGGCCAGCATGTCGGTCCACTGCTGGGCGTTGAGTTTCAGGCCGCCTTCACCCTCAAGCACATACAGGCCGTCCTTGTAGAACTCGCTGGCGGCGCAGTCCAGCGCCAGCGCGATCTGCTCGCCGGCGGTATAGCCGGCCTTGTCGATGGCTTCGAGGATCAGCGTGATCGCCGCTTCATGGTTCTCCACGCTGGGTGCAAAACCGCCTTCGTCGCCGACGGCGGTGCTGATGCCGCGGTCGTGCAGGATTTTCTTGAGCGCGTGGAAGACTTCGGCGCCCCAGCGCAGGGCCTCGCGGAAGCTGGGCGCGCCCACCGGCACGATCATGAACTCCTGCAGGTCCAGGCTGTTGTTGGCGTGGGCGCCGCCGTTGATCACGTTCATCATGGGCACCGGCATCTGCATCGCGCCCATGCCGCCGAAGTAGCGGTACAGCGGCAGGCCGGCTTCTTCGGCGGCGGCGCGCGCCACCGCCATGCTGACGGCCAGCATGGCGTTGGCGCCCAGGCGCGACTTGTTCTCGGTACCGTCCAGGTCGATCAGCGTGCGGTCCAGGAAGGCCTGCTCGCTGGCATCCAGGCCCAGCACGGCCTCGGAGATCTCGGTGTTGATGTATTCGACGGCCTTGAGCACGCCCTTGCCGAGGTAACGCCCGCTGTCGCCGTCGCGCAGCTCGATCGCTTCGCGCGAGCCGGTGGAGGCGCCCGAAGGCACGGCCGCGCGGCCCATGACGCCGGACTCCAGCAACACGTCGCATTCGACGGTGGGGTTGCCGCGGCTGTCCAGGATTTCGCGGCCGACGATATCAACAATTGCGCTCATTGAGGTCTTTCAAATCAAAACAAAAATCGGGAAGCAGGCTCACACGCCTTCGACAAGAATCATGCGCATGACGGCCGCGCCCTGGCGCGCCGCGCGGGCCTTGCCGTATTCGGGGGAGGCGTCAAACGCCTTGGCGGCCGCAACGCTGGGAAATTTCAGGATCACCAGCCGCTCGGGGGCCCAGTCACCTTCGATGACTTCGACCTTGCCCCCGCGCACGCAGACCTCGGCGCCGTGCGCCTGCATCGCGGCGGAGGACCATTTTTTATATTCTTCGTACTGGACAGGATTGGTGACGGTGACGTTGGCGATGATGTAGGCAGAGCTCATGTCAGGCCTGGAAATTGTTTTCGAGGTAGCCGTTTTTCTTGGTCACGCGGTCGAGTTCGAGCAGCGTTTCCAGCAAGGCCTTCATGTGTTTGAGCGGCACGGCATTCGGGCCGTCGCTCATGGCATTGGCCGGGTCCGGATGGGTTTCCATGAACAGGCCGGCAATGCCGACGGCCACCGCCGCGCGGGCCAGCACCGGCACCATCTCGCGCATGCCGCCGCTGCTGGTGCCGTTGCCGCCGGGCAGTTGCACCGAATGCGTGGCGTCAAACACCACCGGCGCGCCGGTCTCGCGCATGATGGCCAGGCTGCGCATGTCGGAGACCAGGTTGTTGTAGCCGAAACTCGCGCCGCGTTCGCAGGCCATGAAGCGGTCTTCGTCCAGGCCTTTTTCACGTGCGGCGGCGCGTGCCTTGGCGATC
>CALRTF020000268.1:0-5379 GCA_943370985.1 Paenacidovorax caeni
CGTGACGGCGAAGCCTCGCGCGGCAGCGATGCACTGACGGCCTACCTGATGGCGGCCACGCATGAGGCGGCCGCCATCAACCCGGCCTTCGCCATGCCCGACGAGGCGCGCGCGCCGATGGAGCGCGGACTGATCGCTTTTGTCGAAGGCCGCATCCAGCGCGAGTTCTGGAGCCCGCGCAAGGACCTGGACGTGCGCAAGCTGGCCGCCATCGAGGCGCTGTCACGTTACGGCAAGGCGCAGGGCCGCATGCTGGGCAGCATCACGATTGCGCCGAATCAGTGGCCGACGCATGCGGTGATCGACTGGTTCAACATCCTCAAACGGGTCAGTGATGTGCCGCAGCGCGAGCAGCGTCTGGCCGAGGCGGCGCAGGTGCTGAAGTCGCGCCTGTCGTACCAAGGCACCAAAGTTGTCTTCAGCACCGAAAAAGACGACTACTGGTGGTGGCTGATGGTCAACGGCGACGTCAACACCGCGCGCCTGATGCTGGCGGTGATGGATGATCCGGCCTGGAAGGACGACATGGGCAAGCTGGCCAACGGCTTCATAGGCCGGCAGCAGAAAGGCGCCTGGCACACCACCACCGCCAACCTCTGGGGCGGGCTCGCGCTGGACCGTTTTTCGGCGAAGTTCGAAGCGACGCCGGTGACCGGCGTGACGCGCGCGACGCTGGCGTCGGCCGCGGCCGCTTCGGCCAGCGTGGACTGGTCCCGGGTCACGCGCATCCAGCCTACCGATACGCTGGGCGCGCCCAACCAGACGAGCTTCTTCGGTGCGCCGGCCGCGCCCGGCAATCTGCGCGGCAACAGCATGTTCCTGCCCTGGGGCAGTGCCGGGAAAGACACACTGACCGTCACGCAACAGGGAACAGGCAAGCCCTGGCTGACCTTGCAGTCGATTGCCGCGGTGCCGCTCAAGGCACCCTTCAACGCCGGCTACCAGATCAAGAAAACGATCACGCCGGTCGAACAAGCCGTCAAGGGCATTTACACCCGCGGCGACGTGGTGCGCATCACGCTCGAAGTCAACGCCAGCGCCGACATGACCTGGGTGGTGATCAGCGACCCGGTGCCCGGCGGCGCGACCATTCTGGGCAGCGGCCTGGGCCGCGACTCGCAGATCGCGACCAGCGGCGAGAAAAAATCCGGCGCAGGCTGGCCGGCGTTTGAAGAACGCAGCTTCGAAGCCTTCCGCAGTTACTACGAGTACCTGCCCAAGGGCGTGGTGAAGATGGAATACACCGTGCGCCTGAACAACGTCGGCGACTTCGCGCTGCCGCCGAGTCGTGTCGAAGCCATGTATGCGCCGGAGATGTTCGGGGAGACGCCGAATGCGCGGGTCAAGGTGGAAGCGGTCAAATGACGTTCCGCCGGGTCAAGCGCAGCTGGTCTGCTCTTCTTTTGATAGCTGCTTGCGCAGTTCCGGCGTGGGCTGCGGCCACTTTTGATGAAGTCAAACGCGAATTCCGCCCGTCCGACACGCTGATCCTGGACCGCAGCGGTGAAGTGGTCCAGCGCCTGCGCACCGATACCACGGTGCGGCGCGGCCAGTGGGTGGCGCTGCCGGACATGTCGCCGGCGCTGCGCACGGCGCTGGTGCTCAGCGAGGACAAACGGTTTTATGAACACAGCGGCGTCGACTGGCGCGCGGTCTCGGCGGCGGCCTGGGGCAACCTCTGGAACACGAAAACGCGTGGCGCCTCCACCCTGAGCATGCAGCTGGCCGGCCTGCTCGACGAAGACTGGCGCGCCGCGGCGGGCGGGCGCAGCATCACGCAGAAAATCGGCCAGACGGTGTCGGCACAGTTGCTGGAGCGTAGCTGGCGCAAGGACCAGATCCTCGAGGCTTACCTCAACCTCGTGCCGTTTCGCGGTGAAATTGTCGGCATCGACGCACTCGCCCGCACCCTGTTCGGCAAGGCCGCGCACGGGCTGGACGAACGCGAGGCGGCGATTGCGGCCGCACTGGTGCGTGCGCCGAATGCCAAAGCGGCGCAGGTCGCGCAGCGCGCCTGTGGCGTTCTGAAAACCATGCAGGCCCCCGCCAAAACCGATTGCGAGGGGCTGGACCTGTTTGCCAGTGCAGCGCTGCAGCGCCGGGCCTTTGACGCGACCGAAGGTATTGCGCCGCACCTGGCGCGGCAACTGCTGCGCCAGCCGGCGGACAACAAGCTGCGGCCTGCGACGATGACGTCCACCCTGCGCGCGCCGCTGCAGCGTTTCGCCGTCGCCACCCTGAGCCAGCAGCTGCGTGAGCTGCGCGGCCGCCATGTGGAAGACGGCGCCATCGTGGTGCTCGACAACGCGACCGGCGAAGTGCTGGCCTGGGTCGGCTCCTCGGGTGAACTCAGCGCCGCGGCCGAGGTCGACGGCGTGCTGGCGCTGCGCCAGCCCGGCTCCACGCTCAAGCCTTTTCTGTACGCGCAGGCGATTGCCGAAAAACGCATCACCGCCGCCTCGCTGATCGAGGATTCGTCCTCGCAAATACAGACCGCCGGCGGCCTCTACATTCCGCAGAACTACGACCGCCAGTTCAAGGGCCTGGTCTCGGCACGCACCGCGCTGGGTGCCTCGCTCAATGTGCCGGCTGTGCGCACGCTGGTGATGGTCTCGCCCGAGGCGTTTCACAAACAGCTCAAATCCGCCGGCCTGCCGCTGAAGGAAAGCGGCGACTATTACGGCTACAGCCTGGCGCTGGGCAGCAGCGAGGTCTCGCTGCTGGCACTGGCCAATGCCTACCGCACGCTGGCCAACGGCGGGCGCTACAGCACGCCGGCTTTCGTACCGGTGCGCAAGGCCGACTTCAAACCGGCGATTGACCCGCGCGCTGCTTTCATCGTGAGTGACATCCTGGCCGACCCGCTGGCGCGCGCCCGCACCTTCGGTACCGACAGCGTGCTGGCCACACGTTTCTGGACCGCGGTCAAAACCGGCACCAGCAAGGACATGCGCGACAACTGGGCGGTCGGTTATTCACAGCGCTACACCGTGGGCGTCTGGATAGGCAACGCCAGCGGCGCGCCCATGCAGGGCGTCAGCGGCAGCAGCGGTGCGGCGCCGGTCTGGGCCACCCTGATGCGCTACCTGCACCGGCACGAAAGCAGCCGCGCGCCGGTGCCGCCTGCCGGCGTGACACAAAGCCGTGTCGCCTTTGCCGGCGCCGGGCAGGCGCCCCTCGAAGCGGCGCGCAGCGAGTGGTTCATTCGGGGCACCGAGCAAGCCCTGTTTGCTATCGATTCAGGAGCTGGCGACGCCGGCCCGGCAAGGGCCGCAGGCCCCAAAGGCTTGAGACAGCAGGCACAGGATCTGGCACCACGCATCACCGCCCCCGCTTCGGGCACCATCCTGGCGCTGGACCCGGACATCCCGCCGACGCGGCAGCGCGTGAACTTCAGCGCCGAGGGCCGCCATCTGCGCTGGCTGATGGACGGCAAGGAGTTCGCCAGGGGCAACCATGCGCAGTGGCTGCCCTGGCCGGGCCGGCATGTGGTGCAACTGACAGACAGCAGCGCGCGGGTACTGGACGAAATCCGGCTCGAGGTGCGCGGCGCCGGGCTGCTCGCCAGCGCCACATCAAAATAATTTCATGGCTGCGGCGGCGTAATTCACGCCGGAAGGCGGGCTGCCCGCTACCATCAGCGCTCCAAGGAGACAAGTTCATGCCCGTGATCACCACCATCGAGGACCTGCGTATCCTCGCCAAGAAGCGCGTGCCGCGCATGTTTTACGACTATGCCGATTCGGGCTCGTGGACGGAAAGCACCTACCGCGCCAACGAGCAGGACTTCGCGAAGATCAAGCTGCGTCAGCGGGTGGCGGTCAACATGGAAAACCGCAGCACGGCCACCACCATGGCCGGCGTCCAGGTGAAGATGCCGGTGGCGATTGCGCCGGTCGGCCTGACCGGCATGCAACATGCCGATGGCGAAATCCACGCTGCGCGTGCTGCCGAGAAGTTCGGCATCCCCTTCACGCTGTCCACCATGAGCATCTGCTCCATGGAAGACATCGCGGCATCGACCCAGGCCCCCTTTTGGTACCAGCTCTACATGATGCGCGACCGCAGCGCGATGGAGGCGATGATTGCGCGTGCCCGCAAGGCCGGCTGCAGCGCCCTCGTGCTGACGCTGGACCTGCAGGTGATCGGCCAGCGCCACAAGGACCTCAAGAACGGGCTGACCGCACCGCCCCGGCCGACACTGGCCAACATCCTCAACCTCGCGACCAAGCCGCGCTGGTGCCTGGGCATGGCCGGCACGCGCCGCCGCAGCTTCGGCAACCTGGTGGGCCACGTCAAGGGCGTGAGCGACATGAGTTCGCTGGCGGCGTGGACCAACGAACAGTTCGACCCGCGGCTGTCATGGGCCGATGTCGCCTGGGTGCGCGAACGCTGGGACGGCAAGCTGGTGCTCAAGGGCATCCAGGACGTGGAGGACGCCCGCCTGGCCGCACAGAGCGGTGCCGATGTGATCATTGTCAGCAACCACGGCGGCCGCCAGCTCGATGGTGCGCAGTCGAGCATCGAGGCCCTGCCCCCCATCGTGGCTGCAGTGGGCGCCGACATTGAAGTCTGGATGGACGGCGGTATCCGTTCCGGCCAGGACGTGCTCAAGGCCTGGGCGCTGGGCGCACGCGGCACGCTGATCGGACGCGCCATGGTCTACGGCCTGGGCGCCATGGGCGAAGCCGGTGTGACCAAAGCCCTGCAGATCATCCACAAGGAACTCGACGTCACCATGGCCTTCTGCGGCCACACCGACATCCAGAAGGTGGACAGGTCCATCCTGTTGCCGGGCACCTTCCCGGCCTGAGCCCAGCGCTGCGCCGTGCGCTCAGCGCTGGCCGAAAGGGCGGGCCGGCACGGTTTTCAGGTACACGTACAGCGCCTGCGCATCGACATCGCTGAGCGCACGCAGCGACTCGAAAGGCATCACCGTGACGGGGGTGCCGTCGGGGCGTTTGCCGCTGCGCAGCATGGCCACGAACTGCCCGGCATTGGCATAGGCGGCCATGCCGCTGCGCTCGCCGGGCGTCAGGTTGGCGGCCGGCGCCCAGTCGGGCGGGGCGCCCGGAATCTTGCCGCCAGCCAGGGTGGCCCCATGGCAGCCGATACACATATTGGCGACGTAGGCCCCATGCGCCACCGTCACACCCTCGGCCACCGCCGTGGCGGGCGGAAGGCTGTGGTCGATTTTTTGCGCCGCATCCCTGATGAAGCCGAAACCGTAAAGCATCTTTACCGGCAGGGACAGCTCCAGCACCGCCGCGCCACCGGCCTGTGGCGGCAGGCTGCGCACATAGGCCACCAGCGCGCCAAGGTCGGCATCCGTCAGGCGGTTGTAGTCCTCGCTGGGCATGACAAACACCGGGCGGCCAT
>CALRTF020000269.1:0-5362 GCA_943370985.1 Paenacidovorax caeni
GATTGCCTTCAGTTTGTAGGAGGTATGCCAGAAAACAAGGCCATCACGCTCGGAAAGGTCAATTTTGACCAGCCCGCCGTGGCAGGGACCGCCGCTACAGGCGCCGGTGTCGGGCTTGTAGGCCGCGCCGTGGCTGGCGCACAGCAGCCACTGGCCGCTGTCGTCGAAGACCCGGTTCGGTTGCCAGTCCAGTTCCATGGCCACATGGGTGCAGCGGTTCAGATAGGCATGCGGCCGGCCCTCGAAACGGACCGCGAAGGCACGGCAGGTCTGGCCGGCGTAGTTCACGTCGAAAGGCACGGCGTCCCCGCCGTCGGCCAGTTCCGGGCCGCGGCACAGCGGCACCGCAACGGAATCGGCGCCGCCGGCTTCAGGCATGGAGCGCCAGCCAGCCCTGCAGCTCGGCCACCGAATGCGCGACAAAACGCGGCTGGAGCACCTCGAAGGCGGCGAATTCATGCGCGCCGTAACTCACGCCTATGCTGGCACACCCCGCGTTGACGGCCATTTGCAGGTCGTGGGTGGTGTCGCCGATCATCAGCGTACGCGCCGGGGTCACGCCGAAGTGATCCATCAGTTCATGCAGCATGCGCGGGTGCGGCTTGCCGGCGGTTTCGTCGGCCGTGCGCGAGGCGTCGAAACGGCCCTTGAGTTCAACCGCCTGCAGCGCCTCGTCCAGCCCGTGCCGGCTTTTGCCGGTGGCGACCGCCAGCTTGTGGCCGCGCGCCTTCAGTGCGGCCAGCATCGGCAACACGCCCTTGAACAGGCTGATGTCGTTCTGGTGGGCGATGTAGTGATGGCGGTAACGCGCGCCGAGTTCGGGATATTTGCTCTCTGGAACATCAGGCGCGGCATGCGCCAGCGCCTGCATGAGCCCCAGGCCGATCACATAGGCGGCCGCCTCGTCGGTGGGCACGGTGCCGCCGACGTCGCGCACCGCGGCCTGGATGCAGCGCACGATGATGGTGGTCGAGTCGAACAGCGTGCCGTCCCAGTCGAAGGCGATCAGGTCAAAGTTCAGTGGCTTGGAGGGAGACGGCATGGGTGGTGAAACTCTCGAGATCGGGGGGAAGCGCAGCCCGCAGTTCAATGCGTTTGCCGGTGGAAGGATGACTGAACTTTAACCGCCAGGCATGCAAAAACATGCGTTTGAGCGCGGTACCCGACGCTTCTTTTTGCAAGGCCTTGTTCAGCTCGAAGTCGCCGTATTTGTCGTCGCCGGTGATCGGGTGGCCCTCGCTGGCCAGGTGCACGCGGATCTGGTGGGTGCGGCCGGTCTTGATGGTGACTTCGAGCAGGCTGAAGCCGCCATCGGGGGCCACGCCCTTGACCTTGACCAGGGTCACCGCGCGCATGCCGTCCGGGTGATCCTTGCCGACCACCTGGACCCGGCGTTCGCCGTCGGCCAGCAGGTATTTTTGCAGCGGCTTGTCCAGCACCTTCTTGTTCGCGGGCCAGGCGCCCTTGACCATGGCCAGGTAAATCTTGTCGGTTTCGCGCTCGCGGAACTGCTCCTGCAGGTTTTTCAGCGCCACCCGTTTTTTGGCGACCAGCAGAATGC
The DNA here is from genome assembly GCA_943370985.1 of Paenacidovorax caeni. Lineage (GTDB taxonomy): Bacteria > Pseudomonadota > Gammaproteobacteria > Burkholderiales > Burkholderiaceae_C > Polaromonas > Polaromonas caeni_A. The sequence goes on from CALRTF020000269.1 coordinate 1,562, forward strand.
CGCTGGTTTCGCGGTCCAGCCGGTGCACCAGTTCGAGGAAATTCCAGTCCGGTCGCGCCATGCGCAACTGCTCGATCACGCCGAAGGCCACACCGCTGCCGCCGTGCACCGCCACACCGGCAGGTTTATCGATCGCCAGGACGTGTTCGTCCTCGAACAGGATGGGGAACTCGCGCGAAGGCGCATAGCCGCCGGTGCTCGACGTGGCACCGTGGCGCGCGATCTCGACCGCCATCGCCTCGGCTTTCTGGTCGGCGCGTTCCGAGGTCCGCACCGGCGGCAGGCGCACGACGTCGCCGGCTTCCACGCGGGTGTCGGCCTGTACCCGCCCCTTGTTGATGCGCACCTCGCCGCTGCGGATGATGCGGTAGACATGGGTTTTGGGCACACCCTTGAGCTGGCGGATCAGGTAATTGTCCAGGCGCTGGCCGGCCGAGTCCTCGTCCACAGTGACAAAGCTGGCTTGTACCGCCGCCTTGTCAGGCGCAGCCGGGGCATTCTGCAGCGCCGCAGCAGGGGCGGCGCGTCCCGCTGCGGGGGCATTCGCGGGTTTACCCGGGGAGGCTGTTTGGGCAGAACCTGCGCCTATAATGTGTTTCACTAGCGACAAGCTGTAAGTGGTTGATTTGTCTGGGAGTTTAGTCCACACACCGGTCAACACACTGCCAACAGCCTTGCTGGGAGGTCGACGCCACTGGCAGCAAATGCCCGCAAGCGCACGGTGCCAGGCACCCCGCGGCAGGAAGATGTTGGGCAGACGAGTCGACGTTTTGCGAACACAAACACGGAATACGATGTGTCCAGCCCCGCGGGCTGGACACGGATAGCAGCGAAATCTGGTCCTCGAATGGGTAGCCTCTTGACAACACTGGTCGTACTGATGAACTTATGCCTGCGGCGCTTTTTAGCCCCGCTTTTTGGCATGAATCAGCCGCCAGCCCTTGTCCTGCGGGCGCAAGCAGCTACTGATTTTGTAGCACGCCCCCGTCGGACCCCGCTTCGCCCCATCCACGCGCCTACGCCCAGACTGCACAGCTGACCGGTTGATTCCGGTTCGCTGTTGCGCCGTCAAAGGCTCTCCGGCAATTCCCCACGTTCGCACAACGTCTGCTCCGGCGTCGTTTGCCCGTTTTTCGGGCAGTGATGTGAGAGACAGAGAAGAACCAAGGAATACCCATGAAACGCATGCTGGTCAATGCCACCCAGTCGGAAGAACGCCGCCTGGCCATTGTCGACGGACAAAAACTCCTCGACTACGAAATCGAAATTGAAGGGCGCGAACAGCGCAAGGGCAACATCTACAAGGCCGTCGTGACCCGCGTCGAGCCTTCGCTCGAAGCCTGTTTTGTCGACTACGGCGAAGACCGCCACGGCTTTTTGCCGTTCAAGGAAATCTCCAAGCAGTACTTCGCCCAGGGCGTGCCGGTCAGCCAGGCGCGCATCCAGGACGTGATCCGCGAAGGCCAGGAAATCCTGGTCCAGGTCGAGAAGGAAGAACGCGGCAACAAGGGCGCGGCCCTGACGACCTTCGTCTCGCTGGCCGGCCGTTATGTGGTGCTGATGCCCAACAACCCGCGCGGCGGTGGCGTGAGCCGCCGCATCGAGGGCGAGGACCGCGCCGAGCTCAAGGAAAACATGGACCAGCTGGAATACCCGGCCGGCGCCAGCATCATTGCCCGCACCGCCGGCATAGGCCGCAGCGCGGCCGAGCTGCAGTGGGACCTGAACTACCTGATCAAGCTCTGGACCGCCATCGACGGCGCCGGCAAGGAGGGCAAGGGCGCCTTCCTGATTTACCAGGAATCGAGCCTCGTCATCCGCGCCATCCGCGACTACTTCAACAGCGACATCGGCGACATCCTGTTCGACACCGACGACGTCTACGAGCAGGCGCGCCAGTTCATGGCCCACGTGATGCCCGAGCACGAGCACCGCGTCAAGCGTTACCGCGACGATGCACCGCTGTTCTCGCGTTTCCAGATCGAGCACCAGATCGAGTCGGCTTATGCGCGCACCGTGCAGCTGCCCTCCGGCGGCGCCATCGTGATTGACCACACCGAAGCACTGGTGTCGGTCGACGTCAACTCGGCCCGCGCCATCAAGGGCGGCGACATTGAAGAGACCGCCACCCGCACCAACCTCGAAGCTGCCGACGAAGTCGCGCGCCAGATGCGTTTGCGCGATCTGGGCGGACTGATCGTCATCGACTTCATCGACATGGAAGAGTCGCGCAACCGCCGCGACGTCGAAAACCGCCTGCGCGATGCGCTGCGCCAGGACCGCGCGCGTGTGCAGTTCGGCACCATCAGCAAGTTCGGCCTGATGGAAATGAGCCGCCAGCGCCTGCGCCCCGCGCTGTCGGAAGGCGCATCGATTCCCTGCCCGCGCTGCGGCGGTTCCGGCCACATCCGCGACACCGAAAGCTCGGCGCTGCAAATCCTGCGCATCATCCAGGAAGAGTCCATGAAGGACAGCACGGCCTCGGTGTTGTGCCAGGTGCCGGTCGATGTGGCATCTTTCCTGCTGAATGAAAAACGCTCCGAGATCGCCAAGATCGAGATGAAACAGCGCATCAACGTGCTGCTGGTGCCGAACAAGACGCTGGAAACGCCCAACTACAAGCTCGAGCGCCTGAAACACGACGACCCGCGCCTGGACAACATCGAAGCCAGCTACAAGATGGCCGAAGAGATGGAAGATCCGACCACGGTCACGCGCCGCAGCCAGGAAAAACACAACAAGCAGGAACCGGTCATCAAGGGCGTGTTGCCCGATGCGCCGGCACCGCAGGCCATTCCGAAACCCGCGCCGGTGGTCGCTGTCGCCCCGGTGGCGCCGGCCCCGGCCCGCGCCTTGGCCGCAGCCCCGGCCGAGAAAAGCTTTTTCGCCAAGCTGAAAGAGTTTTTCGTCGGTGCCGACACGGCCCCGGTCGCCGCTCCAGCCCGCGAAGAGAAAAAAGAAGAACGCAGCGGGGAAGCCCGCCGGGATGGCCGCAGCGAGCGCAGCGGTGAACGTTCTGACCGCGGCGGCGAGCGCGGCGGCCGTGACGGACGCCGTGGCGGACGCGGCGGTCGCGGCGAAGGACGCGGCGGCGAAGGACGCAGCGACCAGCCGCGCGAAGCGCGTGGCGAACGCACAGACCGTGGTGAGGGCCGCGGCGGTGAGCGCCGTGAGCGTGGCGAAGGCCGTGGTGACCGTCCCGCCGCCGAAGGACGTCCGGAAGGCCAGCGCCCCGATCGTCCGGCCGGTGAACGCAACGAGCAGCCGCGTGAGCCCCGCGAAGCCCGCGAGCCACGCGAACCGCGTGAACCCCGTGGCGATCGTCCGGAAGGCCAGGCCGCCGGCGCCGAGGGCCGTGAAGGCCGTGGCCGCCGCGGCCGCGGTGGTGATCGCGGTGAACGTGGCGAGCGCGGTGACCGTGCGCCGCGTGATGCCGAGCAGCAGGAACAAGCCCTGGCCAACCAGGCCGCCATGGCTGCGGCCATGGCCGGCGAGGCATCGCCGCGCCAGGACCGCGTGATCGAAGCCGGTGCCGACGGTGAACGCCAGGACGGCAACCGCAACAACGAGGCCCGCCCCGAAGGCCAGGGCCGCCGTGAACGCGGCGAGCGTGGGGAGCGTGGCGAACGCGGTGAACGCGGTGAACGCGGCAATGGCCGCCGCAACGAGCGCCGCGACGAGCGCGCCGACGGCAGCATGGCACCCGCCGCTGCAGCGCAGGCCGACAGCTTCGACGCCGCCCACCCGGCAGTCGTGGCGGGACAGGACGAAGCCGGCAACCCGGTGGCACCGGCCTCCTCG
>CALRTF020000270.1:0-5332 GCA_943370985.1 Paenacidovorax caeni
AAGCCTGGACACCATCGGTGAAGCGCTGGCCGAAAACGGCCGGGTCATTGTCACCGGCTGCCTGGGCGCCAAGGCCGGCGATGGCGGCGGCAACCTGGTGCGGCAGATGCACCCGAGCGTGCTGGCCGTTACCGGCCCGCACGCCACGCAGGAAGTCATGGATGCCGTGCACCTGAACCTGCCCAAGCCGCACGACCCGTTTGTGGACCTGGTGCCCAATTCCTTCGGCATCGCGGGGATCAAGCTGACGCCGCGCCACTATGCCTACCTGAAGATCAGCGAAGGCTGCAACCACCGCTGCACCTTCTGCATCATCCCCTCGATGCGCGGCGACCTGGTGTCGCGCCCGATCGGCGATGTGCTGGGCGAGGCGCGCGCCTTGTTCGAAGGCGGTGTCCGCGAACTGCTGGTGATCAGCCAGGACACCTCGGCCTATGGGGTGGACGTCAAATACCGCACCGGTTTCTGGGACGGCAAGCCGGTCAAGACGCGCATGCTGGAACTGGTGCAGGCGCTGGGTGAAATTGCCGAGCCGTATGGCGCCTGGGTGCGCCTGCATTACGTCTATCCCTATCCCAGCGTGGACGAGATCATTCCCCTGATGGCCAGCGGCAAGGTGCTGCCTTACCTCGACGTTCCGCTGCAGCACAGCCATCCCGATGTGCTCAGGCGCATGAAGCGCCCGGCCAGCGGGGAAAAAAACCTGGAGCGCATTGCGCGCTGGCGCGAGATGTGCCCAGAGATCGTGATCCGCAGCACCTTCATCGCCGGTTTTCCGGGAGAGACCGAGGACGAGTTCGAGCACCTGCTCGATTTCATGCGCGAGGCGAAGATTGACCGCGCCGGCTGTTTTGCCTACAGCCCGGTGCACGGCGCCACTGCCAACGCGCTGCCCGGCATGCTGCCCATGGAACTGCGCGAGGAGCGCAGGGCGCGTTTCATGGCGGTAGCGGAAGCCGTGTCCAGCCAGAAGCTGCAGCAGCGCGTGGGAGCCACCATGCAGGTGCTGGTGGACTCGGCGCCCGGCATGGGCAAAAAGGGCGGCGTTGGCCGCAGTTATGCCGATGCGCCCGAGATCGATGGCGTGGTGAAACTGCTGCCGCCCGAAAAAATCAGCAAGACGCTGAAGGTCGGAGAGTTCACCCGGGCCCGGATTGTGGGCACCCAGGGCCATGACCTGGTGGCCGTGCCTGTCTGACGTACCCGCAACAGGCGCTGCATGGACGCTAGGGCAGGGCCTGAAAAACAAAAAGGCCACTGTTTGGCAGTGGCCTTTTTTGACCCAGCTTTCGCTGGTTTTGGTGTATCTGGTGCCCGGGAGAGAACTCGAATCTCCACATCTTGCGATACACGGACCTGAACCGTGCGCGTCTACCAATTCCGCCACCCGGGCACAGCCAGCAGTGTACCATTAGAGAATGGATTTTTCGGGGCGGACTTCAAAAAATTTCATCCATGTTGCAGCCCTTTTGGCTGCCCCCACATGAGGCACAAGCAGGCGCGCGAGCGGCGCGCTTTTTGCTGAGTTTCGACAATCAACCATCTCAAGAAGAGAGATCACTTATCAAAACGACTACACAGAGTACCGGCCAGGGCGCCGGGTTGCTCGCAGAATTTGAAGGCACCGTTTCGGGTCACCGTGATGGCCACGGCTTTGTCCAGCGCGATGACGGCGAGGCCGATATCTACCTGCCGCCCAACGAGATGCGCGCCGTGCTGCACAAGGACCGCGTCAAGGCGCGCATCGTGCGACATGACCGCAAGAACCGGCCCGAAGGCCGGGTCACCGAAATCATCGAACGCTCATCCAATCCCATCATCGGCCGCTTGCTGCAGGAAAGCGGCGTGTGGCTGGTGGCGCCGGAAGACAAGCGTTACGGCCAGGATGTACTGATTCCCAAAGGCGCAACCGGCACGGCCAAGGCCGGCCAGATTGTCGTGGTCCAGCTCACGGAGCCGCCGGCGCTGTTCGGCCAGCCTGTCGGCCGCGTCAAGGAAGTGCTCGGGGAGATTGACGACCCCGGCATGGAGATCGAGATCGCGGTGCGCAAGTACGGCGTGCCGCACGAGTTCAGTGAAGCGGCCCTGGCCCTGGCGCGCGCCCTGCCGGACGGCGTGCGAGCGGCGGATAAAAAAGGCCGCGTGGACCTGACCGACGTTCCGCTGGTGACCATCGACGGCGAAGATGCCCGCGATTTTGACGACGCCGTTTACTGCGAGCCGACCAAAGTCGGGCGCGGCAAGGGCTGGCGCCTGCTGGTGGCGATTGCCGATGTCAGCCACTATGTCGAGACCGGCAGTGCGATCGACGTTGATGCCTACGACCGGGCCACCAGTGTGTATTTCCCGCGGCGTGTGATCCCCATGCTGCCGGAAAAACTCTCCAACGGCCTGTGTTCGCTCAACCCGAACGTCGAGCGCCTGTGCATGGTCTGCGACATGCTGGTCAATGCCAAGGGCGAGGTCCACGCCTACCAGTTTTACCCGGCCGTGATGTTCAGCCACGCACGTTTCACCTATACCGAAGTCGCGGCCATTCTCGGCAACACGCGCGGCCCGGAGGCGATGCAGCGCAAGGCCCTGGTGCCGCACCTGCTGGACCTGCACGATGTCTACCAGGCGCTGCTCAAGGAGCGCAGCGTGCGCGGCGCGGTGGATTTTGAAACCACCGAAACCCAGATCGTCTGCGACGATGCCGGCCGCATCGAAAAAATCGTCCCGCGCACGCGCAACGTGGCGCACCGGCTGATCGAGGAATCCATGCTCGCGGCCAATGTCTGTTCGGCCGACTACATCTCCCAGAGCAAACATGTGGGTCTGTTCCGTGTGCACGAAGGCCCGACGCCCGAGAAGAAGGACATGCTCCGCAACTACCTCAAGGCCATTGGCCTCGGGATGACCATCAGCGACGACCCCAGTCCCGGCGAATTCCAGCAGATCGCCGTCGCGACCAAGGACCGTGCCGACGCGCAGCAAATCCATTCCATGCTGCTGCGGTCCATGCAGCAGGCGATTTACACACCCATGAACAACGGCCACTTCGGCCTGGCTTATGAGGCTTATACCCACTTCACCAGCCCGATCCGGCGTTACCCCGACCTGCTGGTGCATCGCGTCATCAAGGCCATCCTGAACCAGACCACGTATCAGCTGCCGACCTTGCCGACGCCCGGTGAGGCCGAGGCCAAGCTGTCCAAGCGGCTGGCGTCGCGGGTCAGCGACCCGACGCAAAAACCGAAAAAATTCAGCGTCGACCAGCTGGCCTGGCTGGCCGCAGGCCTGCATTGCAGCGCCAACGAACGCCGCGCCGACGAGGCCAGCCGCGACGTCGAGGCCTGGCTCAAGTGCAAGTACATGCGCGAGCATCTGGGCGAGGAGTTTGGCGGCGTGGTCACCTCGGCGGCCGGCTTCGGCATCTTCGTCACGCTGGACGCCATGTACGTCGAAGGCCTGGTGCACATCACCGAACTCGGCGGCGAGTACTTCAAGTTCGACGAGGCGCGCCAGGAACTGCGCGGCGAACGCACCGGCATCCGCTACGCCATCGGCACGCGGGTACGGGTGCAGGTCAGCCGGGTGGATCTGGACGGCCGCAAGATCGACTTCCGGCTGGTGCGCGAAGGCGAGGAATTGCTGACGCGCGCCATGAAAGACAAGACCGGCGGGCGCGCCGGCGACCTGCCCGAGCAGGAGCGCGGATCGGCCCGTGGCGCGGGTGGGCCGCGTGGCGACAAACGTGCGGACAAACGCGGTGACCCACGCGGCGATAAACGCAGCGGGCAGGGCGCCGGCGGACGGGGCAGCAGCGCCGGTGGCAGCCGTGCCGCGGTCTCGCCGATCCAGGCGCTCAAGGCGGCGGTCAAGAAATCGGCCAGCGGTCCCGGCCGCAAATCCAGCAAGAAACCCAGGCGCTGAGCAGCATGCTGATCCGTATCCTGGCCTTCCTCCTCGAGACGCTGTTTTTCGTGCTGATCGGCGCGGCCCTGCTGCGCGCCTGGATGAACTACCTGCGCATCAACATGCGCGCGCAGCCGGGCATCTTCGTGATGGCGGTGAGCGACTGGCTCGTCAAGCCCCTGCGCCGCGTGCTGCCCAGGGCGGTGGCGCAGTCGCGCGTGGACTGGGCCAGCGTGCTGGCGGCCTTTGTGCTGGCACTGCTGCATGCCTTGCTGGGGCTGCTGTTGATCGGCCTGTTCTCCGGCGGCCTGCAGGATTTCAGCCCCGCGCTGCTGCCGGCCCTGCTGCTGGGCGCGCTGAAGATGCTGTTGCGTGTGGCCCTGCAGGTGGCTTTTATCGCCGTGCTGGCGTTTGCGATCATTTCCTGGGTGCAGCCCGGCTCGCCGATGTACGGCCTGCTGGGACGCCTGACCGAGCCGCTGCTGGCGCCGCTGCGCCGGGTGATCCCGCAGATCGGCGGCGTCGACCTGTCAGCGCTGGTGCTGCTGCTCCTGCTGCAGATCGGCCTGATGGTTCTCGGCTAGCAGCGAGGCCGTCAGGGGGCGGCCGGGATGCCGCGCCGGCCAGTCGTCGGCCAGGTGCCCATGCTGGAACACGGCGCTGCAGGCGGCCTCGAAAGCCGGCAGCCCGGCCGCCAGCGCCGCGCCCAGCATGCCTGCCAGCACGTCGCCGGTGCCGGCCGTGGCCAGGCGCGCATTGCCGGTCGGGTTGATCACCGGAATCACATCGGGCGCGGCCATCAGCGTGCCCGAGCCCTTGAGCACGACCACACACTGAAACTGTCCGGCCAGCCGCGCGGCTGCGTCCAGCCGGTTCGCCTGCACCGCGCCCGCGCTGCTGCCCAGCAGGCGCGCGGCTTCCAGCGGATGCGGGCTCAGCACCGTGCGCCAGCCGCGGGCGGCGCGGGCGCGGAGCAGCGACTGCAGCGAGGTGTCGGCGGCCACTGCGTTGAGCCCGTCGGCGTCGAGCACCAGGGCCGGCGCCCTGGACAAAATTCTGGGCAGTACCGCGGCGACAGCCCCTCCGCCGCCGCAACCGCAGACCACCGCCTGGCGGGCCAGGTCCAGCGCGTCGGGGCTGCGAAACATCAGTTCCGGTTGCTGCAGGTCCACCGTCAGCACGGGGCTGCCGAGCAGGGCGACAAACACCCGGCCGGCGCCGGCATGCAGGGCTGCGCGGCCGGCCAGCAGCGCGGCGCCGGCCATGTGGGTAGCGCCCGCGGACTCGCCGCCGACGATGGCCACATCGCCGAAGCTGCCCTTGTGGCTGCTGTGGCGGGCCTGGCCACGGCCCATGGGGCCGTAGCGATCCTGCCCCGCGAGCCAGGCGTCGGGGGCCGCGCCGGCCGCCGGCGTGACGCCCAGATCGTCCCACC
>CALRTF020000271.1:0-5276 GCA_943370985.1 Paenacidovorax caeni
CCTTCAAGCTGGCCTGATGAACGCTCCTTCATTGGCGTCCGGCTCGCCCACGGTGCTGGTGCTTGCCTCGGGACGTGGTGAACGTTTCACCGCGTCGGGCGGCAGCACCCACAAGCTGCAGGCGCTGCTGGCGGGCAAGCCGGTGCTGCAGCACACGCTGGACGCCGTGGTCGCCAGCGGCCTGCCCTGGCACCTGGAAGACGCGGGCCATCCGGGCATGGGTGATTCGATCGCCGCGGCCGTGCGTGCCACGCCGGATGCGGCCGGCTGGCTGATGCTGCCGGCGGACTTGCCGCTGGTGCGCGGCGACACGCTGCGCGCCGTGGCCGCGGCCTTGCAGCGGCAGCCGGTGGCGGTTCCGGTGGTCCAGGGCGAGCGCGGCCACCCGGTCGGGTTTTCGGCGGCGTGCCGCGATGCGCTGCTCGCTTTAGAAGGAAATCACGGCGCAGCCCCCGTCCTGATTGAATATCAAGCTATCAATTCAGTAGCGTTTGTGGACGTCGACGATATCGGCATCGTCACCGATGTGGATACCGTCGAGGATCTTGCGCGCGCCGAAACACTGCTCGCCGCGCGTTGATCGTGCGGGCCTAGTTCCGGGCGATGACCGCACAAGCCAGCCGTGGGCCGGCATTGCCGGTGGGCTGGGTCTTGTAGTCGTCGGGATCGCGATGCACGATCAGGCCCTTGCCGACGATGTCGGTGGCGCCGCTGCCGACGGTGATGGTCGATGATTCGAAGCTGAAACGCGCCACGCCGCTGGCGTCGGCTTTCAGGCTCGGCAGGTCGCCGGTGTGGTGCATGCCCATGGCATGGCTGCCGTGCGGCGCACCCGTGGGGTTGAAGTGCCCGCCGGTGCTCATGCCGTCGCCGCTGGAGCAGTCGCCTTTTTCATGCACATGAAAGCCGTGCTCGGCGTTGGGCTTGAGGCCGCGTACTTCGCCGCGCACCATCACCTTGCCGCCGGACTGCACAAAACTTGCCGTTCCGCTGGTGCTGTTGCCGGTGGTGGGCTGCAACTGGGCGGTGGCGCGCGGGCCGTCGGGTACAGCGGCGCAAGCGGCGAGCAGGGCGGCGACGCTGATCAAGAGCAGTCTGGAAGTCATGGGTCTCTCCTTTTTTGGCAAACAATGAACCGGGAAAACAGGATACCGACTCTAGGCCCCGTCTCCGGCCGGCGAAGTAGGACGGGAGGCCAAATTGAGCAGCCGGGCCAGTGCGGCGTCTGAAATGCCATGGTGGCGCAGGCTCTCCAGGGTTTGCCGGGCGTAGTCATGGGTGCTGCCGTAACGCCCGCAGGCCGCGGAAAAAATTTCGCGGTAACGCGCTTCGCTGAGTTCGCCGGTGAAGTTCGGGCTGCGGCGCGACAGGGTGAAGGCCAGCGCCTGCACCGGCCCCTTGTCGGTGCTGCAGCGCAGCAGGCGCGGGTCGTACACGCCGGTCACCATTTCGCGCAGCCAGAGCCGGGCCACCACCTCGGACACCTCGTGGCGCGGCACGCGGTAGACCACGCCGTGGCAACTGCCGCCCGACAGCAGCGCGAACACCAGGCCGGGGCATTCGGGTGTGCCGCGGTTGACACGGCTCCACATCTTGAGCGCGCGGTGCCAGCCATGCACCCTGGCCCGCCGCTGCTCGCTGAAGTCGAAATCAGGCCGCCAGATCAGCGAGGCGTAGCCGAAGATCCACAGGTCTTCGCGGCCGCCCCAGTGGTGCAGAAAGCGCTCCAGCATGGGAGCGGGATCGCGCAGGGCTTGCAGGCCGTTTGGCAACTGGGTGTTCACACGCACACTTTACAATGACCCCGCAATTTGCGCATCCCGCGAGCCCGCCGCACCTGCCGCGGCTCCGCGTTTCCCCGGAGATTTTTTCTGCATGGTTTCACAATCGGACGATGAGCAGCAGGGCTGGGTGCTGGGCCTGGTGGCCGGATTGATTGCGCTGGTGATTGCCGGGGTGCTCGGCCTGGCCCTGGGCCGCGTCGCGGCGCCGCCAGTGGCTCTGCCGCCGCCGCCTTCGTCATCGGCTGCCGCCCCCATTCCCGCGCCGGCGCTTGCCGCGCCTGCTGCGGTGCCCGCTTCCGCGGCGCTGGAGGCGCAGGCGCTGTCCGACGCTGCCAGCATCACGGTCGAATACGGCGTCGTGAAGTTCTACTTTGCTTCGGGCCAGGCCGAACTCGCGGCTGGCGCTGCCGACGCGCTGGTCGATGTGGTCAAGGGCGCGCGTGGCGGCAAAAAAGTCCTGATCTCGGGCTTCCACGATGCCAAAGGCCACGCCGCGCGCAATGCCGAGCTGGCCAGGCAGCGTGCGCTGGCGGTGCGCCAGGCCCTGCTGGCCGCCGGTGTGCCGGACAGCCAGATCCGCCTCGACAAACCCGCCCAGACCGCCGGCACCGGCAGTGATGCCGAAGCACGCCGGGTCGAGATCACGCTGCAGTGATACCCGGGCGCGCCGGTAACCGCCTTGTAACCGTGGCTTTGCAGGGGCTTGCCAAGCAAGTAGGATGGGTGAAGTGAAAGTTACAACCGCACAGCCCGAACACGCTCCATGACCCTCCACCCCGTCGTCGCCCAGGTCACCGAAAAAATACGCGGGCGCAGCCGCGACACGCGCGGCGCCTACCTGCAGCGGCTGGAGACCACCGCCACCCGCGCCATCAGTGTGGACCGCATGGGCTGCGGCAACATTGCGCACGCGGTGGCCGGCATGCCGCTGGACGACCGCTTCAAGGTGGTCACCGAACGCGCGCCCAACATCGGCATCGTCACCGCCTACAACGACATGTTGTCGGCGCACACGCCGCTGCAGCCCTACCCGGACCTGATCAAGTGGGAGGCGCGGCTGCACGGTGCCACGGCCCAGGTGGCCGGCGGCGTGCCTGCCATGTGCGACGGCGTGACCCAGGGCACGACCGGCATGGAGCTCAGCCTGTTCAGCCGCGACGTCATCGCCATGGCCACGGCGGTGTCGCTGAGCCATGACATGTTCGACGCCGCGCTGATGCTCGGTGTCTGCGACAAGATCGTGCCGGGCCTGTTGATAGGCGCGCTGCATTTCGGCCACCTCCCCATGGTGTTTGTGCCGGCCGGGCCCATGCCCTCGGGCCTGCCGAACAAGGAAAAAGCCCGCGTGCGTGAACTCGCGGCCCAGGGCCTGGTCGGTCGCGAAGGCCTGCTCGATGCCGAGCTCAAGAGTTACCACAGCCCCGGCACCTGCACCTTTTACGGCACGGCCAACAGCAACCAGATGCTGCTCGAGGCCATGGGCCTGCATGTGCCCGGCACCGCCTTCGTCAACCCGGGCGGCGACTTGCGCGACGAACTGACACGCGAAGCGGCGCGCACGGTGCTGGGCATCGTCAAGTCGTCAAAGCGGTTTTCGCCGATCGGGAAAATCGTTGACGAGAAGGCCATCGTCAACGCCATGGTGGCGCTGCTGGCCACCGGCGGCTCGACCAACCACCTGATCCACTGGGTGGCGGTTGCGCGCTCGGCCGGCATCCTGATCGACTGGAATGATTTTTCGGATTTGTCCAACGTCGTGCCCCTGCTCACACATGTCTATCCCAACGGCAGCGCCGACGTGAACCAGTTCCAGGCCGCGGGTGGTACCGGTTTTGTGATCCGTGAACTGCTGGACGCCGGCTTCATGCATGAGGACGTGCTGACGGTGCGTGCCGGTGGCATCCGCGAATACACCCGCGAGCCGGAAATGCGCGACGGCAAGCTGGCCTGGCACGAGATGGGCCCGTCGAAGGACGAGGCCATCGTGCGGCCGGCCAGTGCGCCCTTCAGTGCCAGCGGCGGCCTCAAGCTGCTGCAGGGCAACCTGGGCCGCAGCGTGATCAAGGTCTCGGCGGTGCCGGACGACCGCCACGTGATCGAAGCGCCGGCGCGTGTCTTCGATTCCCAGGAAGCCCTGCACCTGGCCTTCCAGGCCGGCGAGCTGGACCGCGATGTGATTTGTGTGGTGCGCTGGCAGGGCCCGCAGGCCAACGGCATGCCGGAGCTGCACAAGCTCACGCCGCCGCTGGCGGTGTTGCAGGGCAAGGGCTTCAGGGTTGCGCTGGTGACCGACGGGCGCATGAGCGGTGCTTCCGGCAAGGTTCCGGCGGCCATCCATGTGTCCCCCGAGGCTGCGGCCGGCGGGCCGCTGGCGAAAGTACGCGACGGCGACCTGGTGTTGCTCGATTCGATCAAGGGCGTCCTCGAAATCAAGGTGGCTGCGGCCGACTGGGCCGCGCGCGCGCCCGCCGTGATGCCCGAAGCGCTGCGTGTGGCCAACGGCCTCGGCATGGGGCGTGAACTGTTTGCGGGCATGCGGCGCCATGCGCTCACCGCTGAAGAAGGGGCGTTGTCGTGGACCTGAACATTCATACATCCGGTCCGCTGACAGCCCTGCAGGTGATGCAGGACGCGCCGGTGATCCCCGTGATTGTGCTCAACGACGTGGCGCATGCGGTGCCGCTGGCGCGCGCGCTGGTGCTGGGAGGCATCCGCATGCTGGAGGTGACCTTGCGCACGCCGCAGGCGCTGGCCTGCATCGAGGCGATCGCGCGCGACGTGCCCGAAGCGGTGGTCGGTGCCGGCACCGCGCGCAGTGCCGCCGATGTGCAGGCCTGCGCGATGGCCGGCGCGCGCTTCATCGTGAGCCCGGGTTACACGCATGCGGTCGGCGCGGCCTGCCGCGATGTCCACCTGCCGCTGCTGCCCGGTGTGGCCACCGGCAGCGAGATCATGGCGGCGCAGGAAGACGGGCACACCGAGCTCAAGTTTTTCCCGGCCATGCAGGCCGGCGGCCTGGCCATGCTCAAGGCCTGGGGCGGGCCCTTCGGCGATGTGAGGTTCTGCCCGACCGGCGGCATCACCGCGGCCAACGCGGCGGAGTTCCTGGCGCTGGCCAACGTCGCCTGTGTCGGCGGCTCCTGGCTGGTGCCGGCCGATGCGCTGGCGCGCGGCGACTGGGCCCGGGTGACCGACCTGGCCCGGCAGGCGGCGGGCTTGCCGAAATAGCCTGTCTTATAGGTCGAATTGGCCTCCAGCCCTTGTCCGACGGGCGTAAGCAGCTATGGAATTCACAGCGAACAAAATGTTTTGTCTGTCATCCCGGACTTGATCCGGGATCCATGACCGATAAGCTCCGCCGTTCGGGCTGAGCCTGTCGAAGCCTTCTTCGCCTCGGGCAGTGCGGGTTACCAACAAGCCGGGTCTCGCCCCGGCGGGCGACTCACTTTCTCTTGCTTCGCCAAGAGAAAGTAAGCAAAGAGAAGGCGACCC
>CALRTF020000272.1:0-5274 GCA_943370985.1 Paenacidovorax caeni
CGACGCGCAACACGCGCGCCGGCATTACGAGATGAAATTCGAGGTGCTGCGCGGCGAGGACGGCCATCAGGTCGGCGCCTTCATGTCGGGCTCCGACATCACGGAGCGCCTGCATGAACACAAGGCGCTGCTGGAAACGCAGGAGGCGCTGCGCCAGGCGCAGAAGATGGAAGCGGTCGGCCAGCTCACCGGCGGCATTGCGCATGACTTCAACAACCTGCTGGCCGGCATAGGCGGGAGCCTGCAGGTGATGCAAAAGCGGCTGCAGGCCGGCCAGATCGAAGGACTGGAGCGGTATATCGAGATGAGCGAAAGTTCGGTGCGCCGTGCCGCCGCGCTGACGCACCGGCTGCTGGCGTTTTCACGGCGCCAGACGCTGGATCCCCGGCCCGTCGATGTGAACCGCCTGGTGGATGGGATGAGCGACCTGATCCGCCGCGCGGTCGGCCCCGGTGTGCGCGTCGAGGTCGACGGCCCCGCCGATCTGTGGCCCACCCAGGCCGATCCGTCGCAACTTGAAAATGCCCTGCTCAACCTGTGCATCAACGCGCGCGACGCGATGCCGGCGGGCGGGCAGCTGTCCATCGTGGCCGCCAACCAGGCCTTCGGCGACAGCGAAGCCGCCGCGCATGACCTGGCCCCCGGGGACTATGTCTGCCTCAGCGTTACCGACACCGGCGTGGGCATGTCGCCCGAGGTCATCACACGCATCTTCGATCCCTTCTACACCACCAAGCCGATCGGGCAGGGAACGGGCCTGGGCTTGTCCATGGTGTACGGGTTTGTGCGGCAGTCGGGCGGGCGAATCAGCGTGGATTCGCAGATCGGGCGCGGCACCACCATGCGTATCTACCTGCCGCGTTTTGCCGGCGCCACCCCGCAGGAGGCGCATGGCCCCGCGGCCGGCGCGGCGGGTGCCGGCGACGGTGAAACCGTGCTGCTGATCGAGGACGAGGAAGTGGTGCGCGAGGTGATCCGCGAGTTGCTCATCGAGGGCGGTTACCGCGTGCTGGTGGCGGGCGACGGTCCGACCGGCCTGCACATCCTGCAGTCCGACGGCCGCATCGACCTGCTGGTGACCGATGTGGGCCTGCCCGGCGGCATGAACGGCCGCCAGGTCGCCGACGCCGGCCGCGTGGTGCGTCCCGGGCTCAAGGTCTTGTTTATCACCGGTTATGCCGAAAACGCCGCCGTGGGTAACGGCGTGATGGAGCAAGGCATGGAAGTCATGACCAAACCCTTCGAGATCGATGCCTTGTCGCACAAGGTCCGCGCGATGCTGGACGGCAGTGCCGCCTGACGCCTTCGCCGATACGGCAGCGGCTTGCTATCATATAAATAGCTGAATGCGCTCGCCAGTCAAGGGCTGGCGGGTATTTCAATCAGGAAAACAGCAGCGGGCCCTCAGTTGCCGAACAGCGGTTTCACGGCCGAGAGCAGCTGCTGCCCGCCGAGCACGATGAACAGCAGCGCGGTGATCGACAGCATCAGGTTGCCTTTCCAGGTGTTGGCCCAGCCTTTGGCGGCGCGTTTGCCGTTGAGCAGGCCCAGCAGCGTCACTGCCAGGAAAGGCATGAACAGCGAGCCGAGCACGCCGTAGGCGAGGATCAGGCCGATCGGCTTGTTCAGCAGGAACAGCACCATGGGCGGAAAGGTCAGCCAGAGCACGTAAAAGCGGAAGTACTTGCCGCCGATGCGTGTGGCCGGATCGCCGGAAGGCAGTCCGCGGATGTTGCCCCAGAAATCGGCAAACATCAGCGAGACGCCGTTCCACACACCGATGATGGACGAGAAGGACGCGGCCCAGAAGCCGACCAGGAAGGCGGTGCCGACAAAATTGCCGTAACGCTCGCTCAGCACGCCGCGCAGGTCGAGCAGGCCTTCATCGCCGGCGCTCAGGGACACACCGGCCGAGCGCACCACCTCGGCGCCGACAATCAGCATCGAAATCACGAAGATGCCGGTCATCACATAGGCGACCGTGTTGTCGATACGCATGACCTTCATCCACTTGGGCGTGTACCAGCCTTTTTCGCGCAGCCAGTAGCCATAAGCCGCCAGCGTGATGGTGCCGCCGACGCCGCCGGCCAGCGCCAGCGTGTAGAGCAGGCCGCCGTCCGGGATCATGGGCACCAGGCCGCGCAGCATGTCCGGCAGGTTGGGCACGGCGATCACGGCCAGGCCGACCACCGTGACGAACATGGTGCCGACCAGCGCTGCCGTGACCTTCTCGAAAAATTCGTACTTGCCGAACCAGACCATGGCGAAGCCGGCCAGGCCCATGAGCACGGCCCAGATCTTGAGGTCCACCGCCGGGAAGAGCGCGGCCAGCGGCAACGCCGCCGAGGACATGGCGGTGGCGCCATAGACAAAACCCCAGATCATGATGTAGGGCCCGAAGTACCAGGTGGTCCATTTCCCCAGCGAACGCCAGCCCTCGAAGATGGTCTTGCCGGTGGACAGGGTGTAACGCCCGGCGCCTTCGACCAGAATGATCTTGAGGATCACACCCAGGATCACGGCCCACAGCAGGCCATAGCCATAACGTGAACCGGCCACCAGCGTCGCCACCATGTCGGCCGCGCCGACACCGGTGGCGGCCACGACGAGGCCGGGGCCGATCAGGTTCCACTTCGCCGGCCGGCCGCCGTCGTCATCCACCCGGTCGGCGTGGGACACGCCAGGCGCGGGGATGGTGGAGGAAGGCTTGGCACGGGTATCGGTCATGGGCATCGGGCTCCTTGTCAAAGTCGTTTTTCACTTTAACAGTCAGCTGGCTGCCGCTTGCTGGCTTGCGCAGATGACCTTCGAAGGCAGGCACTTCTGTCCCACAAGGGAATGCGCCACGCAGGCAAAAAAAAGCCGCCCCTGTGAGAGGGCGGCCAAAACGAGGTGCTTGAAGAAACGCGGTGAAAAAACTCAGCTGTCGGCGCGAATGCCGCGCATCATGATGATGCCGCCCAGGTTGCGGGTGTCGGCGCGCATGCGGGTGCGCAGGCCCTCGGCGGTGGACGGGGCCGGCTGCCAGCCCACCGTGATCAGGCGTGCGCGGGTTTCGCTGGCCTTGAGGACCTCGATCACGGCGGCCCCGAGCTTTTCGCGCACGGCTGCCGGCAGGGACGCCGGCCCGGCCAGCGCGGTAAACAGTTCCATGTCGGCGCCCATGATGCCGACTTCACGCATGGTGGGCAGTTCCGGGGCCAGCATGCTGCGCTGCTCCGAGGTCACGCCGATCACCTTCATCTTGCCGGCCTTGACCTGCTGCAGCGCCAGACCCGGCGGCAGCAACGCCGCCTGCAGGTGGCCGCCCAGCATGGCGGTGATCAGCTGCGGGTTGCCGGGGTAGGGCACATGCATCACGCCCAGGCCGCCGCTGCGGCTCTTGATCAGCTCCATGCCCAGATGGCCGGGCGTGCCCGCGCCGGGTGAGCCGTAGTTGGCCTTGTCGCCCTGGTTGCGCAGCCAGGTCAGCCATTCCTGCGGCGAGCTGCCCTGGGCGAAGTTGCTGACCACCAGCACCATGGGGGTGGTGCCAATCAGGGCTATTGGCGCCAGATCGATCGCCGGGTCGTAGGCAATCATGGGGTTGAGCAGCCGCGCAATCGTGAGCTGGCTGTTGTTCATGACGCCGAAGGTGTGCAGGTCGGTGGCCTTGGCGACCTGGTCGGCCGCAATGGTGCCCGAGGCGCCGGCCTTGTTTTCGACGATGACGGGCTGGCCCAGTGCCTTCGACAGGGGTTCGGCAATGGCGCGGGCCGACAGGTCCTGCACCGAACCCGCCGGAAAGCCGATCAGCAGCCGTATCGGTTTGGTCGGCCAGTCCAGGGGTGCTGGCGCCACCGCGGGCGCTGCGGTGCGGCCGGGCTTGGGGGTTACGCTGGTGCTGGTGCTGGCACGGGTGACCGTTGGCGCGGCGGCTGTGGCTGAGGCTGCCGCCTTGACGGGCGGGTTGTTCGGGTTGCCGGCCTGGCCAAAGACTGTGGACCCGCCTGCCGTCAGCAAAACCGCCAGCAGTCCACGCTTGAAGGAATGGAATTTCGTCATGAGAAACCTCGCTGTGCGAATTGAAAACCTGTGGTGATTGTGTGGAGTCGTCCCGAACGCGGCAATCCTGTCAGAGCTGACAGCGCAGCCTGGGGCCTAACGCCACAAAGGTGTGCAGGGCCGGGTCAAACAGGCGCGCTCACTAGTAACAAGGGCTTATCTGCGCCGGCGTGGCAGCGCTGTCCTACCTGTCAGGGATGACAGGTAACCCTTTGCCTTACACGGGCCTGGACTGCCTGACGGTCGGAAATCGGTGCCGAACGGCATCGCGGCCCGCTATCAGATCAATAGCAGCTTAGGCTTGCCGGGCAAGGGCTGGAGCCCGATTTCGCGTGAAAAATGGGGGACAGCAGGCCTCAGGCGCGGATCATCTGCAGCAGCGCAGGAAGCAGCAGGCCGACACCTGTCAGCAACAGCAGCGCGCAGACCAGCCGGAGCACCACCTGCCGCGACCAGCCGGGCGGATGCCGCTCCAGCCACCAGCTCAGGCCGAACACCAGCGGGGCGGCCAGCAGGCTGAGCTTGAGGGCGTTGATGCTGAACTGCCCGGCCGGAATCGCCACCACCAGCCGCAGCAGCGAACTCGCCGCCAGGGTGGCCACCAGTGTGTCGCGCACGGTCCGCAGCGCCATCGGCTGGCGGTAGATGTGATAGACCAGCGGCGGGCCACCGGTGGCGAACAGGCCGGTCAGCAGGCCCGAGGCCGCGCCCCAGCGCCGGAAGCTGCCGGCCGACGAACGTTCATGCAGCGCCGCGCTCTGCCTGAGCACAATCACGGCGCAGGCGATCACCGTCAGCCCCAGCAACACCCGCAGCGCCAGCGTGACATGGACGCTGAGCCAGCCCAGCAGCAGCACCCCGAGCAGAATGCCCGCGGCGCCGCCCAGCGAAAGATCGCGAAACGCCGCCACATCGAGGTGCCCGCGCGAGCCGCGCAGGGCCACCAGCGCATTCCAGACCCAGCACCGTCGCCACATTGGCCAGATCGGCCAGCGGCGCCAGCTCCAGCAGGCCGGCCAGGCCCAGCAGCACCAGCGCAAACGCAAAACCGCTGAGGCTTTGTGCGCCGGTGGCCAGCACCACGCACAGCAGGAACAGCACGATCTGGCTCAGCGTCATTCACTGCTGCAGAGCCATTCGATCGCCGCCCCCTCGCTGGTGAAGACCATCAGGTTCACGCCCGCGCCGCGTGCCGTTTTTTCGCTGGTGTGCGTGATCCGGTCGGGCGGC
>CALRTF020000273.1:0-5269 GCA_943370985.1 Paenacidovorax caeni
GCGGAATGCCTGGCGGATACGGCGTGACCAGGCCGACCGTGATGCGGCCCTCGAGCTTGTCGATCTCGACGCGCTCGGTCTTGTGCAGCGCGATGTGGGCATAGGCGTCGCTGGGTTTCATGGCCGGCGTCAGGTCGCTCAGGTACATGTCGGTGGTCAGGCGCGCGATGTCGTACTTGGCGTAAAGGTTGTGGATGTGCTGGCACAGGTCGGCCAGTCCCATCTTCTCGTAACGCGGAAACTTCTGGCAGAACTCGGGCAGGATGCGCCACATCGGCTGGTTCTTGGCGTAGTCGTCCTTGAACTGCTGCAGCGCGGTCAGCATGCTGTTCCAGCGGCCCTTGGTGATGCCGATGGTGAACATGATGAAAAAGCTGTAGAGGCCGGTTTTCTCCACCACCACGCCGTGTTCAGCCAGGAACTTGGTCACGATGCTGGCCGGGATGCCGGTTTTGGCGAACTTGCCGTTGAGGTCCATGCCGGGCGTGACGATGGTCGACTTGATCGGGTCCAGCATGTTGAAGCCGGTCGCCATCTTGCCGAAGCCGTGCCAGTTGACACCGGCCTTGGCGTTCTTCGACTCGCCCTTGATGATCCAGTCTTCCGAGCGCCCTATGCCCTCCTCGACCAGCTTGTCCGGTCCCCAGACCTTGAACCACCAGTCATCACCGTACTCTTCGGCGACCTTGCGCATGGCGCGGCGGAAGTCCAGCGCCTCCAGGATGCTTTCTTCCACCAGCGCCGTGCCGCCGGGCGGTTCCATCATCGCGGCAGCCACATCGCAACTGGCGATGATGCTGTACTGCGGCGATGTCGAGGTGTGCATCAGGTAGGCCTCGTTGAACAGGTGGCGGTCCAGCTTGACGGTCTGCGAGTCCTGCACCAGCACATGGCTGGCCTGGCTGATGCCGGCCAGCAGCTTGTGGATGGACTGCGTGGCATACACCATGGCCTGCTTGGGCCGCGCGCGTTTTTTGCCCATCGCGTGGTAGCTGCCGTAAAACGGGTGGAAGGCGGCGTGCGGCAACCAGGCCTCGTCGAAGTGCAGGTTCTCGACGTAACCGTCGAGCATGCCCTTGATGGTTTCGGTGTTGTAGAGCACGCCGTCGTAGGTGGACTGGGTCAGCGTCAGCACTCGCGGCTTGACCTTTTTCGCGTCCACGCCCTTGAGCAAGGGATTCGCCTTGATCTTGGCCTGGATCGAGGCCTGCTCGAACTCCTCCTTCGGGATAGGGCCGATGATGCCGAAGTGATTGCGCGTCGGCTTCAGGAACACCGGGATCGCCCCGGTCATGATGATGGCGTGCAGGATGGACTTGTGGCAGTTGCGGTCCACCACCACCACATCGCCCGGCGCCACCGTGTGGTGCCAGACCATCTTGTTGGAGGTCGAGGTGCCGTTGGTGACAAAAAAGCAGTGATCGGCGTTGAAGATGCGCGCGGCATTGCGCTCGGAGGCGCCCACCGGGCCGTCGTGATCGAGCAACTGGCCCAGTTCCTCGACGGCATTGCAGACGTCGGCACGCAGCATGTTCTCGCCGAAAAACTGGTGAAACATCTGCCCGACCGGGCTCTTGAGAAAAGCGACGCCGCCCGAGTGCCCCGGGCAGTGCCAGGAGTAGGAGCCGTCCTCGGCGTAGTCCAGCAGCGCCTTGAAAAACGGCGGCTGCACACCTTCGAGATAACTCTTGGCCTCGCGGATGATGTGGCGCGCCACGAACTCCGGCGTGTCCTCGAACATGTGGATGAAACCATGCAGCTCGCGCAGGATGTCGTTCGGGATGTGGCGCGAGGTCTTGGTCTCGCCATAGACGTAAATCGGCACATCGAGGTTCTTGCGCCGCACTTCCTCGATGAAGTGGCGCAGGTTCAGCACCGCCGGGTCCAGATCCGGGCCGGGCGTGAACTCCTCGTCGTCGATCGACAGGATGAAGGCACTGGCGCGGCTTTGCTGCTGCGCAAACTGCGACAGGTCGCCGTAGCTGGTCACGCCCAGCACTTCGAAGCCCTCGGTTTCAATGGCCTGCGCCAGCGCACGAATGCCCAGGCCGGAGGTATTTTCGGAGCGGAAATCTTCGTCGATGATGACGATGGGAAAGCGGAATTTCATCAAAAGGCCTTTGCCTGGGACTGCCAAAAAAGTCTAATCAGGGGCGAAGTGTAAGGATATTTGGTGAAGACCGAGTCCGCTTGGCCTTGCCGCGGCCGGGTTAAGCTTGCCAATTCACACATCTGGCCCAAAATGTGGCTTTTACGAAACGCAGGGGGAAACCGCACATGAGCGAATCAACCATCTGGTGGCTGCTGGCAGGTGCCGCCGTGGCCCTGGAACTGGTCACCGGGACGTTTTACCTGCTGATGCTGGCCGTCGGCATGATTGCCGCAGCGCTGGCCGCCCACCTGGGCGCGTCCCTCATCGTGCAGATTGTTGTCGCGGCGGTGGTGGGCGGCGGCGCGGTCGTGGCCTGGCACTGGAAGCGCAGCAAGGACCCCAAACCCGCAGCAGCCAATGCCAACCGCGATGTCCAGATGGACATCGGCGAAACCGTGCATGTAGCGCAATGGAATGACGATGCCACCGCCAGCGTGAAATACCGCGGCGCCCAGTGGACCGTGGAACTCGCAGACCGCCAGGCCGCGCCGCAGCCCGGCCTGTTCAGGGTCCGGCAATTGAACGGCAACCGCCTCGTGGTCGACAAGGCCTGATGCCGCCCTTCCCGCGCCAACGGCAGCGGCCCCTTTTTGTTTAAACGGAGAACTTCATGGAAATTGCACTCGTCATTCTGGTGATTGCCGTCATTTTTATCGCGCGCAGCATCAAGGTCGTGCCCCAGCAAAACGCCTGGGTGGTCGAGCGCCTGGGGAAATTCCACGCCAGCCTGACACCCGGCCTGAATTTCCTGATTCCCTTCATCGACCGTGTGGCCTACAAACATTCGCTCAAGGAAATCCCGCTGGATGTGCCCAGCCAGGTCTGTATCACGCGCGACAACACGCAGCTGCAAGTGGACGGCATCCTGTACTTCCAGGTGACCGACCCGATGCGCGCAAGTTACGGCTCGTCCAATTACATCGTCGCTGTCACGCAGCTGGCGCAGACCTCGCTGCGCTCCGTGATCGGCAAGCTCGAGCTCGACAAGACCTTCGAGGAGCGCGACATCATCAATGCGCAGGTGGTGGCCGCGATCGACGAAGCCGCGCTGAACTGGGGCGTGAAGGTGCTGCGTTATGAAATCAAGGACCTGACGCCGCCCAAGGAAATCCTGCTGGCAATGCAGTCGCAGATCACCGCAGAGCGCGAAAAGCGCGCGCTGATCGCCGCGTCTGAAGGCCGCCGCCAGGAGCAGATCAACATCGCCACCGGCGAGCGCGAGGCCTTCATCGCCCGCTCCGAAGGTGAAAAACTCGCCGCCATCAACAACGCCCAGGGTGAGGCGGCCGCCATCACCGCCGTGGCCGACGCCACGGCGCAGGCGATTGAACGCGTCGCCGCCTCGATCCGCCAACCGGGCGGCGAAATGGCGGTGCAGCTCAAGGTGGCCGAAAAAGCCGTGGAAGCCTACTCGCGCGTGGCCGCCGATGCCAAGACCACCCTGATCGTGCCCAGCAACATGACCGAAGTCTCGGCTTTGATCACCTCGGCCATGACCATGGTGCAATCGACCAGGCCGCTTTGAGCGGAAGGCGACAACGCTGATGAACGCCAGGAACGTGCTGGGCAGCGAGCTGGTCCCCTGCTCCTACGACCCGCTGACGGGGTATTTCCGCGACGGTTGCTGCAACACCGACGCATCCGACCTTGGCTCTCACCTGGTCTGCGTCCGGGTGACGCGGGAATTCCTCGACTTCTCCCTGTCTCGCGGCAATGACCTGTCCACGCCCCGGCCGGAATACCGCTTTGCCGGGCTGAAGCCGGGCGACCGCTGGTGCCTGTGCGCCAATCGCTGGCGCGAAGCGCTCGAGGCCGGCTTGGCGCCGCCGGTGGTGCTGGAGTCCACCCACCAGCGGGCGCTCGAATTTGTGACGCTGGCCCAGCTGGAAAAACACCGCTTCCGCAACGCGCTGCACTAAAAACCGCGCCCGGCCCGCACCGCGCCCCTGTCTGACTGCTACAATGTGAGGCTTCGCGGAAGGGTGGATGAGCGGTTTAAGTCACACGCCTGGAAAGCGTGCGTAGGGTTAAACCTACCGCGGGTTCGAATCCCGCCTCTTCCGCCAGAGTTATCAACATCATGCGGGGTTCCAGCCCCCATGGACGCCAGTCGCAACAGACCCATCAGCACGCAAGTACTGATGGGTTTTTTGTTGGCCCTGCGCTTTTCCCCTGCGCCCAGGCGCGGCTTCGGCACCCCACACCATGCAGCGCCCTGCCGGCGAGCGTCCAAAAAAAAGCCGCCTTGCGGCGGCTTTTTCATGGATCGACCGGAAACTTATTCCAGCGGTGTCTTTTTGCCGTCCTTGTAGTTGTACAGGGTGATGGCCGGGTTTTTCAGTTCGCCGTTGGGCAGGAACTCGATCGTGGTCGTCACGCCCTTGAAGCTGGTCTCAATCAGCTTGGGGGTGTAAACCTTGGGATCGATCGAGTCAGCGCGTTTCATCGCGTCAACCAGCACAAAGGTCGCGTCATAGGTGTACGGGCTGTAGACCTGGAACTGGTTCGGGTACTTCTCGTCGTAGCGCTTTTTCCACTCGGTGCCGCCGGGCATCTTGGCCAGCGAAGCGCCGCCTTCGGCGCAGATCACGTTTTCGAGGGTTTTGGCGCCGCCGGCGAGCTTGGCGATCTCGGAAGTGCAGATGCCGTCACCACCGAAATACTTGACCTTGCTCATGCCGAGTTGCTCCATCTGGCGCAGCATCGGGCCGGCTTGCGGGTCCATGCCGCCGTAGAACACGGCGTCAGGGCCCTTGGCCTTGATGGCGGTCAGGATGGACATGAAGTCGGTGGCCTTGTCGGTGGTGAACTGTTCGTCCACCACGGTCATGCCTTTTTCCTTGGCAGTTTTCTTGAAGATGTCGGCGACGCCCTGGCCGTAGGCGGAACGGTCGTCGATGATCGCGACCTTCTTCAGCTTCAGCGTATCGGCGGCGTAGAAAGCCAGGCCTGCGCCCAGTGCCAGGTCATTGGCAATGATGCGGTAGGTGGTCTTGTAGCCGGGTTTGGTCAGGTCGGGGTTGGTCGCAGCACCTGTGACGTGGGGAATGCCGCAGTCGTTGTAGACCTTGGAAGCGGGAATGGTGGTGCCCGAGTTCAGGTGACCGACCACGCCGG
>CALRTF020000274.1:0-5261 GCA_943370985.1 Paenacidovorax caeni
ATATTGCAGCGCACGCAGCAGCACCTGGGTGTTGGCCAGTGGCACATCGGCCTGGCTGAAGCCGACACAGCCGGCCTCGGTCAGCTCCACCATTTCCGTCAGCGCCTCGCCCTGGAGCGCCCGCGTCAGCGCGCCCAGCGGGAACACGCGCGACTGATGCAGTTTTTCGGCGCGGAACTTGAGCATTTCGACCAGGCCGGGTTCGTCGAGCACCGGATCGGTGTCGGGCGGGCAAACCAGGCTGGTCACGCCGCCGGCGACGGCTGCAGCGAGTTCGCTCTCCAGCATGCCTTCATGCTCGTAACCGGGCTCGCGCAGCCGCGCCGACAGATCGATCAGCCCGGGCGCAACGATGCAGCCGGCGGCATCGATGGTTTTGTTCGGCGTGAAGTCGGCCGTCGCGCCCTTGAGCGACACAATGCGTCCGGCGGCGATCGCCACGTCGCCCACCGCGTCGTGGCCCGAAGCCGGATCCATGACGCGACCGTTTTTGATGAGTATCTTCATGCTTTTTCTCCGCAGCGCGCGAAGCGGCAAGTTCGGGGCGACATGTTTTTCCGCCGGGCCGCCCCAAGGAAAAATGCGCCCCCTCGGGGCTGGAGCCTGCGGCTCCGAAGCTGCTTGAGCAGCTTCGGACAGGCGACAGAAGCGAAGCCTCTGGCGAGCGGCGGCCTGCAAGGTGCAGCGCAGTACGCGCAGCGACAAGCGTGGGGGCTTTTATTCATGCTTCATTCCCGGCAACAATGCTCATCACCGCCATGCGCACGGCGATGCCGAAGGTGACCTGCGGCAGGATCACGCTTTGCGCGCCATCGACCACGGCCGAGTCGATCTCGACACCGCGGTTGATCGGGCCGGGATGCATCACGATGGCATCCGGCCTGGCCAGTTGCAGTTTCTCGTTGGTCAGGCCGAAGCTCTTGAAGAACTCCTGGCTGCTGGGCAGCAAGGCGCCGGACATGCGTTCGTTCTGCAGCCTGAGCATGATGACAACGTCGGCATCGCGGATGCCTTCTTCCAGCGTGTGGCAGACCCGCACACCCATCTGCGCCATGTCGGCGGGCACCAGGGTCTTGGGCCCCACCACACGCACTTCAGGGCAACCCAGCGTCGTCAGTGCATGGATGTCGGAGCGCGCCACGCGGGAATGCAGCACGTCGCCGACGATGGCCACCGTCAGCTGGCTGAAGTCCTTCTTGTAGTGGCGGATGGTGTACATGTCCAGCAGCCCCTGGGTCGGATGCGCGTGGCGGCCGTCGCCGGCATTGATCACATGGACATGCGGCGCGACGTGTTGCGCGATCAGGTAGGGCGCGCCTGACTCGCTGTGCCGCACCACAAACAGGTCGGCCGCCATCGCGCTCAGGTTGGAGATGGTGTCGAGCAGGGACTCCCCCTTGGAAGCCGAGGAGCGCGCGATATCCAGGTTGATCACGTCAGCCGACAGGCGCGTGGCGGCGATCTCGAAGGTCGTGCGGGTGCGGGTGGAGTTCTCGAAAAACAGGTTGAAGACGCTTTTGCCGCGCAGCAGCGGCACCTTCTTGACCTCGCGGTCGCTGACGCTGACAAAACTGGCGGCAGTGTCCAGGATCTGCGTGAGTGTGGCTTTGGGCAGCCCCTCGATCGACAGCAGGTGGATCAGTTCGCCGTTCTTGTTGAGCTGCGGATTTCGTCGGTACAACATGGTCAGGCCTTGCGTGCGGCGAGGCCGCCGTTACGGGGGGTCATGGGGTCGCTCCTTGCACCTGGAAACTGAAATGGCCATCATCGCTGCGCGCGAGAGCCAGCGACTGCGCCGCCGGCAAGGCCACACGCGCCGCCGCAAAGTCGGCCTGGATGGGCAACTCGCGGCCGCCCCGGTCCACCAGCACCACCAGCCTGACACTGGCCGGCCGGCCGTAGTCGAACAGCTCGTTGAGCACCGCGCGTATGGTGCGCCCGGTGTAGAGCACATCGTCGAGCACGATCAGGTCGGCACCGTTGACGTCGAAGGGCAGCACGGTCTGGCCGCTGGCCGACAGGCCGCGCTGGGCAAAATCATCGCGGTGCATCGCCGACGACAGGGTGCCGGCTCCTTCGGTCAGGCCCAGGTCGGCGCGCAGGCGTTCGGCCAGCCACACGCCGCCTGAAGCGACACCCACCAGGCGCGGCTTCTGTCCGGATGTCGCGAGCATCTGCGGCATGACACGCAGCACCTCGCGGTACAGCGCCTCCGCATCCAGGGTCAGGCTGCTCATGCGGCTGCCCGTGGACGGTCCGGCGCGCGGCTTGCCGCCGCGCGGCGCTGTGGTGCACTGCTCATGGAAGACTCCTTAAAAATTGCTCGAGGATTATGCAGGCAGACGCGGCATCGGCATCGGGCGCGCCTTGCGACAGGGCTTCCGTGGTGCTGTAGCGTTCATCGACCTCGAACACCTGCAGGCCGAAGCGGCCCCGCAACTGGCGCGCGAACTTCAGGGCACGCGCGGTGTTTTCATGGCTGGCGCCATCAGGGTGACAGGGAATGCCGACCACCAGCGCATCGGGTTGCCACTCGCGGATCTTCAGGGCAATCGCGGTGAACCGTGCATCACCCTCGGCGGCAATGCTGCCCTGCGGCGTTGCCGTGCGCGTGAGCCGGTTGCCGGTGGCCACACCGGTGCGCTTGAGGCCGAAATCGAAAGCGAGAAATGTTTGCAACTCAGCGCTCATGGGTGTGTCTAGAAATTCGAATACCGGGATGCAGGGCAAGGCGCACGGAACGGAGGACACCGGAATGCACCTGGGTGCATGAGGATTCCGGGTACCGCGCAACGCGGCCATGCGCCTGGTACTCGGATTTATAGATACGCCCTCATGCGTGGCCGGCCTCGGGCGACAACATCCAGCTTTGCAGGCCCAGCAGCAGCAGGGCCTTGTCATAACGCTGTTCGACCGGCGTGTCGAAAATCAGCGACAGGTCGGCCTCCACGGTCAGCCAGCTGTTTTCGGAAATCTCGGACTCCAGCTGGCCCTCGCCCCAGGAGGAATAGCCCAGCGAGACAAACACCTTGCGGGGTCCGGCGCCGGTGGACAGGGCTTCCAGCACATCGCGGGAGGTGGTCATCTCAAGTCCGCCGGGGATGGTCATGGTCGAGGCGTAGACGGATTCACTGCCTTCCAGCATGCATTCGTGCAGCACAAAACCGCGTTCGGTCTGGACCGGACCGCCCTGGAACACCGGTGAGCCGGTCAGGTCCTCGCGTCGCAAGGGCAAAGCGACCTTGTCGAACAGGTTCTGCAGGTTGATGTCGCTGGGTTTGTTGATCACCAGCCCCAGCGCGCCACGGTCACTGTGTTCGCACATGTACACCACACTTCTGGCGAAAGCCTCGTCGTCCAGACCGGGCATGGCAATCAGGAAGTGGTGGGTAAGATTGATCGGTGCAGAATCCATGGCCATGACGCGATTTTACGCGCAGGCAGCCCGCGCCGGTGGAAAAACCCTGCCCGCACCCTTCACCCCGCCAGCAACATTTTCTGAACATGGACAAGCAATTTGACAAGGGCCTGATGTGGTTCCGGCGCGACCTGCGCTGTGATGACAATGCGGCGCTGTACCACGCCCTCAAGGCATGCCGCCAGGTCTTCTGCGTGTTTGTGCTGGACCGTGACATCCTGGACAGGCTGCCGCGCGCCGACCGCCGGGTCGAATTCATCCGGGAATCCCTGGCGGACCTGCACGGGCAGCTGCAGCGGCTGGCCGGGCAACACGGCGTGGAGGAGGCAGGCCTGATCACGCTGCATGGCCGCGCCGGCGAGGCTGTTCCGGAACTGGCACGTTCCCTGGGCGTGGACGCGGTGTTTGCCAACCACGACGACGAACCCCATTCGCTGGGCCGTGACCGGCAGGTCGCCGGCGCCCTGGCGTCATCCGCCGCGGCCTTCCATACCTTCAAGGACCACGTGATTTTTGAGCGTCAGGAGTTGCTGACGCAGGCCGGCAAGCCTTACAGCGTGTTCACGCCGTACAAAAACGCCTGGCTCAGGAAGGTCGATGCGTTTTACCTGCGCCCCTATGCGGTGGGGAACCACGCTGCGGCGCTGGCGCCGCGTCCTGCCGCATGGCGCACCGCCGTGCCCGAGCTGGCGGCTTTCGGGTTTGAACCGACCAATCTCGCCGCGCTGAAGATCCCCACGGGCAGTGCCGGCGGGTCGCAGTTGTTTGACGAATTTGCAGCCCGCATCGACCAGTACCACGCCACCCGCGATTTCCCGGCAGTCAAGGGGCCCAGTTACCTGGGCGTGCACCTGCGCTTCGGCACGGTGTCCCTACGCCGCCTGGCGGCCACTGCGCTGCTGAGGCAACAGCAGGGCAGCGAGGGCGCCGCGGTCTGGCTCAGCGAACT
Organism: Paenacidovorax caeni; assembly: GCA_943370985.1. GTDB lineage: Bacteria > Pseudomonadota > Gammaproteobacteria > Burkholderiales > Burkholderiaceae_C > Polaromonas > Polaromonas caeni_A. The sequence continues at coordinate 4,368 of CALRTF020000274.1, forward strand.
GGTCTGGCGCGATTTTTATGCGCAGATCCTGAGCAACTTCCCGCACGTGGCCACGTCCTCTTTCAAGCCGGAGTACGACGCCATCCAGTGGGAACAGGGGCCAGGTGCCCAGGCACGGTTCCAGGCCTGGTGCGACGGGCGCACGGGCTACCCGCTGGTCGACGCCGCGATGGCGCAGATCAACCAGACCGGCTACATGCACAACCGGCTGCGCATGGTCACCGCGTGTTTCCTGGTCAAGGATCTGGGCATTGACTGGCGCTGGGGCGAGGCCTACTTCGCCACCCACCTCAACGACTTTGACCTGTCGGCCAACAACGGCGGCTGGCAGTGGGCGTCCAGCAGCGGCTGCGATGCACAGCCGTATTTCCGCATTTTCAACCCGGTGACCCAGAGCGAAAAGTTCGATGCCGACGGCAAGTTCATCCGCAGGTACTTGCCGCAGCTGGCCGGCCTGGCCGGACGCGCGATCCACAGCCCGTGGCTGGCAAGCCCGGTCGAACTCACGGCTGCCGGCATAAAACTGGGCGAGGACTACCCGTTTCCCGTGGTCAAACATGAAGAGGCCCGGGCCCTGACGCTGCTGCGCTACGCACCCGTCAAAAAACCAGCCGAACCCGAACTGCTATAGTTTTTATAGCTGCTCGCCCTTGCAGGACAAGGGCTGGAGGCCGTTTTTACTTCAAGCCGCCAGTTCGGTACTGCAGTAGTGGCGAATCAGGCTGAGCAGTTCGTCTTCGGCGTAAGGTTTGCCGAGGTAGTGATCGACGCCCAGTTCCCTGGCATGTTCGCGGTGCTTCTCGGCAATCCGCGACGTGATCATGATGATGGGCAGGCTGCTCAGGCGAACGTCGCCACGGATGTTGCGCGCCAGGTCGAAGCCGTCCATGCGCG
>CALRTF020000275.1:0-5238 GCA_943370985.1 Paenacidovorax caeni
TTTGCGCAGGGCTTTTGCTGCTGTCTGGCTGCAGCCTGTTTCGCCCTGCGACGGTGCCCATGGCGACCGAGCGGGACCTGGCCTCCTGCAGCGCCAAAACCGACACCTTGCTGGTGTTCCTGCCTGGCGCCTATTCGACGATCGACGAATTTGTGCGCGAGGGTTTTGTGCAGGAGGTCCGGCAGCGGCGTCTGGCCGCCGACATCGTGATGGCGGACGCTCACATGGCCTACTACAACAAACGCAGCGTGGTCGACCGCCTCGAGGCCGATGTGCTGGCACCCGCCCGCGCGGCGGGCTACCGGTCGATCTGGCTGGTCGGCATCTCGGTGGGCGGCCTGGGTGCGCTGATCCATGAAGAACAGATGCCGGGCGGCGTGACCGGCATCGTCGCGCTGGCACCCTATCTGGGCGAACCCGAACTGACGCGGGAGATCGGCAAGGCCGGTGGTCTGGCTGCCTGGCAGGCGCCCACAGGTCCTTTGCCACTGGAGCAGATGGAAACACGGCTCTGGCGCTGGCTGCAGGCCCATGCCAGGCAGCCGCCGGGCACCCCGGCGCTTTATCTGGCCTACGGCACGGAAGACCGTTTTGCGGACAGCCACCGCCTGCTGGCAGCCGCGCTGCCGCCGCAGCGCGTGTTCACCACCCCGGGCGGGCACGACTGGGCGTCATGGCGCAGGCTCTGGCAGCAGGTGCTGGCGGTGTTGCCGCTGCCCACCTGCCGGTGACGGGTCAGGCGGCCAGCAAACCCAGCGGCCAGCGCGGCTTGACGTCGAAGCTGTAGGCGGTGTTGGCGCGCTCCAGGCCGGCCTGCAGGCGCATGCCGGCTGCCAGGGCAATCATGGCGCCGTTGTCGGTGCACAAATGCAGCTCCGGATAAAACACCCGGATGCCGCGCCTGGCGCAGGCTGTATTGAGTTGTTCACGCAACAGTGTGTTGGCGCCCACGCCGCCGGCGACGACCAGCCGCTTCAAACCGGTCTGCTCCAGCGCCTTCAGTGATTTTTTGACCAGCACCTCGACAATCGCCGCCTGCGTCGAAGCGGCCAGGTCGGCCCTGTCCGTCTCGCTGATGACCTCGCCCAGCTTTCTGGCCTGCGTCAGTACGGCGGTTTTCAGACCGGAGAAGGAAAAGTCCAGATCGCCGCTGTGCAGCAGGGGCCGCGGCAGCTTGAAGGCCAGCGGGTTGCCCTGACCGGCGAGCTTGGCCAGCGCCGGGCCGCCCGGATAGGGCAGGCCCAGCAACTTGGCGGATTTGTCGAAAGCCTCACCGGCCGCATCGTCGATCGTCTCGCCGAGCAATTCATAACTGCCGACCCGGTCCACCCGCATCAGCTGGGTATGGCCGCCTGACACCAGCAAGGCCACAAACGCGAATTCAGGCGGATCGGCACTCAGGAACGGCGACAGCAAATGGCCTTCCAGGTGATGCACACCCACCACCGGTTTGCCGAGTGCGGCGGCCAGCGCGCAGGCCACACCCGCGCCCACCAGCAGCGCGCCGGCCAGCCCGGGCCCGCGCGTGTAGGCCACCACATCCACCTGCGCCAGCGTGCGCTGGGCGCGGCGTGCCACTTCATCGATCAGCGGCAACACGCGGCGAATGTGATCGCGGCTGGCCAGTTCGGGCACCACGCCGCCGTAGGCCTGGTGCATGGCGATCTGGGTATGCAGCGCGTGCGCCAGCAGCCGCGGCACACCTGCGCCCGACGCGTCCACCAGCGCCACGCCGGTTTCATCGCAACTCGATTCAATTCCAAGGACTAGCATGCAGCCAGTGTAAATCCCATGCCTGCAGCTGCAGCGTGACCAGGCGGCATGGATGTTGCACGACAATGGCGTCCCGCCTTCTTTTTGCCTTTTTTGACTGCCACGATGAAATCCGGACTGAGCTTTCTGATCGCCGCCCGGCGTTGCGAAATCAACGACCTGGAGCAGCTCACACGCACGAGCGCGCTGGTGAACGTGATCGGGCGCCTGGTGCATGCGCTGCAAAAGGAACGCGGCATCTCCAATGTCTTCCTGAGCTCGCGCGGTGCGCGTTTCGCCGCGCAGTTGCCGGCACAGGTCAGGGAGTGCCGGCAGGTCGAGGCCGAACTGCGTGCCAGTTTCGACCACCTGGACACCGATGCCGGTCACCTCAGCAACGGCGCCCGGCTGTTCAGCCGGATTGCCTTTGTGCTGCACGAACTCGACGCCCTGCCCGCGCTGCGCCAGCGCATCGCCGCCCAGGAAAGCACGGCGGCCGAGGCCACCGCGGCCTTTGTCAAACTGATCACCGGCCTGCTGGCGGTGGTGTTTGAAGCGGCCGACAGCGCGACCAACCCCGAAATTTCGCGGCTGCTGGTCGCCATGTTCAATTTCATGCAGGGCAAGGAGTTTGCCGGCCAGGAACGCGCGTGTGGCGCCGCCCTCTTCGCCTCGGGCCAGGCCGACAGCCAGGGCCAGCAGCAGTGGCTGCACCTGATCCAGCAGCAGGAGCGCTGCGTCCAGGTGTTCAACGACTTTTCCCCGCCCTCGCTGCGTGAACGCTGGCAGCACAGCCAGGACGCCGCCACCCTGGCCGAACTGGAACGGCTGCGCCGCATTGCCTGCTCGGCGGCTGCAGGTGCGCTCGATCCCAACCTCAGCCAGAGCTGGTTCGACTGCTGCACACGCCGCATCGACGCCATGAAGACCGTCGAGGACCAGCTGGCCGCTGACCTGCTGCTGCTGTGCGACCAGAAAATTGCGCAGGCGCGCGCCGAATTACATGACCACCAGATGATTCTTGCGGCCCTGAGCAGCCAGACCGGCCCGGCGGCCGGGGGCGCCGAGCGCCTGAACCCGGCCGTGATGCCCTACGGGCCCCATCTGGACCGCTCCATCCTCGAGCTGGTCCAGGACCAGGCCAGCCGCCTGCAGGTCATGAGTGATGAGCTGGAGACCGCGCGGGCCTCGCTCCATGAACGCAAAGTCGTCGAACGCGCCAAGGGCCTGCTGATGGCCCACCGCAAGCTCAGCGAGGAAGAGGCCTACAAGATGCTGCGCCAGACCGCCATGAGCCAGAACCGCCGGCTGACCGACGTGGCCGAGGCGGTGCTGGCCATGGCCGACTACCTGGCCGCCGGCACGCCCTGATTCCGGCAGGTGCCGGACCCCGTCACGCACCGGCTTTGGTCGGGCGCCGGGGGTCCGCACCACGATGGCGCGCCGCCACCCCAGCCACCAAACCCTGAAACCGCAGGCCCGGGCAAGCCAGTTTCACAGGCAGAAGCAGGTATTTACGCTGCACTGCAACATGCTGGCACGGTTGCTGCTTTAGTTCACGCATGAATGGGCCAACGGCGGTCCGTTCCAAAGTCAGCAACGACTTCCCACCGGACAACGGCGTCCATTTCAGCTTGCTTGTGCAGGTCCGAAATGGACGCCGTTTTCGTTTTCAGTTTCAGGTTTTTGTTCTTCTGTTTTGTCACTCAAAGGAGTTCCACATGACGCAAACTTCCCCCACACCGGCCAGGCCGACACGCCGTGACTTCATCCGCCAGGCCGGCGCCCTGGGCGGCGCAGCCAGCTTCGGCATCGGCAATCCGGGCGCCTGGGCGGCCGGCTCTGATGCGCCGGAGAAGAAGGAAGTCAAGATCGGCTTCATCCCGCTGACCGATTGCGCCAGCGTGGTCATGGCCTCCGTCTTGGGATTCGACAAGAAACACGGCGTCACCATCATCCCCAGCAAGGAAGCCAGCTGGCCCGGCGTGCGCGACAAGCTGGTCAACGGCGAACTCGACTTTGCGCATGTGCTGTACGGCCTGATTTACGGCGTGCACATGGGCACGGCGGGTCCGAAGAAGGACATGGCGGTGCTGATGAACCTGAACCACAACGGCCAGGCCATCACGCTGTCCAAAAAGGTGGCGGACAAGGGCGGCGTGGACGGCGCCGGCCTGGCCAAACTGATGGCCTCGGACAAGCGGGAATACACCTTTGCGCAGACCTTCCCGACCGGCACCCACGCCATGTGGCTGTACTACTGGCTGGCAGCCAACGGCATCAACCCGATGAAGGACGCCAAGGTCATCACCGTGCCGCCGCCGCAGATGGTGGCCAACATGCGCATCGGCAACATGGACGGCTTCTGCGTGGGTGAGCCCTGGAACCACCGCGCCATCATCGACGGCATCGGCGTGACCGCCACCACCACCCAGGACATCTGGAAGGACCATCCTGAAAAAGTGCTGGGCACGACCTCGGACTTTGCCAAAAAGAACCCGAACACCGCACGCGCCGTGACCGCCGCCATCCTCGAGGCCGGCAAGTGGATTGACGCCAGCCTGTCGAACAAGAACAAGATGGCCGAGACGATTGCCGAAAAAAGCTACGTCAACACCAGTGTCGACGCGATCAACCAGCGCATCCTCGGGCGTTACCAGAACGGCATGGGCAAGACCTGGGACGACCCCAACTACATGAAGTTTTTCAACGACGGCGCGGTCAACTTCCCCTACCTGTCCGACGGCATGTGGTTCCTGACGCAGCACAAGCGCTGGGGCCTGATCAAGGACCACCCGGATTACCTGGGCATCGCCAAACAGATCAACCAGATCGACATCTACAAGGATGCCGCCACCGCCGCCAAGGTCAGTGTGCCCAAGGATGTGATGCGCAGCCACAAGTTGATGGATGGCACGGTCTGGGACGGCAAGGACCCGAAGAAATACGCCGACGGTTTCAAAATCCGGGCCTGATCAGGCTCTTCAGGAGATCACCATGGTCAGTGCCGTGTTCCACAGCCCGCTCGAGGCCGCCCCGCCGGCAGCTCGCGGCGGAGACAAACCCCGAGAACCAGCCGCTACACATTTGATAGCTGGTGACGCTTACCTCACGGGGGCTACAGCCCAAAATGACATGAAAACCAGCCTCCCGGCGGCAGCCCCCGCCAAATCCTCACGCGATGCCTCCTGGCTCTGGCTGGGCATCCTGCCGCCGCTGCTGGGCCTGGGCCTGCTGCTGCTGGTCTGGGAACTGGTGTCCATGGGCACCGGCGCGAGCATCCCCTCGCCGAAGGACACCTTTGTCCAGGCCATCGAAATCTTCAGCGACCCGTTCTACAGCAAGGGGCCGAACGACCAGGGCATAGGCTGGAACGTGTTGTCCTCGCTCAAGCGTGTGGCCATGGGCTTCGGCCTGGCGGCCGTGGTCGGCATCCCGGTGGGTTTCATGATCGGCCGCTTCAGCTTTTTGAGCCGCATGTTCAAC
>CALRTF020000276.1:0-5236 GCA_943370985.1 Paenacidovorax caeni
GGCTGTAGGCGCGCCACTTGATGCCCTTGAGGTCGGCTGCCGAATTGATCGGCTTCTTGGAGTAGATGCCCTGCGGCGGCCAGGCCACGGCGTACAGCAGTTGCATGCCCTGTTCGCCCAGTTTCTTTTCAAGCGCAGGTTTTTGGGCCTGGTAGAGCTTCATGGAACTGTCGTAGCTGTCCGCCAGGAAGGGCAGTCCGTCGGTGCCGAAGATCTGCCATTCGTTCTGGAAGTTGGCGAGCAGGATTTCCCCGGCTTGCGCCTGGCCGCCCTGCACGGCACGCTTGATCTCCGGCGCCTTGAACAGCGAGGCGTTGGCGTGCACCGTGATCTTGAGCTTGCCGCCGCTGGCCTTGTCGACGTCGTTGGCGAACTGCACCAGGTTTTCGCTGTGGAAGTTGGTGGCCGGGTAGGCAGCGGGCAGGTCCCACTTGGTCTGGGCGAAGGCAGCGGTGCCGACGCTCAGGACGGCGGCGATCAGTGCAAGTTTGAATTTCATGGAAAAGCTCCTGGGCAAATAGGATGGTTGAGGATGCTAAGTATGGATAGGATAGACGCAAAACCCGCGCCAGTTCCCCGGGCATACCCCAAAAAAACCTGACATCCTTTCCAGGCCCCATGCCATGAACCTCCGCTTTGTTGAAGCTTTTTACTGGGTGGCCTCGCTCAAAAGCATCTCGCGGGCCGCTGAAAAGCTCTATCTGACGCAGTCAGCGATGTCCAGCCGCATCGCCACCCTGGAAGACGAGCTCGGCGTGCTGCTGCTGGACCGCCGGGACAAGCAGTTCAAGCTCACCGGCGCCGGCGCGCGCTTCCTGGTTTACGCCGAAAAGCTGCTGGAGCTGCAGCGCGAGGTCAAGCAGGAGATGGGCTCGGACCAGCCCATGGCGGTGTCCATGCGCATCGGTGCGATCGAGTCGGTGCTGCATTCCTGGCTGATTCCCTGGCTCGAAAAATTGCGTGCCGACCATCCCGGTCTGGAACTGGAGCTGACCGTCGAAACCACGCCCATTCTGGTGGACCTGATCCAGCGCGGCACGCTCGACCTCGTGTTTGCGGTGTTGCCGGCTTCCAGCGAAGGGGTGCGCAACCAGGCGCTGCCGGCCATGGAGATGGCTTTTGTGGGGCATCCGGACCTGCATAAAAAAAGAAATTACCGGCTGGAAGACCTCGCGGAAATGGAATTGCTGACCTTCCAGAAAGGCTCACAACCCCATGTGACCCTGCTCGACCTGTTCAGGGTGCGCCGGCTCGAACCCAAAAAGGTGCACGCCATCTCCTCCATTTCGGCCATGGTGCAGCTGGTGCAGGGCGGCTTCGGCGTGGCCCTGTTGCCGCGCGCGGCGGTGGACCGGCTCGCCGGCTTTGCGCGTCTGCGGCCATTGGCATGCGACGCGAAATTGCAGTCCTTGCCCATCCACGCGAGCTACCGCACCGACCCCAGTTCCAAGACCGTGGAAACCGTCGTTCAGTCGGCCATGAATTTCGCGCGCGCCCCCAAAAATGCACCAAAACGACGAATAAGGGCAAACCCTTGAGTTGAATTCAGCATCGAAAAAATCGATGGCGTAAGCGAAATATTTTGAATTTGCTGAAGGTTACCGACACTCACACAATTCGCCCATCGTCATGAAAGTGACATACGCAAACGGGGAATTTTCTGGTGAGCACATCGTTTGAATCAAGCGCCACTTCGGCACACGCCGTGTTCGGTGAGACCGGCATACGCAGCGCAGCACATGTGCGCAGCATCATCCGCCGCGGCGGCTGGACAGCGCACACCAGCGGCCTGGCCAGCGAACATGTGCAGGGCAATGTGGTCATCCTGCCGGAGGCCGAGGCCAACGACTTCCTGCGTTATTGCCAGCGCAATCCCAAGCCCTGCCCCTTGCTGACGGTGTCGGAGCCGGGCCAGGCGCAGCTGCCGGCGCTGGGCGCCGACATCGACATCTGCACCGACGTGCCGCGTTACCGTGTGTGGCGCGACGGCGAGCTGGCAGAGATGCCGACGGACATCAGCGCGCTCTGGCGCAAGGACCTGGTGACCTTTGTCATCGGTTGTTCCTTCTCTTTCGAGGAGGCCTTGCTGCAGGCCGGCCTGCCGCTGCGCCACATCACGCAGCAGCGCAACGTCGCCATGTACCGCAGCAATATCGCCACCGAGCGTGCCGGCATTTTTCATGGCCCCATGGTGGTGTCCATGCGCCCCTTCAAGGCCGCCGACGCGATCCGGGCCATCCAGATCACCTCGCGTTTCCCGAATGTGCATGGCGCGCCGGTTCACATCGGTGACCCGGCACAGATCGGCATCCGGGACCTGGACCAGCCGGACTATGGCGACGCCGTCGAGGTGAAGCCGGACGAAATTCCGGTGTTCTGGGCCTGCGGCGTTACCCCCCAGGCAGCCGTTGCGCAGGCACGTCCCGCGTTTTGCATCACCCATGCGCCGGGGGCCATGCTGGTCACCGACCTTCTCAATCACCAACTTGCCAGTTTCTAACCAGGAGCCACTCATGAAGACAGTTATTTGCGGTTTGACCATGGCCTGTGCCAGCCTGTTCCAGGTATCGGCGCAGGCCCAGACCAAGTGGGACCTGCCCACCGGTTATTCGGCCAACAGTTTCCAGACGCAGAACGTGCAGCAGTTCGCCAACGAGGTGGACCAGCTCACCGGCGGCAAGCTCAAGATCACGCTGCACCCGGGTGGCTCGCTGTACAAGGCCAACGAGATCAAGCGCGCGGTCCAGACCGGCCAGGTCCAGGCGGCCGAGTTCATCCTGTCGGGCGCGGCCAATGAAAACCCGCTGTTCGGCGTGGACTCCATTCCTTTCCTGGCCACCAGCTACGGTGATGCCAAACGCCTGTACCAGGCGGCCAAACCGGCGCAGGACAAGCTGCTCGCCTCGCAAGGCGTCAAGGTGCTGTTCACCGTGCCCTGGCCCGGCCAGTCGCTGTATTCGCTCAAACCGGTGGCGACGCCGGCCGACTTTGCCGGCACCAAGATGCGCGCCTACAACCCGGCGACCACACGCATCGCGCAGCTGCTCAAGGCCCAGCCCGTGACCATCCAGCTCGCCGAACTCGGCCAGGCGCTGGCGACCGGCGGCGTGCAGAACTTCCTGACCTCCAGCGCCAGCGGCGTGGAGAGCAAGTTGCATGAACAGGTCAAGTATTTCTATCCGGTCAGCGCCTGGTTGCCGCGCAATGCCACGGTGGTCAGCCAGAAGGCTTTTGATGCGCTCGACAAGCCCACGCAGGATGCGCTGCTCAAGGCCGCTGCCGCTGCCGAAGAGCGCGGCTGGGCCACCAGCGAAAAGCTGGACGGCGAATACATCAGGGAGCTCGGCACCAAGGGCATGACGATTGCCGCGCCTTCGGACAGCGTCAAGAAGGAGCTCGCGGCGATCGGCGACACCATGACCGCCGAATGGCTCAAGACCGCCGGCCCCGATGGCCAGGCCGTGATCGACGCCTACCGCAAAAAATAAGCCGCTGCGCAGCGGCAAGGCGGGTTCGTCAACGGCAGACGGCCCGCCCACCTTCTTCCCCTTTCGTTTTCGAAATCATGCAGGAGCCTGCCATGGGCAAACTCGTCCGGAATTTCTACAAACTGCTGATGGCGCTGTCCTGCCTGGCCATGCTCGCAGCCTTCGGCACCGTGATGCTGGGTGTGCTGGCACGCGAAGCCAACTGGGACATCGCCGGCCTCGATGCCTATGCCGGTTATGCGATTGCCGCTGCACTGTTTCTGGCCCTGCCCGGCACCTTGCAGCATGGCGACCACATCCGCGTGACGCTGTTGCTGGACCGTGTGTCCGCAAAGGTGCGCAACATCCTCGAATGGTGGTCACTGGGCGCCGGTCTGGCCCTGACGGCCTACATGGCCTGGTATGCCGGCCGGCTGGCCTGGGTGTCTTACATCACCCATGACATCTCGCCGGCCGCCGACGCGTCGCCGCTGTGGATCCCGCAGATCGCCATGGTGCTGGGCTGCTTCGGTTTTGCCCTGTCCTTTGCCCAGGCGCTGGTCGAGCGCTGGCAGGGCGGCAGTTTTATTGCCGTGTCCAGCGAAGCCGCCCACATCGAATAGCCCACCAGGAAAATCATCATGGATATCGTCATTGCCTTCGGGCTGATCGTGCTGCTGTTTGCGGCATTGGGCTCCGGCCTGTGGATAGGCCTGTCGCTGCTCGCGGTGGCCTTGCTCGGCATGGAACTGCTGACGGCGCGACCGGCCGGTGACAGCATGATGCTGACCATCTGGGGGTCGACCTCGAGCTGGACACTGACGGCCTTGCCGCTATTCCTGTGGATGGGCGAGATCCTGTTCCGCAGCAAATTGTCCGACAGCATGTTCAAGGGCCTGGCGCCCTGGCTGGACCGCCTGCCGGGCCGGCTGCTGCACATCAACGTGGTCGGCTGCACCATCTTCGCGGCGATCTCCGGCTCGTCGGCCGCCACCTGCGCCACCATCGGCAAAATCACGCTGCCGGAGCTCAAAAAGCGCGGCTACCCCGATGACATTTCCATAGGCACGCTGGCCGGTGCCGGCACGCTGGGCCTGCTGATCCCGCCGTCCATCATCATGATTGTGTACGGCGTGGCAGCGAATGTGTCGATCGCCAAGCTGTTCCTGGCCGGCGTGATCCCGGGCCTGATGCTGGCCGCGCTGTTCATGGGTTACATCATGGTCTGGGCGCTGCTGAACAAGGAGAAGGTGCCTGCGGCCGACGCGGCCATGAGTTTCGGCCAGAAGGTTTACGCATCGCGGCACCTGATCCCGGTGGTCTCGCTGATTGTGGTGGTGCTGGGCGGCATTTACAGCGGCATCGCCACCGCCACCGAGGCCGCGGCACTGGGCGTGGCCGGTTCACTGGTGCTGGCTGCCATCGAGCGTTCGCTGACCTGGCAGAAGTTCCGCGAAGGCCTGGTGGCGGCCTGCCGCATCTACTGCATGATCGGCCTGATCCTGGCCGGCGCAGCCTTCCTGACCCTGGCCATGGGGTTCATCGGCCTGCCGCGGCACCTAGCCGAATTCATAGGCGCGCTGCAGCTGTCGCCTTTCATGCTGATGCTGGGCCTGATCGCGTTTTTTATCGTGCTGGGCTGCTTCCTCGACGGCATCTCCGTGGTGGTGCTGACGATTGCCGTGCTGCTGCCCACGGTGGAGGCGGCCGGGTTCGACCTGATCTGGTTCGGCATCTTCATCGTGCTGGTCGTCGAGATGGCGCAGATC
>CALRTF020000277.1:0-5170 GCA_943370985.1 Paenacidovorax caeni
CCGGCCGTCCACCGCATCGGCGCTGATGCTGATGGCGGCCGGCGTCAGCGTGGCATCGGTCAGGGTAATCAGGGCGGCGGTGAACACGCTGCGCAGCGCAAACACCGAGGTGGCCATGTCCGACGGAGTGATGTTGTTGGCCACGGTGAACCCCCGGAATGCCAGGTCGGTGGACAACATGCCGACACATTCCTCCACACCCTCATGGATGGCGACAGCGCCGTTTTCCTTGGGCGCGACCCAGGTGATCAGGCTCATGCTGGCGCTGGCGGCTGAACGTGCGAGGGTGCTGATGGACTTGCTGTTGTCGCGCAGCACGCCGAGGTCGGGCTGGTCGGCCTGCAGCCGCCTTTCCATGATGGCCGAGACCATGCCGATGGGCTGCATGGCGCCGGCCAGGTGATGGCGCAGTGTCGGGGCGATGCGGCGCAGCAGGGCATAACGCGCGGATTCTTCCTTGAGCACATCCTCGGGCGTCGCAAGGGTGATGGTGTCTGGGGCAAGCGTGGCTGTCATACGTTCTCGATCAGGTTCAGGCAAAAGAGGCGGCCGCCTGGGGGCTGGACAAAGTGCGGCTGATCCTATCATCGCCACGCGGTACGCCAGCCGGCGCCGCCCGTGAAAAATGGGTGTCAATGCACCGGTTGGGCCAGCCAGGCCTGGAGGTCTTCCAGGCCGCCGACCTTCTGGCCGCCCACAAACACCTGGGGCGTGGTGCGCGCGCCGGCGACGGCCTCGAGGCTGCGGGTGGTGATGCCCTTGCCCAGAACGATCTCCTCATAGGGCAGCTTGTGCGTTTCCAGCAGGGCCTTGGCACGGGTGCAGTAGGAGCAGCCGGGTTTGGTGAACACGGTGACGGCCTGCGGCGCCCGCACACCCGGCGCCACATAGGCCAGCATGGTGTCGGCATCGGACACCTCGAAAGGGTCGCCGTCCTTTTCGGGTTCGATGAACATCTTCTCGATCACGCCGTCGCGCACCAGCATGGCGTAGCGCCAGGAGCGCTTGCCGAAGCCCAGCTCGCTCTTGTCCACCAGCATGCCCATGGCCTCGGTGAACTGGCCGTTGCCGTCGGGCAGCAGCCGCAGGTTGGCCGCTTCCTGCGAGCGCGCCCATTCGTCCATGACAAAGGCGTCGTTGACCGACAGGCACACCACCTCGTCGACGCCGTGCGCGCGAAACACCGGTGCCAGCTCGTTGAAGCGCGGCAAATGGCTGGTCGAGCAGGTCGGGGTGTAAGCGCCGGGCAGCGCAAACAGCACCACCGTCCTGCCGTCGAAGATCTCCTTGCTGGAGACGGGTTTCCACTGGTCCTGGTCGCGCGTGCGGAAGGTGGTCTCGGGCACGCGCTGGCCTTCGTGATTGGGGAGCATGGAATTCCTTGGTGTACGGAAAAAGAACGCATTTGCTGTGCAGCATCGCAGTGTGCGGCAGCCGGCACCGACGTCCTGTCAGACAGAAGCGACACTTGCGTAGGAGGTGCCGGGACCGTGGCGTCTTCGCTGGCAGCCAAACCGGAAATAGGGGCATGGCGCTCCCTGCACAGGGCGCGGAGCATGGACAGCAGGCCGCCCGCGGGGCATGGCCTGTTTGAACCCCGGGGAATTTCCATGCCAGAAGGCCCATCGATCGTGATCGCCACCGAAACCATGGCCGGCTTTGCCGGCAAAACCGTCGCGCGGGCCGGCGGCAGCGCCCCTCTGGACACCGGCGCGCTGGTGGGCCAGCGCATCGTCTCGCTGCGCAGCTGGGGCAAACACTTGCTGATCGAACTGGGCGACTTTTCGGTTCGCATCCATTTCCTGATGTTCGGCAGCTACCTGGTCAACGCGCGCAAGGACCGGGCGCCGAAACTGAGCCTGGGTTTTGCGGGCGGACAGGAACTGAACTTCTACACCTGTGCGGTCAAGCGCATCGACGGGCCGCTGGCCCAGGCCTATGACTGGTCGGCCGATGTGTTGTCGGATCAATGGGATGCCGCTGCGGCCCGCCGCAAGCTTCGTCAGGCCCCGCAGATGCTGGCCTGCGACGCCTTGCTGGACCAGACCATCTTCTCCGGCGTCGGCAACATCATCAAGAACGAGGTGCTGTTCCGTGTCCAGGTCCATCCGCTGTCGCAGGTCGGTGCCTTGCCGCCGGCGCGGCTGCGCGCGCTGGCCGACGATGCGCGCCAGTACAGCTTCAACTTTCTGGCCTGGAAAAAGGCCGGCGTGCTCAAGAAACACTGGCTGGCCCACACCCGGGAGATCTGCCCCCGCTGCGTGATTCCCTTCAGCACCGGCCATCTGGGAAAGACCCGCCGGCGCAGCTTTTTCTGCGCCTGCTGCCAGCAGAACTACCGGCTGGCCGAGGGCGCGCTCTCCTGAACCTGGGTCAGGGGTGGCGGCGCCGGCGGCCAGGGCGCGCGTGCGCGTGACAAAATGGGGCGTCTCCATCCTCACCCCTCCGCTGGAAAGTGCGCCCATGAACTTTGCGTCCGACCTGGCCACGGTCACCCACGGCATACAGCTGGCCGTCGCGCCGGTGTTTCTGCTGACCGCCGTCTCCGGCATGATTGCCGCCGTGGCCGGCCGGCTGGCGCGCATCATCGACCGGGCGCGTTTCCTGGAAAACCGGCTGGAAACCGGCGGCGTCGAGGAAGCCCGCGCCAACAAGATGTATGCCGAACTCGGCGAGTTGCGGCACCGGGGCTGGCTGGTCAACGGCTGCCTGGCCTTGCTGACCTTTTGTGCGCTGCTGATCGGCCTGACCATCATGCTGCTGTTTCTCGGCGAAACCAGCGATCTGCCGATCCTGAAGATCGCCACCGTCTGTTTTCTCTCGGGCGTCGCCTGCTTTCTGCTGGCGCTGCTGTGTTTCCTCGCCGAAACCCTGCTGGCGACCCGGCTGCTGAAGTTTGCCGAACTGCCGGTGCAGCCAGCGGTGCTGCAGCTGCCCGTCGACATGGAACAAAACAAGGCGCCGGCCCCCGAGGGAAAAGGCTGAGCAGCTATCAAAAACGGAGCGCCCACGCTTCGTCTCTTTCCACTTTTTCAGGACTTTTCCCATGTTGCTTGATGCCGACGATTCCCAACTGGTGCTGGTGGACTTCCAGGCCCGCCTGATGCCCGCGATTTTTGAAGGCGAGCAGGTCGCCGCCAACGCGCTGCGGCTGGCGCGTATGGCCAAGCTGCTGCAGGTGCCGGTGTTCGGCACCGTTCAAAACCCCGACGGCCTGGGCCCGCTGCTGCCCGAGCTGCAGGCGGCCATCGAGGCCGCAGGCGGCCGGACGCTGTCCAAGATGTTTTTCAACGCGGTCGCCGACGGTCTCGGCGAATCGCTGCGCCCGCCGGTGCGCAAGCCGCCCCAGGGCGGCAATGCGCGCAGCCTGCCCAAACACCTGCAGCGCGCCGCGCCGCAAGAAGAAGAGGGCAGGGCCGGCATCGTCATCGCCGGCTGCGAAGCCCATGTCTGCCTGATGCAGACCGCGCTGGGCCTGCTCGAGGAAGACTTCGAGGTCTGGGTCGTCACCGACGCCTGCAGCTCACGCAGCGAACGCAACCGCGACGCCGCCTTCGACCGCCTGGCCGGCGCCGGCGCCGAGCTGGTCACCACCGAGATGGTCGCGTTTGAGTGGCTGGGCACGGCCGAACATCCGGCGTTCAAGGATGTGCTGGCGCTGGTGAAATAGCCAGCTGCGCTGAAAAACAAGGGCAGATTTGTTACCCACGCCCAGCCCGGAGTGCTTGCCCGCCGCCCGGGGGTGGCACGTGGCAGCAGCTGTCATCGCGCGGCGTGCCGCTATCACCCGGGGGGTGCTGGTACTTGGGTCGTGCCTGACACTGGTGCTTCCTGCATCGGCGCAAGCGGTCAACTGTGATCCGGTGCCGCGCTACCTTGACGTTTTGTTCGCGCCGCAGGCGACAACGCTCACAGGCGCGCAACTTGAGCGAACGACCTCGTGGCTAAGTCACGTGATTCCGCTTCGCATGAACTACATCCTGGTAGAGCCACGCGTGGCACTCGCGGAAGGCAGTGAGGCGGAACGGCGTCAGCTTGCCCGAGGCCGCGGTGACCACCTTAAAAACCTTCTGGTCACCGCCGGCGTCGAGCCTGCAAAAATCGAGATTGCCCTGTCGCATTCACTGGAGGAGATGGGCCCCGGAGATCATCCGGGAAACCGTACGACCGGCGTCTCTGTATTTGCCATCGATGACAAGGCTTATCGCAAGTGTATGGATGGAAGGTGATATTCGACACCTGCGCGAGCCAACATAGTCAGAAAGTCCTCAACCTTCGTGGCCCCCTGTCGCGCGGATGCTTCAAGCCATGCCAGCGGATGAAAAAACGCACCCAGTACACATAAAGCTTCTCGGTGCTCAAGCTATAGTGCAAGTACCGAATCCGCTCCCTGAGCTGGTCTAGCAAGCGGATCGATTGCAGCGGCGGGTTGCCGGGTTTCATGGAAGTATTTATACCTGTATGAAAATACAGCATATTTGCCGAAAACCCAATAAACAAGAGGGTTTCGGGAGATTTTTATGGCCAAGTTAAACCTCAGACGCCAAGTTAAACCGCAGGTTTTGCGGTCTAAATTACGTTAGACGGCATCATGCGAGTTCTTGGAACGTTTGCGAGTGTTCATGAAGCCGAACACCTTAGCGTTCGCCTACGTAGGTGTGGCGTTGATACGCAAGTTGAGGGAAAGCACGCCGCCGCTGCTGGTGTTCATATCCCAACTAGCATCAGGCTCGTGCTGCTGAACGACAGCCAATCGCAGGTGGCGTCCGCTTTGATCAAGCAGTTCGAAGGGCCAGGGGTGCAATCACGCCCAACAATGTGGTCTAGGGTGGTGGCGGCCAAGTTGGACCGCCTTGTCGTTACCGCCGCGACGCTGGCGTTGGCGCTGCTTGTTTGGTTTCTGCTGAGTAGCGTCTTGTAGTGGGGAGGGTGAATGCCGTCTAACAATTTGTTTGACACGGACGCACACGTGCTTCCGTGTGCTTCGCGCACCCGCCACATGTGCGCCGGTCAACGCCGACGTTAAAGCGCACGCCATGACACTGGTCCAAATTGACGCATCGTTGTTTAGCGCTAGCGGAGAGGCGCTCGGGAGAATCTCTGGACCACTCGAATTTGAACTTCTGCCCCGGGCAGGTGAAGTTCTGTCGCTTTTGTTCGCGTCGAACGG
>CALRTF020000278.1:0-5167 GCA_943370985.1 Paenacidovorax caeni
CAGCCAGGCGGGATCAGGTCGGCTCATGAAATCTCCTGTGTGAAGTCGGTACGCGAATGTTGGCACAGTTGTGCGGCAGCCATGCCGGCTGCGGGTTAACCCGCTGAACGCCTCGCGTTCGACAAAGTATTCTGTATACAGAGTACAGACATGTCTTTGCAACTCATCAAAATCGAATCCGCGCCCGACCTGGTCGACCAGGTCTACCGCAGCCTGCTCGACGCCATCAGCGAAGGCTCGCTGCCGCCGGGCGCGCGCATCATGCAGGAAGACATTGCCGAGCAACTCGCGGTGTCGCGCCAGCCGGTATTGCAGGCCCTGCGCCTGCTCAAGAAGGACGGTTTTGTGCTGGACGCGCCGGGCCGCGGGGTGCTGGTCGCGCCGCTGGATGTGGACTGGCTGATGCAGGTTTACCAGGTGCGCAGTGCGCTCGATGCGCTGGCGGCACGCCTGGCGGCGCAGGCGCGTTTCCAGATCGACCCGCAGGTGATCGCCCGCGGGCGGGCCGCAGCGCGTGGCAGCGACGTCAGGGCCATGATGGCTGCCGACGCGCAGTTTCACGGCGCCATCTATGCGGCCTCGGGCAACCCCCTGATTGCCCAGAGCGCGCAGCTGCACTGGCACCACATCCGCCGCGCCATGGGCGCCGTGCTGCAGGTGTCCACCATGCGCGAATCGATCTGGGACGAACACCAGACCATTGCCCAGGCCATCGCCGCGGGCGACGCGCTTGCCGCCGAAACCCTGATCCGCGAACACGGCGAAGACGCCAGCCGCAACCTGGCCAGCCTGCTGAACCACGCGCTTCAGCCTGCCGCGGCCAGCAGCGCCCCATCCACCTGACCCGCTTTGCCCGCCCATCCCCCAGGAGACACCATGAAGCTGACCCCAGAACAACTCGCCCAATTCGACCGCGACGGCTACCTGTTTTTTCCCGGCCTGTTCACGCCGGAAGAAACGCAAACCCTCAACGACGCCGTGCCCGAGCTCTACAGCCGGCGCGAGGACTACAACGTGCGCGAAAAAGGCAAGGACGCGGTGCGCACCAACTTCGCGGCCCACATGTACAGCGAACCGTTTGCCAGACTGGGACGGCACCCGCGCATGATTGAACCGGTGGAAGAGTTGCTAGATGAAAAACTCTACATGCACCAGTTCAAGATCAACGGCAAGATGGCCTTCGAGGGTGATGTCTGGCAGTGGCACCAGGACTACGGCACCTGGCTCAACGACGACATGATGCCGACCGAACGCGCGATGAATGTGGCGATTTTTCTGGACGACGTGACCGAACACAACGGACCGCTGATGTTCATTCCCGGCAGCCACAAAAAAGGCGTGGTCGATGCGAAACACGACCTGACCACCACCAGCTACCCGCTGTGGACCGTGGACAACGACCTGATCCGCCAGCTGGTGCAGCGCGCCGGCGGCAAGCAGGGCGGCATCGTCAGCCCCAAGGGGCCGGCCGGCTCCATGATCCTGTTCCACTCCTGCCTGGTCCATGCCTCGGGCAGCAATCTGTCGCCCTTTAACCGCGTGGCTGTTTACCTGAGCCTGTGCGCGGTCAGCAACCATATCCGCCGCCACAAGCGGCCCGAATACATTGCCCACCGCGATTTCACGCCCATCGAGTGCCTGCCCGACGACTGCCTGCTGAAGGACTACCCGGTCGACCTGCCCTGGAAAGACGGCGTTCCGGCGACGGCGCTGCAGACCTCGATGGAAGAAATTGTGCCGGAGCGCAAGGCGGCATAAAGCGGCTTCTGCGTTCGCCCTGAGCCCGTCGAAGGGCCTTCTCAACACACGGGCCGGCTTCGACAAGCTCAGCCCGAACGGATATTCCAATGAATCTTTACAGCAAGCTCCAGCAACGCGCGGCCAACAACAAGCCCATCCGCATCGGCCTCATAGGCGCCGGCAAGTTCGGCTCCATGTACCTCGCGCAGATCCCGAAAACGCCGGGCGTGCACCTGGTGGCGATCGCCGACCTGTCGCCCGACGCGGCCCGCACCAACCTTGCACGTGTGGGGTGGAATCCGGCCCTGACCCAGGCAGAATCAGCGCAAGCAGCTATCAAAACAGGAGCAACCTGGATCACCGACGACTGGAACGCGGTTGTCACCCATCCGCAGATCGACATCATCGTCGAGTGCACCGGCAACCCGGTGGCCGCGGTTGAACACTGCCTGCAGGCGTTTGCGCACGGCAAACATGTGGTCAACGTCACGGTGGAAGCCGACGCGTTCTGCGGCCCCTTGCTGGCGCGCAAGGCCGCCGAGGCCGGCGTGGTGTATTCCCTGGCCTTCGGCGACCAGCCGGCACTGATCTGCGACCTGGTGGACTGGGCGCGCACCTGCGGCTTCCCGGTGGTGGCCGCAGGCCGCGGCCACAAGTGGCTGCCGCATTTTTCCGAATCGACGCCGGAAACCGTCTGGGGCAACTACGGGCTTACGCCGGAGCAGGCCGAACGCGGCGGACTCAACCCCAAGATGTTCAACAGCTTTCTCGATGGCTCCAAACCCTCGATCGAATCGACGGCGGTCGCCAATGCCACCGGCCTGAAGGTCCCGTCCAACGGCCTGCTGTATCCGCCGGCCAGCGTGGAAGACATTCCCTACGTCACCCGCCCGATTTCCGAGGGCGGGGTGCTCGAGCGCAAGGGCATGGTGGAGGTCATCTCTTCACTCGAAGCCAACGGCCGCAAGATTCCCTACGACATCCGCATGGGCGTCTGGGTCACGGTCGAGGCCGAAACCGACTACATCAAGAACTGTTTTGAAGAGTACAACGCGCACACCGACCCGAGCGGGCGTTATTTCACACTCTACAAGCGCTGGCACCTGATCGGCCTGGAAGTCGGCGTGTCGGTGGCGAGTGTGGCGCTGCGCGGCGAGCCGACCGGCGTCGCGACCTGCTGGAACGCCGACGTCGTGGCCACCGCCAAACGTGATTTGAAGCCCGGCGACATGCTGGACGGCGAAGGCGGCTACACCGTCTGGGGCAAGCTGCTGCCGGCCGATACCTCGATCCAGATGGGCGGCCTGCCGCTGGGCCTGGCGCACAACGTCAAGGTGGTTCGCGCCGTCAAAAAAGGCCAGAGCCTGAGCTGGGCCGATGTCGCCATGGACACCTCCACCGCTGCGTACAAGGTGCGCAACGAGATGGAGAACATGTTTTCTCCGGCCCTGAAGAAAGCTGCCTGACAGCCTTTCTGCCACGGCGTGCCGCATGATGGTGGCCGCAGATTTTCCCGGACATCCATGAGCCTTCCTGATACAACCCCTTCCCCCCGCATTGCTTTCCTGGGCACCGGCAGCATGGGCCTTCCCATGGCCAGGCGTCTCTGCGAAGCCGGCCACGCCTTGCAGGTGTGGAACCGCACACCGGCGAAGGCCGCTTCGCTCGCGGCTTTGGGCGCGGTGGTCCATGCCAGCGCCGCGGCTGCGGTGGGGGGCGCCGACATCGTGGTCGGCATGCTGGAAAACGGCGCGGTGGTGGAAGAGGTGTTGTTCGCCCAGGACGTGGCCGCCGCCATGCAGCCGGGCGCCCTGTTCATCGACATGGCCTCGATCAAGCCGCGCGAGGCACGCGACCACGCGGCGCGCCTGGGCGCCATGGGCATGGCCCATATCGATGCGCCGGTCTCTGGCGGCACCGGTGGCGCCGAGCAGGGCACGCTGGTCATCATGGCCGGCGGCAAGGCGGCGGAATTCGAACGCGCCCTGCCCGTCTTGCGCATCTTCGGGCGCGCCACCCACGTGGGCTCGCACGGCGCGGGCCAGCTCACCAAACTGGCCAACCAGATGATTGTCGGCATCACCATAGGCGCGGTCGCCGAAGCCCTGCTGTTCGCCACCCAAGGCGGCGCCGACATGGCAAAAGTCAGGGAAGCCATCACCGGTGGTTTTGCCGACAGCCGCATCCTGCAGGTGCATGGCGAACGCATGGTGACGCGCGACTTCGCGCCGCGCGCGCGCATGGCGATCCAGCTCAAGGACATGCGCAATGCGCTGGCCACCGCCGAGGAAATCGGATTCGACGCACCGGTGACCCGGCTGTTCGAACAGCTGTATGCCGAGGGCATCGCCCACGGCCTCAGCGACCTCGACCACTCAGGCCTGTTTGTCGAACTGGCCAGCCGCAACGGCATGAACTGAGGCCGGCACATGCCCATGAAAAAAGCCCGCACGCTGCGGGCTTTTTTCTGGGGCTGAACGAATCAGCGTGCGGGACGGGTCGGACGCTTGTGCGCGTCACGCGGCACAAACACCTTGCCGGCCGGCTTGGCAAACGCCGGTTTGCGGTCGGCGAAATCGCCACGCGGTGCGGACGAAAAACCTTCCGAACGGCCGCCACCGAAACCACCGCGATCACCGCCGCGGTCATCGCGCTGGGCGAAACCGCCGCTGTTGCCATTGCCGCCGCCGAAGCCACCGCGGTCATCACGGCGCGGGCCACGGTCGTTGAAACCGGAGCGGTCCGCATAGTTGTTGCCCTGGGGTGCAGGACGGCCCTGGAAAGAAGGCGCAGCACCACGATCGTCGCGGTTGCCGCCAAAACCACCACGGTCAGCGCCGCGGTCGCCGAAGGCTGGCTTCTTGCCGGCATAACCGCCGCCAGCGCCGCCACCAAAACCGCCGGAAGGCGCGCGGTCGTTGCCGAAACGGCCGCCACCGCCG
This sequence comes from Paenacidovorax caeni, assembly GCA_943370985.1. Taxonomy (GTDB): domain Bacteria; phylum Pseudomonadota; class Gammaproteobacteria; order Burkholderiales; family Burkholderiaceae_C; genus Polaromonas; species Polaromonas caeni_A. Next base: position 4,683 of record CALRTF020000278.1, read on the forward strand.
CCGCCGAAGCTGCGAGGGCCACCGCGGTCATTGCGGTCACCGCCGAAATTGCCGCGTGGACGCTCCGAGGTCGGCGCAAAACGCTGCTGTGGCTCGAGGCCGGCGATCACGCTGGGCTTGAGGTTTTGCTGGGTGTAGTGCTCGATGTCCTGGATCTTGCGGCGGTCGCGGAACTCGGCAATCGTGATCGCCTTGCCTTCGCGGCCGGCCCGGCCGGTACGGCCGATGCGGTGCACATAGTCTTCGGCTTTCATCGGCAGGCCGTAGTTGATCACGTGGGTGATGCTGGGCACGTCCAGGCCGCGGGCGGCCACATCGGTGGCGACCAGGATCTGCACGCGGCCGTCGCGGAATGCCATCAGGCGGCGGTTGCGCAGGCCCTGGCCCAGCGCGCCGTGCAGCGCCACGGCGGAAAAGCCTTCCTGCACCAGGTCGTTGGCCAGGCCGTCACATTCGACCTGGGTGCAGGCGAACACGATGGACTG
>CALRTF020000279.1:0-5069 GCA_943370985.1 Paenacidovorax caeni
GGCGTCCTGATCCCGCGCCGCCGTCGCGACCGGCCCCGGCGGCAAGGCCTGCTCAAGGTCCTGCAAGGCCCGTCACTGCGGCTGGCGCACACACCACGCCATGATCGGCCGCGTCCTACAGTGCGTCATCGCACAACCCCACAGGGCCATCCGGCACACACCGATGAACGAAACACCTGCAGCCGCCTAAGCTTGCCGCAGGTGTTTCGATTGCGAGCGCCGCAACCCATGGGCACCGCCCTGCAAGGAGAATGACATGCTGCACTATTCCGTTGTCTTTCTGGTGATTGCACTGATCGCCGCCGTGTTCGGCTTCGGCGGTATCGCCGCCGGCGCCGTTGAAATCGCCAAGATCCTGTTTTTCATCTTCGCCATCTTTGCGGTGGTCAGCTTCGTCGTTGGCCTGATGAAAAGAAACTGATCCGCAACCGATACCCGCCCCTCACCGGCCTCACGCCGCGGGCGTGACAGCCTCCCGCTTCAACTACCAGGAAAACGAACCATGAAAACCACCAGCTCCAGCATCCCATCGACCAACGAAGCCCTGGCCGGCGCCCGCCAGCTGTCCGACCAGATGATCAATGGCGCGGAACATGCCGTCCAGAGCAGCCGCCACCTGGCCAATGAGACGCTCGACAAGGCTGAAAGCAAGGTTCGCCAATTGCGCGGCAGCATCGACCCCATGGTCGACAAGCTGGCGACGCAAGCGCAAAAGCTGGCACGCCAAAGCATGGACATGGCCGCTGAAGCCAGCGAGCGTGCCCAGCGCTCCATGCACCGCTATGCCGATGCCACCACACGTTATGTCGCCAACGAGCCGGTCAAGGCCGTGCTGATTGCCGCTGCCGTGGGTGCCACCGTCGCCCTGCTGGTGGCCTCCGCCCGCAAACGCGACTCCGGTTATTGAATCATTGTCCTGACACCCGCTCCAACGCGCCCACCATGCTGCACCCGTTCATCTCGACGCTGATACGCCGGCCCAATCTCCTGATCGACCATCTGGCCGGGTATGCCGACCTGATCCGTGAAGAGGCGTCGGAGGCCGGCGTCGACCTGGTCCAGCGCCTGGTCGCCTGGGTGCTGGTCCTGATCGGCGCCATCGTGTTCCTGATCCTGACAGGGGTGGCGCTCATGCTGGGTGCGGCAACCGGCCAGTTCCACTGGGCCCTGGTCGCCGTCCCGGCCGTCGTGCTTGCACTGACGCTGGCGGCTGTCATCAAGGCGCGCAAGCCCGTCATGCGCAGCCACTTTGCCGAAGTCAAGGCGCAGGTCGATCGCGACGCGCAAGCCCTGCGCTCGGCCGCCTGACCCTTATCCCGCCCGTTTTATGACAACTTCCATCCTGTCCGCCCAACAAAGGCTTGCGGCAAGCCGCCAGGCCATCGTCCGCGACATGAATCGCGAAGAGGAGCCGGAAACCGGCACCTTCTCGCTTGAAGGCGGCAATGATGACATCAGCGAGAGCGGCATCGATGCCTCGTCGGGTTCCTGGGACCTGATCAAGCAGGTCGCCAGCTCGTGGTGGCGATCACACCCTGCGCATCTGGCGCTGGATGTGGCCAAGCCCATGATGCAGGGGTACGCCCAGGACCAGCCCGTTAAATTGCTGGGTATCGCCGCCGCCACCGGCGCTGCGCTGGTGGTGTTGCGGCCATGGCGCCTGATCTCGCTGACCGGCGTCGCGCTGGCCCTGATCAAGTCCAGCGAAGTCTCCGGCATCGTGCAATCGATGATGCACGGCAGCAGGCGTTCCGACCGCCACCGATAAAAACCCGTATGCAAACCGACCGGCGTGGTGCCGTCAGTCGGCAAGCTTTCCAACTCTGCGCACCAAACAAATCCACAAACTCAAGGAAAACACCATGAAATACGCTCGCGCAATTGCCTTCGCCGCCCTCGCCGGCATCACCATCATCAGCACCGGTTGCGCCGTGGGGCGTGGCCAGCAGACCGCTGGCGCCTACGTGGACGATGCCGCCATCACCACGGCTGTCAAAGCCAAGTTTGCTGCCGACAAAACCGTTTCTGCCACCTCGCTCAACGTGGAAACGCTGAACGGCACGGTGCAACTATCTGGCTTTGCCAAATCGGCCACTGAAAAAGCCCAGGCTGAAACCATTGCACGAGACACCAAAAATGTCCGCGCCGTGCGCAACGACATCGTTGTCCGTCCTTAAAGCTACGGCACCCTGATCTGGCGTTCGCGCCAGCTTGGAAAAAGCGGGGCCCGGCAGTCAATGCCGGGCCCCTCTTTTTTTGGGGGGTCACGGCCGGTGCGCGAACTGCGACGCCGTGTGCGGCCAAAAAAAAGCCGCGCCCGAAGGCGCGGCCCGGGTGACCGGGAGCAATCAGCTCGCCGAAACCACCAGCTGGTTGTTGACGGAAGCGACGCCCTTGACCTGCTTGGCCAGTTCCGCAGCCTTGTCCTTGGCAGCGGCCGTCGGTGCCGGTCCGTTCAGCGTAACCACACCGTCCTTGGTGTCGACATTGATCTTGATCGCGCTCAGGTCCGGGTCCTTGGCAAGGCTGGCATTGACGGAGGTCGTGATGACCGCGTCGTCAATCTTTTCGCCCATGGTGTTGCTGGCCTGGCTGCTGGAGGCCTGGGCATCCTTGCTGGCCTCTTTCATGGCGTTGCCGGCATCCTTGGCGGCCTGCTCGGTTTTGGCAATGCCGGAGTCGATCGACTGGCCGACGGTCTTGCCGTCGTCAGCCTTGTTGCAGGCAGCCAGTGCCAGCAGCACGGCCACCGAACACACGGCGGCAGCCAGCGGACGGCGGGCACCGGTGGAAGGGGATGGGTGAATCATGGTGAGTCTCCTTTCAAGAGTGGTGTGGAGCCCGCGGCTCAAAGCTTGTCGATGGCCTTTTTGGCGGCGTCTTTGGCGCCTTCCTTGGCATCACCGTAACCGGACTGGGCCTTGCCCTTGACCTGGTCACCCAGGCCTTCGGCTTCCAGGCTTTCATTGCCGACAACACGCCCGGCCACTTCCTTGACCTTGCCCTTGGCTTCGTCAACCCGGCCTTCAACTTGGTGCTTGTTCATGATGTTTCCTTTGGATGAAACCCGCCGGTATGGCAGGTGTGAATTCACTGTAGTTTTATTGGCCAGCAACGCCCGTCAGTGGGTACGGAATTCCATGTAGGACGCCGACCCTCGCTGCTCAGGGCCTGGCGGCAGCCGGGTCGCAGGGCCCATGGCGCTTGCGGAACAGGCGCGGCGCCAGCGCGGCGCGGTCGGCAAACAGCCCGCGCGATGCAGCCTGCGCGCGGGCCTGCTGCGCTGCGTAAGGCCCGCCATCGCGGCCGAAGCCATACGACCAGGCGTGTCCCTGGCTGACCATCCAGGCGGCAAGGTCCTCGCCATCGAGCTCCAGCGCAGCGATGGTGCGGCCATAGTCGTCCTGGCCGCGCGCGCGCACGCCGAGCTGGCGCCCCAACACGCGGGCCGCCAGGGCCTTGCGCGCGGCGGGGCCGCCGGGCTGGCAGATCTCGGGGGCGTCGATGCCGCTGATCCGGACCTTCACCGGCTTGCCGCCGGCTGCCGGACGCAGCCACAAGGTGTCGCCGTCACTGACGCGGGTGACGGTGCCCTGCCAGAGCTGCGCCGCACCGGCCTGCAGGGCACAGGCCAGCCACAGCGCGCTGACCAGGGCGCGTTGTGCGGTCATGCCGGTGTTCGCCGACGGCGGCGCCAGACCAGGGCATACACCAGCGCGTTGATCAGCAGCAGCGTGCCGCCCAGCACCAGCTGCAGCTCACGGGTCAGCGCCCCGGGATAAATCAGCGGCAGCAAATAATGTTCGACAAAACTTTCCGCATAACCGGCAGCGCCGCCGGCCTGCCGCAGGGCATTTTCCAGCGGGGTCAGCGGACAGATCCAGCCGGTGAACTCCACCGTTGCGCCCCAGGCCAGCGCCGGCAGATGCAGCCAGGGCATCCAGCGCCAGCGCAAGGCCAGCAAGCCGCCGCCGACGGCAAACACGATGAACAGCAGGTGCACCAGCAGCACCGCGTCGGCCAGCCAGGCGGTCATCATCTGCTCCTCTTTTTATAGCTGCCTGCGCCGGCGGGACGGGGGCTGGAGGCCGGTTTGTTCATGTATTTTCGGTTCAGCAGGGACCAGGCGGATTCAGGCCGTGACAATCCAGCCTTCGAGCGGATCTATCAGCGCCGGCAGGCCATAAAGCGGCGCGCCCTGCGCATGTTGCGCCTGTGCCCAGGCCGCCTGCATCAGGCACAACACGGCATCGAGCCCGTCGCCGCTGGCGTCGTCGACCAGCGTGTCGCGCTGGGCGTGGGTCAGTTTCAGCCGCAGGCCCAGGCGGGTCCGGCCCATTTCCAGCGCAGTGACCAGGTCCTTGCGCGCGATCAGGCGCTCCGGCGTCTGCTTGAGCCGGTCATCACTTTTGTACGAGCGGGTGCCGAGCACCTCGCGCGCCAGCAGGCCGGGATAGGCTTCCAGCGCGACGCGCGTGCGATCGCCCTCATACAGGCCCGGCAGGTGCACGCCGGCCGCGAGCAGGCGCGGCGCACCCGCGTGCAGCATCCAGGCCACCGGCGGATTGACCCATTTCATCGACGGGCTGGAGCCCGCCGGCCGGTCGGTGGCGCGGTGGGCAAACTTGCCGCCGACCGGCCGTGCAGCGCAAAACGCCGCGAAGGTCTGGCGGATGTCGGCGCGGCTCAAGGCCGCGTAATGCGCCATCAGCGCGGGCCAGTCCAGCGGCCAGCCGAGCTGCTCGACCAGTTCGCGCGGCAACCCGAACGGCAGGTCAAAGCCGCCCAGCCAGGGCCCGGGCTGGCGCAGCCAGTCATCAAACTCGTCGAGTGTGGCCAGCGGCACCAGGCGGCTGAGCTGCACGCGCCCGCCGGTGCTGGAACCCAGCGCCAGCACGATGGGTTTGCGGCGTGTCGGCGCGCTGGAAAAATCGCAGCCGACCAGCAGGGTCGTGGTACTCATGGATGTATTTTCGCGTCAACCGAGTGCCAGCGCCATCACGCCCAGGGCAATCAGCGCCGCGCCGCCGGCGCGCTGCAAGCGGTCGCCCTCGCCCAGCAAATGCCCG
>CALRTF020000280.1:0-5066 GCA_943370985.1 Paenacidovorax caeni
CCACCACGCTGCCGGCTTTGGCCTTGCGCGCGATGACCGCATCGCGCAGCTTCTGGTAGGCGAAAAACTGCACCTTGCTGTCCAGGCTGAGCTGGATGTCCTTGCCTTCGAGCGGAGGCACCTGCTCGCCGACGTCCTCGACCACGCGGCCCAGCCTGTCCTTGATCACCTTGCGCGATCCGGCCCTTCCGGCCAGCTCCTTGTTGAACGCCAGCTCGATGCCTTCCTGGCCGCGGTCTTCCACATTGGTAAAGCCCACCACATGCGCGGCGGTTTCGCCCTCCGGGTACTGGCGCTTGTAGGCCTTGCGCTGGTAAATACCCTTGATGCCGAGGGCGTGGATTTTCTGGGCGATGGGCTCGTCCACCTGCCGCTTGATCCAGACAAAGGTCTTGTCCTCATCGGCCAGTTTCTTGTTCAGCTCGGCCAGCGGCATGTCCAGCAGCCGCGCGAGTTCGGCGAGCTGGGTCCGGTTGGCGTCCACATCTTCAGGAATCGCCCAGATGCTGGGCGCCACCACGCTGGTGGCCAGCAGCAAGCCATTGCGGTCCAGGATGCGGCCGCGGTTGGCGGGCAGCTCCAAGGTGCGTGCAAAACGCACCTGGCCCTGGCGCTGGAAGAAGTCGTTGCCGATCACCTGGACATAAGCCGCGCGGCCGGCCAGACCGGCAAAAGCCAGCGCAATGCCGGCCACGATCAGCTTGCTGCGCCAGACCGGTGTCTTGCTCGCCAGCAGCGGGCTGGAGGAATAAAGAACGCTCCTGCTCACGGCCTGGCCTCGCTTGCCGGCACTTGTTTGTAGCGGACATACTCGGTGATCGCCGGTGTGGCCGTGCGCATCTGCAGGCGCTCCTTGGAAATCTGCTCCACGCGCAGCGGCGTCGCCTGGGCGCGTTTTTCAACCTGCAGGCGTTCACTGTCGGCTTCCAGCTGGCGGCTGCGGGCCGCCGTCTTTTCCAGTTCGACGTAGAGGCGCCGCGACTCGTACTGCGTATGCACCAGGTACAGGGCGCTGAACAGCACGGCCAGCAGCAGCACCAGGTTCAGCCGGGTCATGATTGAGCCCCCACGCTTTTCACTGCGTGTAATGCGCTGCCCCCCGAGGGGGCGAATTTCCCTTGGGGCGGCCCGGCGGGAAATTGTCCATGACTCATTCGCCTGCTCCCGGATAACGCCGCGTGGCGGCCTCGACCGGCACGTCGGTGCGTTCGGCCACGCGCATGACCGCGCTGCGCGAGCGCGGGTTGGCGGCGACTTCGTCGTCGCCCGGCTTGATGCGCCCCAGGGCTTTCAGCAGCATGGGTTTGGGCGCGGCAAAAGGGGCGCGGCGGTCATACACCTCGCGCGAATGCGCGGCGATGAATTGCTTGACGATGCGGTCTTCCAGCGAATGGAAACTGATCACCACCAGACGTCCTCCCGGTTGCAGCACTTTGAGGCAAGCCTCCAACGCCTGTTGCAGCTCTTCAAGCTCGGCGTTGATGAAAATCCGAAAAGCCTGAAATGTGCGCGTTGCAGGGTCCTTGCCCGGCTCGCGGGTTTTGACCGCGCCAGCCACGACTTCGGCCAGCTCAGCGGTGGTTCCAACAGGGCCCCGTTCCTGTCGGCGACGATCAATCGCCTTTGCAATCTGCCCAGCAAACCGTTCTTCGCCATAGTCACGAATAACCTCCGCAATGGTGTCCGTCTCCGCATCGGCCAGCCACTCGGCCACGCTCTGGCCACGCGTCGTGTCCATGCGCATGTCCAGCGGGCCGTCGCCGCGGAAAGAAAAGCCGCGTGCCGGGTTGTCGATCTGCGGCGAGCTGATGCCCAGGTCCAGCAGCACACCGGCCGTGCAGGCGGCGGGCAGCTCGCCCAGATCCTTGAAACCCTGGTGGCGGATGGCAAAACGCGCATCGTCCAGGGTCCTGGCTTCGGCAACGGCTTCGGGATCCTTGTCGAAGGCGGTCAGCCGGCCCTGCGGCGAGAGCTGCGAAAGAATCAGGCGGGAGTGGCCGCCGCGACCAAAGGTCGCGTCGATGTAATGGCCGTCCGGTTGGAGGTGAAGCGCTGTGACTGCTTCGTTCAACAAGACGGTGCGATGTGTCCATGTGTCTTGCACCGCCATCTTTCAGAATGAAAAATCTCTGAAGACATCGGGCATGGGACCCTTCATCTGCTCGGCTTCCTGGGCCGCATAGATCGCCGCGTCCCAGAGCTCGAAGAAGCTGCCCATGCCGAGCAGCACCGTATCCTTGCTGATTCCCGCAGCGGCGCGCAGCTCGGGCGACACCAGCACGCGGCCACTGGCGTCCATCTCGACGTCCATGGCATTGCCGAGAAAAATCCGCTTCCACCACTGTGCTTCCATCGGCAGCGCGGCAATGCGCTCGCGGAATTTTTCCCACTCGTTGCGCGGGAATATCATGAGGCAGCCGTGCGGGTGCTTGGTGATGGTGAGCTGGCTGGCGGCGGTGGCGCTGAGGACGTCACGGTACCGGGTCGGCACGGAAAGCCGACCCTTGGTATCGAGAGCCACAGAAGACGCGCCTTGAAACACAGTTAAAAACCTTTGGAAAACACTTTTCACCACTAAATTGCACTTTTTCCCACTTTATCAGGAAAGTTTTGCGGTGCAAGGGCTTTGCAACAAATTTTTTCAATGAAATCAAGTACTTAGAAGCCAATTTCAAAGCATGTGGGAATTAAAAGATGTTCTAAATTAAGCACTTAGATGGCTTAATGAAAGTGTTGTCTCAAGCCTGCCGGCAGCGGTGGGGCTGTTGCAGTGGAGGCAGAGTGGAGTCAGGGCTTGTGTCTTGCAGCTCAACTGCGAAAACACGCTGCAGGAAGAAACGCCGCCGGCGCATGCGTCCGTTCAGCAGAAATGTGCAGGCTTGGGAGTCGCTCAGCCCTGGGGACGGACCTCGGAGCGCCCAGGGACGCCTGCAGTGCCGCGACGCGTCAGTCGATGCGTGTCAGCACCCTGGCGTGTTCGGTGATGCCGATCACATTAAAAAATGCGGCCACCAGCCGGTGCACGTCGGTGAACTGCACGGCGCGGTTTTCCGATTCACGCGCAGAGACCCAGTTGAGCAGGGTTCCGGCGGCCGAAAAATCGACGCGGATCAGCTTGGCGCATGAAATGACCATGATATCGGCGCCCATCAGCTTGGCTTCCAGCTTGTCCAGCACGTCGATCGCGTCGCCCTCGATCTGGCCCGACAACTCCACGGCAAACAGGTTGGACATCTGTGAATTGCCGTCCATCTGGGTGTCGCCTTCGAGCACGCTGCTGATGCTCGAGGGTGCGGAATCGCGGTACACATCACCGATGATGGCTTGCCCGCTGACGGCGGCACCCTGTGGGTCCAGCGGCTTGTACTCGCAGCGCGCGCTGTCCCAGGCCGGGGGCGACACTTCGTAGGTCACGCAGAAATCCAGCGCCGTCAGCTCGAACTCGTCGGGCTGGTGCGTCACGCGCAAGGCTTCCATGCGCAGTTGCCACCAGGCCTGGGCGGTTTCACGCACGCCCGAAGGTGTGGCGTCCTGCAGCACCTGCTGCAATTTCGCCGCGCCTATGAATCGCAGTTGCACCGGCTGCGCGGCCCAGCCGCTGAAGACCTTGCCCAGCGGCTCGACCGCGCCGGCATCGATGCTCTTGAGGTTGTGCCAGTCCAGGCGCCAGGGCATGGGCGCACGGGCCAGGGCCGCCGTCAGCGCGGCGACCGTCTGGATACCCAAAACGGACGGGCAGATCCAGTCGGCGGCCGGTCCATTGCCCGGTACCGGGGCAGACGGGCTGGCCAGTTGCTTGACCATGTCAGGCATGGAATACCACTGCGGTGCAGAACGGTCAAAACGCCCGACAAACTCGATCGCCTGGTTTTCGAATTTTTCCTGCTGGCCGGTTGCCCGGTACAGATCGAACAGGGCCAGCCACGTGTCGGCGTGTTGCGCGCGGCTGCCCTGGGGGCCCAGGGTTTCGAGCAGGCCAGCCTCGGCGCCGGCATCATCGCCATTGGCAAAACGAATGGAGGCCTCTTCCAGCTCCGGATCGTGCGCCACTTCCGCGCCGTCCACCACGGAAAACTTGGAAGCGGAAAAACCCGAAGGGGTGTCATCGCGCGACAGCGCCGAAATGGGCTGGGAGATGGCCGGCCGGGGCGGCGGCGCCGGGGCGGCGGCGGGCGCGCCCACCCGGGGCGGCACCACGGGCTGGGCGGCCGCGGCGGGAACTGCTCCCCCGCTCTTGACCTTCACCAGCGCGGCAGTCAGCTCACTCGGTGCGGTTGTGACATAACTGGCCGGCAGCGCGTTGTCCAGCAGCGGCGCATGGACGCTCAGATGGCCCGGTCCTGCCGGCGCCGGCCCCACCGGCATGGGCGCGGAGGACATCGAACTGGTGGCCGGACCGGCGCCGTGTTTGGTCTTCCACCACTGCATCGACATCTGGGCTTCGATTTCGTCGATTTTCTTCAGCGTGACGGCCCGGTCGTCCGGCTTGGACGGCATGCTGCTCTGGAAGAAGGACGGCCGCGCGCCCGGATCCTGGCCGGTCATGGCTTCCCGCTTGCGCATCTTGCGCAGCATGTCGAATTCGCGCTTGCGCACAAAGTCGTTGCGGCGCTTGCGTTCGATCATCTCCTTGAGCAACTGCTTGCTCATGGCCTCCTCACGGCCGGACTCGCGGTTGTCCAGATCGGACCAGTTCGTTGCCGGATTACGGACGAACTTCACGACTTTTGACAACAAGCCGGGTGCGGTGTCTTCTTTGGCCATGAAAAACGGTCAGATCGGATGAAAAGGAAGGGAATCAGTCACCGAACATTTTCTGCTTGAGCTCACGGCGCTGCTGCGCCTCCAGCGACAGGTTGGCCGTAGGACGTGCAATCAGCCGCCCCACGCCGATGGCCTCGCCGGTTTCGTCGCAATAACCGTAGTCACCGGAATCGATGCGGGCGATCGACTGCTCGATCTTCTTGAGCAGCTTGCGCTCGCGGTCGCGCGTGCGCAACTCCAGCGCATGTTCTTCCTCGATCGTGGCGCGGTCTGCCGGATCCGGCACCACCACGGTGTCTTCG
>CALRTF020000281.1:0-5045 GCA_943370985.1 Paenacidovorax caeni
GGGGTTGCCCGGCGGCAAGTAACTTTCTTTTGCTTCGCCAAAAGAAAGTCACCAAAGGTCACGGAGTGGGAATTCGCTCACTTCGCGAAGCGAAGTTATGCGAATGCCAAAAGGCGACCCTGCTGTCTGCGTCCCTCCGCTTCGCTACGGGCAACCTGCGGTGCTCGGTCCAGCCGGGGTCGAGCTCGAACTCGCCTTCGGCTCAGACAATCGCTCGCCCTGATCCGTCCGGCCCTGCGCTCCTCGGCGCAGACAGAAGGGTGGGGAGAGAAGACAAGCTTCCAATACCAATCCCGGACCCCGTTCGGAGTGCAGGAAGCGCGTAGCGCTTCCTGCACGCGAATCCCAACGAACCGTCATGTTTGCACGCGAGCGCAGCGCACGCGGCCACATGATGTCCCCCTCCCTCGCCCAGCGGGGCGAGGGAGGGGCTAGGGGTGGGAGTGGGGAGTCAGACCTGCTGTCAAAGGCAAACCACGGTGGCTACGAGGCACCGCAGGTCGCGATCGACCCCGCATCCAGCCGGGGTGCCGACCACCCCAACCACCCCGCCTTAACCGTTATGCTCGGGCCATGGGTGAATTCGACCTGATCGCGCGTTACTTCCAGCGCCCCACGACTCGCGCGGTGATGGGTATTGGTGACGACTGCGCGCTGCTGCAGCCGGCAGCCGGCATGCAGCTGGCGGTTTCCAGCGACATGCTGGTCGAGGGCCGGCATTTTTTTGCCGACGTGGATCCTTCATCGCTGGGGCACAAGGCGCTGGCCGTCAACCTCAGCGACCTGGCGGCCTGCGGCGCCGGGCCGCTGGCCTTCACGCTGGCGCTGGCGCTGCCGCGCGCCGACGAAGCCTGGCTGGCCGCGTTTTCGCGCGGCCTGTTCGCGCTGGCCGATGAACATGGCTGCGAACTGGTGGGCGGCGACACCACGCGCGGGCCGCTGAACATCTGCATCACCGTGTTCGGCGAGCTGCCGCGCGGCCAGGCGCTGCTGCGTTCGGGCGCACGTGCCGGCGACGACATCTATGTGAGCGGCACCCTGGGCGATGCGCGGCTCGCCCTCGAGGCTTTGCGCGGCACCCTCACGCTGCCGCCCGGCTGGATGGCCGCAGCCCGCATGCGGCTGGAGCAGCCGACGCCACGCTGCGCGCTGGGCATGGCGCTGCGCGGCATTGCCAGCGCGGCCGTCGACATCAGTGACGGCCTGCTCGGCGACCTGGGGCATATCCTGCAGGCTTCGCGGGTGGGGGCGCGCATCAACACCACCGTGGCCGCCGCTTTGCTGGCCGGTGATGTCGATGGCCGCGTGCCGGACGGTCTGTTTCACCACGCAGCGCGCCTGGCCTGCGTGCTGGCCGGCGGCGACGACTACGAGCTGGCCTTCACCGCGCCGGTGTCGGCGCGCGCCGCCGTGGAAGCCGCCGCGCTGGAAGCGCGCACCGCCGTCACCTGCATAGGCCGCATTGAAGCCGCGCCCGGCCTGCGCCTGGTCGATGCCGCCGGCCAGCCGGTCAGCGGCCACTTCGCCTCGTTTGATCACTTCGCCTGAGCACGCGCGCCGGGCTTTTTGCCCAGCACCGCAAACATCACGTCGACAAAACCCTGGGCGGCCACCGACAGCGAGCGACCGCGCTTGGTCACCACCGAGATATCGCGCGACACGCGGGGTTGCGTCAGGGTCCTGATCACCATGCCGGGCTCGGCACCATGGGTGGCAAATGCCGAGGGCATGATGGAGGCCCCCATCCCGCTGGCCGTCATCCACAGCGCGGTGGACAGGAAGGACACCTCGTTGACCACATTCAGCGACACACCCGCGCCGGCGGCGGTCGCGTCGATCATCGGGCGGATGCCGTAGCCCGGGCGCACCGTGATCACCGGATGGCCCGCAAGATCTGCCCAGCGAACGGCTCTTTTGCGGGCCAGCACATGGTCGGGCCGGCACACCAGGCTCAGCTGGTCGGGCACCAGCATGCGCGTGTCGGCATCGGCCAGCATCTTCTCCGGCGTGCCAATACCGAAATCCACATGTTCCCCGATCACGCGTGACATGAACTGGTCCGGGGCGCAGTCGTCCACCACCACGCGTATCTCCGGATACAGGGCGGCAAACCGGCGGATCACCGGCGGCATCACAAAGGCCGCCAGCGTCGGTGTCACCGCCACGCAGACGCGGCCGCGCCGCAGGCCGCTCAGGTCGCGGAAGCTGCTGCCCATGGATTCAACGTCGCGCAGGATGCGCTCGGCCACCACCAGCGCCTCCCGGGCGGCCTGGGTCGGCTGCAGCGAACGCGTGGTGCGGTCGAACAGGCGCGCGCCCAGGCCCTGCTCCATCTGGCGGATCAACACGCTGATCGCCGACTGCGTCACGAACAGCTGCTCGGCCGCCGCGCTGAGTTTGCCCAGCTGGTAAACAGCGACAAAAGCACGCAATTGCCGCAAGGTCGGCATGAAGGATGTATTCATGAAACAAAATCATAAATGATTCGCAATTTATCGTTATGAGAATGAATCAAGCTGCGCTCCAATAGGCCGATCTGGACGCAGATCCAGCCTGACATGCCAACCACCAGGAGACAGACATCATGAACACCCTCGCCCGCGCCGTGCTGGCGCTGACCGCCGGCCTGACCGTCATGGCCGGCGCCGCCCACGCGCAAACCCCCGACTACCCGAACAAGCCGATCCGCATGGTCGTGACCTTTCCGCCCGGCGGCAGCACCGATGTGGTGGTGCGCATGCTGGTGCCCCGGCTCAACGACAAACTCGGCCAGCAGGTGGTGGTGGACAACCGGCCCGGCGCCGGCGGCAACATCGGCCTGACCGCGGTGGCGCGCGCGCCGGCCGATGGTTACACCCTCGGTGTCGGCGCGGCCGGCGGGCTCTCCGCCAATGTCAGCCTCTATGCGCAGATGCCTTTCGACCCGATCAAGGATTTCAGGCCGGTCACCATGCTGGCCGCGATCCCGTTTGTGCTGATCGGCCATCCGTCCGTGGCCGCCAAAACCCAGCGCGAGCTGATTGCGCTGGCGAAAGCGACACCCGGCAAGCTCTCCATCGGCCACGGCGGCAATGGCACGGCCATGCACCTGTCGGCACAACTTTTCGGCCAGATGTCCGGGGCCCAGTTCGTGGAAGTGCCCTACCGTGGCTCCGGCCCGGCCGCGCTCGATGTGCTGGCGGGTCAGGTCCCGCTGGCGATTGTCGACCTGCCGTCGGCGCTGCAACACATCAAGGCCGGCAAGCTGATCGCCTATGCGGTGACCAGTCCGCAGCGCCTGCCCATGCTGCCGGAGGTGCCGACGGTGTCCGAAAGCGGGCTTGCCGGTTATGACTCCACCGGCTGGTTCGGCGTGGTGGCGCCGGCCGGCACGCCGGCACCGGTGATCGCCCGCCTGAACGCGGAAATCACGGCGGCGCTCAACGACAACGAGATCAAGGCCAGCATGCGCAACCTCGGCGTCGAGCCGGCGCCGGGCACGGCCGCCGAGTTCGAGGCCTACATCAAGTCCGAAACCGTGAAATGGGCCCGCGTCATCAAGACCTCGGGCACCAAACTGGATTGACCATGACCCCCCATGAAGACATCACCACCGAAGTACTGATCGTCGGTGCCGGCCCGGTGGGCCTGACGCTGGCCATGGACCTCGCCTCGCGCGGCATCTCCGTGGTGATCGCCGAGATCCGCGCGTATGCCGAACCGCCGAATGTCAAATGCAACCATGTGGCCGCGCGCACCATGGAGCAGTTCCGCCGGCTCGGTGTGGCGCACAAGCTGCGCGATGCCGGCCTGCCGGCAGACTACCCCAACGACGTGGTGTTCCGCACGAGCGTGACCGGCATCGAACTCACACGCATCCCCATCCCGTGCCGGCAGGACCGTTACAGCGACACGGCGGGGCCGGACGGCTGGTGGCCCACACCCGAACCGCCGCACCGCATCAACCAGATTTACCTCGAGCCCATCCTGCTGGAGCACACCGCGGCCCTGCCGCAGGTCACGCTGCTCAACCGCACGCAAATCACCAGCTTTGTCCAGGATGCGGGCGGCGTCACTGCCGTGGCCACCGACCTCGACAGCGGCGCTTCGCGCAGCATCCGTTGCCGCTACATGGTCGGCTGCGACGGCGGCAGTTCCTCGGTGCGCAAGCAGATAGGCGCCAAACTCGAAGGCACGGCGGTGATCCAGCGCGTGCAGTCCACCTATATCCGCGCGCCGCAACTGGCCGCGCTGATCCCCGGCAAACCCGCGTGGTCCTACTATTCGATGAACCCGCGCCGCTGCGGCACCATGTTTGCGATCGACGGGCACGCCACCTGGCTGGTGCACAACCACCTCAATGCGGAGGAGCCCGAGTTCGATTCGGTGGACCGCGACCAGTCCATCCGCGACATCCTCGGCGTGGGTGCGGATTTCCAGTACGAGATCCTGAGCAAGGAAGACTGGGTGGGGCGCCGGCTGGTGGCCGACCGTTTCCGCGACCGCCATGTGTTCCTGGCAGGCGACGCCGCGCATCTGTGGGTGCCGTATGCCGGTTACGGCATGAACGCCGGCATTGCCGACGCCATCAACCTGTCCTGGCTGCTGGCCGCGCGCCTGCAGGGCTGGGGCGAGGAAGCCATGCTCGATGCCTATGAAGTGGAGCGCCAGCCGATCACGTCCCAGGTGTCGCAGTTCGCGATGGACCACGCCCAGAAGATGATCAAGGCCAGGCGCGCCGTTCCGGCCGACATCGAGGCGGCTGGTGCCGAGGGCGACGCCCTGCGCGCCGAGATCGGCCAGGAGGCCTATGACCTCAATGTCCAGCAGTTCTGCTGCGCCGGCTTGAACTTCGGCTATTTCTACAGCCACTCGCCCATCCTCACCGACGACGGTGAGGCGCCGCCGGTTTATTCCATGGGCAGCTTCACGCCGTCCACCGTGCCGGGTTGCCGCGCGCCGCATTTCTGGCTGCCGGACGGGCGTTCGCTGTATGACGCCTTCGGACCGGGCTACACACTGCTGCGTTTTGAGCCTTCGGCCGAGGTGGCGCCACTGGCCGCCGC
>CALRTF020000282.1:0-5044 GCA_943370985.1 Paenacidovorax caeni
CGCGGGAATCGCCAGCGGCACGATCAGCGGTTCGCCCTGCAGCGGCTCCGCCTCCGGATGGCCGCCGGGGAAAATCATGCGCAGCGCGATCAGGAACAGGATGACGGCGCCGGCGATCTGCAGCGACAGCTCGCTGAGGTTCATCACGCGCAGAAAGCTGTCGCCGACAAACATGAAGGCCAGCAGCAACAGGAAGGCGATCAGCACCTCGCGCAGGATCACAAACGCGCGCCGCTCCGGCGCCACCTGGCGCAGTGCGTTCGCAAAAATCGGGATGTTGCCCAGCGGATCGGTGATCAGCAGCAGCAGGATGGTGGCCGAGACAAAGGTGTAGGTCATTCAGGCCAGCCCTTGTGATGGATGCACTTCAGGCCGCGTAAACCGCGTCCAGGTCACGGAAGCCCTTGATCTCCAGCGGATTGCCGAAGGGGTCACAGAAAAACATGGTCCACTGCTCGCCCGGCTGGCCTGCAAAACGCACTTGCGGCGCGAACAGGAAGTCGGTGCCCACCGCCTGCAGGCGCTCTGCCATGGCCTGCCAGTCGGGCAGGCCAAGGACCAGGCCGAAGTGCGGCATCGGTACCAGGGTGTCGCCGACATGCCCGGTGCGTTCTGTCTTGAAGGGTGTGCCCAGGTGCAGCGAGAGCTGGTGGCCAGAGAAGTCGAAATCGACCCAGGTGGCGGTGGACCGGCCCTCGGTGCAACCGAGCACATCGCCGTAAAAACGGCGGGCTTCCTCAAGGTCGGTGACATTGAAGGCGAAATGGAACAGGCTTCTCATGCCCCAAGGATAGCAGTCCGCGCCTGGCCGCCGCGCCTGCGGGGAGGCCGACTCAGGCGCTGGCAGGGTCGCCGGCCATGGCGTCGAATTTCTTGAAATACTGGCGCGCCAGCGCGACCAGCTGGGCGTCGCTCGGGTGGTCGCTGGCCACCGAATCGACCACACTGTCGGCGACGGCCGGCAGGTGACTGGCGCACCAGTCGCGGAACTCGTTGCGCACCAGGCCGGGGCCGGTCAGCAGCACTTCATGTGTGCCCTTTAACGCCCGTGCCACATCGGCAAAAAATGCGGCGCTGTCTTCGGCCCTGCCCTGGTGTTTGTGGTGGGAGCGCGACTTGATGCGCTGGGCTTGCATGTGTTCGCGGTCAAACATCAGCACATGGGCTTGGGACTGGTCGATCCAGACGAGGGCGTGAAAAGTGGTCATGAGAGTCCTTGTGAAAAATCAGCGGGCGCGGGTCTGCTCGGTCTTTTCCTGGCATGCGATGCAGCGCCCTGCTTCGGGGCTGGCCTGCAGCCGGGCGGCCGGGATGCCGGCGCCGCAGTCGGTGCACTGGCCATAGGTGCCGGCGGTGATGCGGGTCAGCGCGGCGTCGATCGCGCTCAGCTCGGCCGTTTCACGCTCACCGAGTGCGAACTCGAGTTCGCGTTCAGTGGCCACCTGGGCGCGCGAGTCCTCGGGCTGGCCGAAATGTTCGGCGGCGGCGTCAGCGCGGCTGACGGTTCCGCCTCGCTGCGCCGCAATCTGTGCGAGCAGGGCGGCGCGCATGGCCAGCAATTGCCGTTGGTAAGGTGCGCTGTGTGATGTGTCCATGGATCTTCCTTCTTGGGATGGTTTCATCATGCGCCGCGCCGCCAGGGTCCCGGTTGATGAAGGTCAAGCGGGGCTGTCCAAGGCACAATCTCCCGATTCTTGCCCCCGATGGAGACACCATGACTGCACAGACAACGGATTACAGCGCCTACCGCACCTTGCACATCACGCGCCGCGGTACCGTGCTGGACATCCAGATGAAGGCCCTCAACGGCAAGCTGCCGACCGCCGGCCACGACGGGCACCGCGAACTCGCGCAGATCTGGCGCGACGTCGGCAGCGACGAGTCGGTGCGCTGCGCCGTGTTGCGCGGCGAAGGCCTGGGGTTTTCCGGCGGCGGTGATCTGGCGCTGGTGCAGGACATGGCCGACGACTTCGAGACCCGCACCCGGGTCTGGAAGGAAGCGCGCGACCTGGTCTACAACGTGATCAACTGCGACAAACCGATTGTCAGTGCGCTGCATGGCCCGGCGGTCGGTGCCGGGCTGGTAGCGGGGCTGCTGGCAGACATCTCGATCGCCGCCAAAAGCGCGAAGATCGTGGACGGCCATACCCGCCTCGGTGTGGCGGCGGGCGACCACGCGGCCATCATCTGGCCCCTGCTGTGCGGCATGGCCAAGGCCAAGTATTACCTGATGCTGTGCGAGCCGATCAGCGGCGAGGAAGCCGAGCGTATCGGCCTGGTGTCGCTGGCGGTCGATGACGATCAACTGCTGGACAAGGCCTACGAAGTGGCCGACCGTCTCGCCGCCGGTTCAAAAACCGCGATCAGCTGGACCAAGTACGCGCTCAACAACTGGCTGCGCCAGGCCGGTCCGGCCTTCGACGCCTCGCTGGCGCTGGAGTTCATGGGTTTCGCCGGCCCGGATGTGCGTGAGGGTGTGGCCAGCCTGCGTGAGCGCCGCCCGCCGTCCTACTAGCCCCGGATTCGGTTTGCTATCAAAATAGTAGCTGCGTGCCCCCGGCTGACGGGGGCTGGAGGCCTGGTTTTCTTGAGGAGGTGCGGCGGACGCGGCGCTGCCGGGGTCTTTTGCAAATACGGGTTGACGTGCCGCCGCGACCCTGCACAATGAAACCATCACCCGCCGGCCTTGCAGCGGTCGGCATGCAGACAACAACAGGAGACAGCCATGAGTGACGCAGACAACCCTTCGCTGGCCGGCTTCGGCAAGCTGGTGCCGGGCTTCGACTTTTTGCAGAACCTGGCGAAGCAGGCTGCAGGCAGCGCGGCGCAGAGCATTCCGCAGTTGCCGAATCTCGGCAACTGGGTCGCTCCCACGCTCAACGTCGAGGAACTCGACAAACGCATCGAAGAGCTCAAGGCGGTGCAGTTCTGGCTGGACCAGAACGCCATGGCGCTCAAGGCCACCATCCAGGCGCTGGAAGTCCAGAAAATGACGCTGGCCACGCTCAAGGGGATGAACTTCAACATGGGCGACGTCGCCAATGCCTTCAAGCTCAAGGTGGCCGATACCGTCGCCGGCGGGATGCAGAAGGCGGCGGACAAGGCCAGGACCTTCCCGGGCCTGGAGGTGCCGCCCACCAGTTATGACAAGGGGACCAAACCTGCACCCAAAGCCAGGGCCGCCAAGGCGCCGGCAGCGGCTGCGACGGCCGGTGTGGTGGACCCCATGCAATGGTGGGGTGCGCTGACGCAGCAATTCCAGAACATCGCCACCACCGCCATGCAGGATGCGGCCAAAAAAACCGCCATGGACGCCACCAAAGGCATGGCCGCCGGACTGGCCAGGGACGCGGTGAAAACCGCCACCGGCCTGGCCAAAGGCATGGCCGACTCGGCCGGCAAGACCGTGACGCAGGGTGCGCGTTCGGCCATGAACACGGCGCTGCGCAGCGCCCAAGCCTGGCCCACGCCGGCCGCGCCCGGCGTCCCGCCTGCCAAGTCCAGGGTCAAGGCGCCGGCGCGCAAGACAGCGGCCAGGAAAACCACCCGCAAACCGGCGCGTTGACGGGCGCGCCGTGATACGGTGAGGGTCCGGCAAGCCGCAGCTTCCATTTCTTCATTTCATCGTCCAGGACCTCATGAAGCTTTTTCCCTACGGCCACGCCACCCATCCGCAGTGGCGCATGGCGGCCGGGCTGGTGCTGGCCCAGCTGCGCGCCCACATGAGTTTGCCCGCCTACGCGAGCGCGCCCGCGCTGGGACTGCTGTACATCACCGATCACTATGCCGGCCAGGCCCAGGACATCCTGGACTACATGAGCGGCGAATTGCCCGAAATCACCGACTGGGCCGGGACGGTGGGCATAGGCATTGCCTCCAACAACGTCGAATATTTCGACGAGCCGGCGCTGGCGGTCATGCTGTGCGGGCTGCCGAGTGACCAGTACCGCGTGTTCTCCGGCATTTCACCTTTGCCGTCCGTACACGCCACCCATTTCAAGGCCCATACCGCGCTGGTGCATGCAGACGCGGGTACGCCCGACGTTGCGGAGCTGATCGCCGAGATGGCGCAGCGCACCGGCAGCGCTTATGTTTTCGGCGGGCTGGCCTCCAGCCGCAGCGAGGTGGTGCAGTTCGCGCTCAGCGGCAACGGCACCGTCAAGGGCCACGGTGCGGCCGGTGGCGTGTTCAGCGGCGGGCTCAGCGGTGTGGCTTTTGCGCAGGGCGCGGCGCTGATGTCGCGCGTCACCCAGGGCTGCCAGCCGATTTCCGGCGAACACGAGATCACCGCCTGCGATGGCAATGTGATCACCGGCCTGGATGGCCGCAGCGCACTCGATGTGATGCTCGGCGACCTCGGCGTGTCGCTGGAGCAGCCGCGCGAAGCCCTCGAAAAAGTGCGCACCACGCTGGTTGGCTTGCGCAGTGCCGACGCCGACCTGCAGGACGGCCGCATCGCGCGCCGGGGCCAGTTCGGCGCGGATGTGGTGGTGCGCCACATCATCGGCCTGGACCCGGCGCGCAACGGCATTGCGGTGGCCGACATGCCGGAGGTCGGCATGACGCTGGCATTCTGCGAACGCAATGCGGAGGCTGCGCGCGCCGACCTGGTGCGCGTCTGCGCCGAAATCCGCGAGGAACTGGAGCCGGAAGAACTTCCGCTGGAAGTTGCCGCCGTCCTGAGCGGACGGCAGGCCGACGCCGCACCGCATCCCGCGCGCCGCATTGCCGGCGCGGTTTATGTCAGCTGTTCAGGGCGCGGCGGCCCGCATTTCGGCGCACCCAGCGCCGAGTTGCAGATTGTGCGGCGCGCGCTCGGCGACGTGCCGCTGGTCGGCTTTTTTGCCGGCGGCGAAATTGCACGCCACCATCTCTACGGCTATACCGGGGTGCTGACGGTCTTCACAGCGCCGGCGTAAGAGCCCCTGCCTTGGCGGGTCGGTGGATAAAGCAAGCGGGGGCCGCGGATCCGGCTTTGCCGGTCCGCAGGCACCGTCCCCTGCAAGGGGAGAGGCCGCTACACGCAGTGAGCGGCAACAGGGGT
>CALRTF020000283.1:0-5006 GCA_943370985.1 Paenacidovorax caeni
TGCCACCGTCTACCGTGTTCCCCTGATCCCGCGCGGAAGAAAAGGCGCGTTACGGCTGGCTGCCAATTATCTGTCGTTCATTTTCTCCGGGTCGCTGGCGGGCCCCTGGCTGTTGCGGCGACGGGACTACGACGCGATCTTTGTTTATGGTGTGTCTCCCATTTTCCAGGCCGTTCCCGCGCTTTTTATTGGCGTGCTGAAGCGTAGTCCCGTGCTCGTTTGGGTGCAGGATTTGTGGCCCGAGAGCCTGAAGGCCACAGGTTACGTCGACAATCCCCGTGTACTCGCATTGTTTGGGTGGATGGTTGGCCGCGTGTACAAACATGCGGACGTGTTGCTGGCGCAGTCCCGCGCGTTCCTTCCTTTTATCAATGCGCTGGCGCCCGGTAAGGCCGTGCGGTATTTCCCCAACTCGGTTGACGATACATTCGGAAAACCCTCCACGGTCGCATTGCCGCAGATCCCGGCGCTGGACCAGGGCTTCCCGGTTGTTTTTGCGGGAAATATCGGGGTGGGGCAGGCGGTGGAGGTGATTGTCGAAGCCGCCGGCTTGCTGCAGAGTCACCCCGATATCTGCTTTGTGGTGATCGGGGAGGGAAGCCGCAGGGACTGGATGTGCGAACAAGTGAAGGAGCGGGAGTTGGCCAACCTGCACCTTCCCGGGCGGTATCCCGTTGAAACCATGCCCGGTTTGATGCAGAAGGCCGGCGCCTTGCTGGTTTCGCTGGCCGATGAGCCCATTTTTGCCGCTACAGTTCCCAACAAGGTGCAGGCGTATTTGGCCTCAGGCAGGCCCGTTGTTGCGTCCCTGAATGGCGAGGGTGCGCGTGTTGTCAACGAGGCCGGGGCCGGTTTGACCTGCCCTGCAGGGGATGCCAAGGCGCTGGCAGCTGCTGTCCTCGCGCTGTACCGGATGTCGCCAGCTGACCGCGCGCAGCTTGGCGAAAACGGGCGGCGTTACTTCAAGAACCATTTTGATCACAACATGCTGACGGACGAACTGATCGGGTATCTTCAGGCGGCGTCTGACAACCACAGGAAACAACGATGAGAATTCTGGTATTGGGCGCCAGCGGCATGATTGGAAGTGCCATGTTTCGCGTCCTGGGTGAATGCACGGGTTGGGAAGTATTCGGCACCCTGCGTGCTGCGGACCACAAGCGGTTTTTCCTGCCCGCCGCTGCAGGCAGCTTGTTGAGCGGTGTTGACGTGGAGAGGCCAGAAGCCCTGGTCCGCGTGTTTGCCCGGGTGAAACCGGACGTGGTGATCAACTGCATCGGGCTGACCAAACACCACAAGGAAGCCGAGGACCCCCAGCTGGCACTTCCGCTCAATGCGCTGTTGCCGCATCGCCTGGCCGACCTCTGTGCAGTTTCCGGCGCCCGCTTGATCCATGTGAGCACCGATTGTGTCTTTGCCGGCACCCGGGGGAACTACACGGAAGGTGATGCGCCAGATGCGACCGATGTGTACGGCAAAGCCAAACATCTGGGCGAGGTGGACTATCCGCACGCCATCACGCTGCGCACCTCCACCATAGGCCACGAGCTCCAGAGTAAATACGGCTTGCTCGAGTGGTTTCTCGCGCAACAGGGGACGTGCAGGGGGTTCGGCCGGGCCATTTTCTCCGGTCTGCCGAATATCGAATTCGCGCGCGTGGTGCGTGATGTCGTGATCCCCCGCCCCGAAATGCATGGCCTGTACCATGTGGGCGCTGAACCCATAGGCAAATACGAGCTCCTGCAGCTGATTGCCAGGGCATACGGCAAACAGATCGATATTGTTCGTGACGATGAATTTAAAATCGACCGTTCGCTTGACTCGGGACGATTCAACCGGGCGACGGGGTACAAGGCGGCCGGGTGGCCTGAATTGATTCAGGCAATGTACGCATCCAGGCCAGCGAGCAATTAAACGGGAACAGCATGTTCAATAACAAGGTGTTGATGATTACCGGCGGTACGGGGTCCTTTGGCCATACTGTCCTCAAGCGCTTTCTGGCGACCGATGTGCGTGAAATCCGCATCTTCAGCCGTGATGAAAAAAAGCAGGAGGAGATGCGCATTGAGCTCAATCACAGCAAGCTGAAGTTCTATATCGGCGATGTGCGTGACTACGACAGCGTGTTTCAAGCCATGAAGGGCGTGGACTATGTATTCCACGCCGCGGCCCTGAAGCAGGTGCCGTCGTGCGAGTTTTACCCGATGGAGGCGGTGCGCACCAATGTGCTGGGCACCGAAAACGTCATGAACGCCGCGACCGCCAATGGCGTCAAGCGCGTGGTGGTGCTGAGTACCGACAAGGCGGTGTATCCCATCAATGCCATGGGAATTTCCAAGGCCATGGCCGAGAAGCTGATGGTGGCCAAGGCCCGTACCCAGCGCGATGACGAAACGGTTTTGTGCGCAACGCGTTATGGCAATGTGATGGCCTCGCGCGGGTCGGTGATTCCGCTGTTTGTCGCGCAGCTCAAGGATGGCAAGCCGCTCACGCTGACGGACCCGAACATGACGCGTTTCCTGATGTCGCTGGAAGACTCCGTGGATCTGGTCTTGTATGCCTTCGAACACGGCCAGCAGGGGGACCTGTTCGTCCAGAAGGCGCCGGCCTCCACGGTGGGCGACCTCGCGCAGGCGCTCAAGGAGCTTTTCAGGAAGGACAATCCGGTCCGCATCATCGGAACGCGGCATGGGGAAAAGCTCTATGAATCACTGATTTCCCGCGAGGAAATGGCCAAGGCCGAAGACATGGGCGGCTACTACCGTGTTCCGGCAGATAACCGTGACTTGAACTATGCGCAGTATTTCAGCGAGGGGGAAGAGAAGCTTTCCCACCTGGACGACTACACCTCTCACAATACGGACCGCCTGTCAGTCGAGCAAATCAAGCAACTGTTGCTGAAACTGGATTACATCAAGGAAGAACTGCATGCTTAAAGTCATGACCATCGTGGGCACGCGGCCCGAATTGATCAAGATGAGCCGCGTGATTGCCGAACTGGACCAGCACACACGCCATGTGCTTGTCCACACCGGGCAAAACTACGACTACGAACTGAACCAGATTTTTTTCGATGATCTGGGGATTCGCAAGCCGGATCACTTCCTGGGCGCGGTTGGCGAAAATGCCGCGCAGACCATTGCACAGGTCATCATGAAGTCCGATGAAATCCTGGCCAGCGAAGCGCCGGATGCCGTTCTGCTGTACGGCGATACCAATTCATGCCTGGCCGTGATTGCGGCCAAACGCCGGAAGATTCCGGTGTTCCACATGGAAGCGGGCAATCGCTGTTTTGATCAGCGCGTCCCCGAAGAACTCAATCGCAAGGTGCTGGACCACCTGAGCGACATCAACCTGGTGCTGACCGAGCATGCCCGCAGGTACCTGATTGCCGAGGGCATCCGGCCTGAAACCATCATCAAGACCGGTTCGCACATGGATGAGGTGCTCAAGTACTACATGCCGGGCATCGCAAAATCCGATGTGGTGCAGCGGCTGGGCTTCAAGCGCGGCGAGTTCTTCGTGGTCAGCGCGCATCGCGAGGAAAACGTCGACACCCCGGAGAACCTGCGCGATCTGGTGACCACCCTGAACGCACTGGCTGAGGCCTATGGCTACCCGATCATCGTGTCCACCCACCCGCGCACCCGCAAGCGGCTGGATGCGCTGGGTGTGACGGATGTCAACCCCTTGATCGACTTCGCCAAACCGATGGGATTCTTCGATTTTGTGAAGCTGCAGATGGAGGCCAAATGCGTGATTTCCGACAGCGGCACCATCACGGAGGAATCGGCCTTGCTCAATATCCCCGCCATCACCATCCGTTATGCGCATGAGCGTCCGGAGGGGATGGACGAAGGGACGCTGATCATGTGCGGACTCAAGACCGAAGAGGTGCTGGACGCGGTCAAGGTGGTTTGCCAGCAATTTGCCGAACATGGACCCATGCGGCAGGTGGCAGATTACCTCGCGCCGGCCGTGTCACGCAAAATTGTGCGCCTGGTGATGAGTTATACGGGGTATGTCAATCGCACGGTATGGCGAAAGTAATGCCAGGGTTGGCTGGATGAAACGCGCCACTGACTTGTTGCTGGCCCTGGTGGCCCTGGTCCTGCTGTGTTTGCCGCTGGTGGTCATCGGCTTGCTGGTCCGGCTGACGTCCCGCGGTCCGGCGCTTTACTGGTCGGACCGGGTCGGCAGGAACAATGTCATTTACCGCATGCCGAAGTTTCGCAGCATGCGGGTGGACACGCCGGCAGTGGCAACCCATTTGCTGGATAACCCGGAAAGATACCTGACGCCGGTCGGCAGTTTCCTGCGGAAAAGCAGCCTGGACGAATTGCCCCAATTGTGGAGTATTGTCAAAGGCGAAATGAGTTTCGTCGGGCCGCGACCGGCTTTGTTCAATCAATATGACCTGATTGAATTGCGCACCCGACACGGGATCGACCAGCTTCTGCCCGGCCTGACCGGATGGGCCCAGGTTAATGGGCGCGACGAATTGCCAATTCCTCAAAAGGTGGCGCTGGAAATTGAATATCTGCGCGAAAAATCCCAATGGCTTGATATGAAAATCATATTCATGACATTTTTCAGGGTATTGAGAAGAGATAATGTGGCGCACTGAGCGGTTTTTCGGAAAAACCATTTCAACCCCTGAATCAAATGAAAGGTACTGACATGAGTAATCTGGTCGAAATTCAAAGTCAAATCGAGAAATTGCAGAAGCAGGCCAGGGAAATCAAATCGAGGGAATTTGACAAGACCGTGCGCGACATACTCGTCATGATGGAAGCATTCGGCATTACTGTGAAAGACCTCAGTTCCGGAAAAGCCCGCGGTGCCAAAGCCAAAGTGAAGAAAACCCCTGCCGGCGGCACGGCCAAAAAGAAAACCGCCTCTGCCGTACCTGCAAAGTACCGGGGACCGGCTGGTGAAACCTGGAGCGGTCGCGGATTGACGCCGCGCTGGTTGGCCGCCCTGGTAGCCCAGGGCAAGACCAAAGA
>CALRTF020000284.1:0-4989 GCA_943370985.1 Paenacidovorax caeni
AGGCGGCTCAATGCGCAGCACGACAGCGCGACCCGACACTGTCGGGAGACGCACTACGAGGGCGAAGCGCCGAATCCGGGCGGCGGCTTTCGACTAACGTGCGTTCGCCCTCTGCTGTGCGCCCCTTTCGTTCCAAGGCAAGGCATGTCGATGATCATTGCAAAGCATCAAAGAGTTACATTTGACGAAAAAGATCGGCAATGCCAACACGGGGTCTCGAGGCTGCGAGTAGACGACAAGAGAGGGCAACATGCATCTGCAACACATCCGAGCACAGAATTTCCGTGCCTTTGGCGACGGTACGAGCGCGCCAGTCTTGGATTGGCGACTCAATCCTGGCATGAACATCCTCATTGGAGAAAACGACGCGGGGAAGAGCGCGATCATCGACGCCATACGACTCCTGCTGTGGACAACCAGCTTTGAAAATGTTCGCCTTCAGGAGCAAGACTTTCATGTGTGCGGCGCGACCCGCGCCGACACCTTGGTTCTTGAGGCAACTCTTCGCGATCTTGCTCCAAGCCAGGAATCTGCGGTGCTGGAATGGCTTACCTACGAAGCCGACGGGTCAAGGAGCCTGATACTCAACCTCCAGGCGAAGCGGCAGCCGCCACAACCCGGGCGTCGCGCACGTATTGACATAATTACTCGATCAGGCCGAAGCGGCACTGGGCCTGAGATCGGCGCGGCAGTCCGTGACCTGGTGCGCGCAACCTATCTTCGCCCGCTCCGTGACGCCGAAGCCGAGTTACGGCCAGGGCGGCAGTCGCGATTGTCCCAAATCCTCGGCGCTCATGATCTCATGGCGGGTCAAGACAAGAGCGACTTTGACCCGGCCAACCCGACGGTTTCCGCCACAACTCTCGTTGGCATGATGAACCAGGCGCAGCATCAAATTGGCGGACACAAAGCTGTTGGTTCGGTCCAGACCGACATCAACGACAACTATCTAAGCCGCATGTCATTCACCGGCGATGCGCTAGCGTCGCAAGTTCGCATCGTTGGTGACGCAAGTCTGACGCAAATCCTTGAGAAATTCGAACTTAGCCTTCTTCCCCCAAAGGGCGTTCATGCCAACGCGCGATGCCCGCGAGGGCTTGGCTACAACAATGCGTTGTTCATGGCGACAGAACTGGTTCTGCTACGCACCGGGGACGAGCTTGCATTGCTCCTCATAGAAGAGCCCGAGGCCCATCTGCACCCGCAGTTGCAGGAACGAGTCGTTGAGCTCATTCAGGAGCAGCCCGTGGCGAACCAGCGCCCTGTACAGGTCGTGATGAGTACCCATAGTCCCTCGCTGGCCGCAGGTGCCGCGATCGATTCCATGACGCTGGTGCACCGCGGCCGAACGTACTCACTGCGCCCGGAGGAAACCAAGCTTGCGCGAGTGGACTATGAATACCTGCGCCGGTTCATTGATGCGACGAAGTCGAACCTGTTCTTCGCCCGAGGTGTTGCCATCGTTGAGGGGCCAGCTGAGGCGCTGCTTCTGCCCGCCATTGCCGAAATGGCCGGCTTGTCCTTTTCGAAGTATGGCGTGTCAGTCGTCAATGTTGGCGACGTGGGGCTGTACCACTACGCCCGAATCTTCCAACGCGCAGCCGCAACTGACGCCATTCCGGTGCCCGTCGCATGCATCACCGATCGGGACATCGTCCCGGACGGCGCGACCTATGTCACTAAGCCAAAGAAGGGAAGGCGCTTTGAAAGTGACTACACAGCGGCGGAGGCGGCTGCGGCGGTAAAACGGAAAGTTGACCGAGTTGAAGCGACTGATGACCCGGCTGTCAAGGTATTCGTGTCAGGTCAATGGACCCTTGAGTATGACTTGGCCACGACGGCGCTGGCAGAGCTACTTTTCGAAGCCTGTGCGCTAGGCCAGACTGAGCATTCGAAGGGAGAGCGTCTTACCGATGTGGATGAGAAGGATGTCTTGGCCGGCGCCAAAGCCGCGTGGCCTGGCTTGAAGGCGAAGCACCCAGTGCCGTCGGAGCTGGCCGCTGTTATCTACCAACCCCTGTACGAGAAGGATGCGTCTAAAGCTGTGACCGCACAGTACGCCGCAAAGCTGATTCGGACCGGCGGCTACGGCACGGGCGATACCCTCTTGAACGCGCTTCCGCCTTACCTCAAAGCAGCGTTGCGCCACCTGACGGGAACTTCGGACCCGGCGCCTGCAGCTACTGAGGTCGCGGTGTGACGATACCGGTGCTCAGTGAGGCGGACCTTGAGCTACTGGTAACCGCCTTTCCTGCGCTGGATTTCACCGCGCCAGAACGGCGAGCGGTCCTTCTGGAAGGCGGTTCAAGGGATATTCAGGCTGCACCGGGCAGCGGAAAGACAACTCTGCTTTCCGCCAAACTTTTGCTGATGAGTGGCAAATGGGTGCATCCCGGTCGTGGCATTTGCGTCCTGAGCCACACGAACGTCGCACGAGAGGAAATCTCGAAGCGATTGAGCGCAACTGAAACCGGTGCGAGGCTGCTTGGATACCCGCACTTCGTAGGGACGATTCACGCGTTCGTGAATCAGTTTCTCGCATTGCCTCTTTTACGAAGCGATGGAGAAGCTGTAGACGTTGTTGACAACGACATATTCGCTGCACGGGCAATGTCCCTTCTTCAGCACAAGTGGACGCTGAACGGCTGGGTAAACAGCAACCCTCGCAACGGACCGAAGGCTATCGCCTCGCTTCGGTACGAAGGCGCTGACCTAGCTCTAGGCTGGGCGGAAGGCGGCTTACCAGGTGTGGGGTCACCCTCAAGAGTCCAGGCACAGGCGCTGAAAGACGAGTTGCGAGCGAAGGGGGTGTTTCGCTTTGATGACATGTTCGCATTCGCCGAGCGATTGATGGTTAGATTTCCTGACATTACGAAACGCCTTTCATATCGATTTCCTCTTGTGCTGATCGACGAGATGCAGGACACGAGTTGGGAGCAGGAGGATCTGCTGTCAAGGGTCTTCGACCATACTGTGGTCGTTCAGCGTTACGGAGATCGGAATCAACGAATCCTTGGACCAGGCGGTGATGCGACGAAGCTTACGTTTCCCCGAGTCGGGCACTTGAACGTGACTTCAACCAAGCGTTTCCCTGAGTCCATAGCGACTGTAGTTCGGTCAGTGCAGGTCCATGGTGAGGCCGTGACTGCCCCAGCCGATCCAGACTCGCATCCGCCGGTACTCATGCTCTATGACAGCAAGGCTGTCGCCGGGGTCATTGATGCCTTCGGCAGGCACGTCCTTTCCGTCTTTTCGGATGACGAACTGCGCCGAGGTCCCATAAAGGCAATTTGCGCGCGAAAACAAGGCGAGTCAAAGAGCCTTCCGGGACGGCACCTCTGCGACTATTGGCCTGGGTTCCTAGGATCTGCGACTACGTCGACTGGTCACGAGAGCATTTACCGGCTCCTAGCCGACCCAAGAGAATTCGGTGTGAAATCGGTGAACCTCGAGCTGCGGGTCCGGGAGGTGAAACGCGCCATCCTTCTCGCACTGCGGGCGGCCAAAAGTACGGCCGTGGAAAACATCCGAGATTCAACATACCTCTTGCGACGGCTCGAAACGGCCGGTTTCAACGCCGCGTCAGTTCGCAGTCTGTGCAGGGATCTGGCAATAGAGCGCGGGCACACCGCAGTGGCGAACTGGCCAGCGTGCGTCGACTCCATGTTCGCCGCGCTGAGGCATTTGATGCCGCCAGCAATGGATCAGGCCGCGTTCAAGGCATTGGACGTATTCGAGGTGCCTGTTGGCGCCACGGCGTTGCTGGTCGGGCCGACCAACGAACATGTTGTTCTTCACGAAGAGCGGTCACTGACGATCCACCTTGGAACCATAGCCTCCGTCAAGGGCGAGACGCACTTTGCCACGCTCATCTTGGAGGCCCATGGCTATCCGGCCAAGTGCCACGACCTGGAGGGTGCCCTTGACAGTATTGCTACTGGGGCAGTCTTGAGCCACAAGGCAACTGAATCCACGCGCAGCTTCTATCGAAACCTGTATGTCGCCGCTTCGCGCCCCACCAATCTACTCTGCCTCGCGATGAACCGCGAGCGTGCGCCTGACGCTCGTGTTCAGGCGTTGCGTGATCGCGGTTGGACTGTCGTTCTTCTTGGCGAGCCCGGGGCTCAGGCAGCCACAGTCACGCCCTAGGTATTGCACCTGCCCCTCCGACGACGCGCCGTTTTGCAGATCGCTGCGGAGTGTTGTGCTGACAACCGAGAGCTCGACGCCAGAGTAACCGTGCGCAAGGAGAGCCCGATCGTTTTCCTCTTGCTGCAACTTCGGAGGGGCTTTGGAGGCGTGCGCGTCGTCTCGGTCGCCGAATCTTTCCGTCGACCGTCA
Source organism: Paenacidovorax caeni (assembly GCA_943370985.1). Classification (GTDB taxonomy): domain Bacteria; phylum Pseudomonadota; class Gammaproteobacteria; order Burkholderiales; family Burkholderiaceae_C; genus Polaromonas; species Polaromonas caeni_A. The sequence goes on from CALRTF020000284.1 coordinate 4,342, forward strand.
CGGCATTTCTGACGATGGAGATGGATCACCGTCTGGAAGTGCCCCGTCGAGATCTTTCTGCAGCGCTTGCAGCACCGGGATCAAAGAGGCGAGCTTCTCGGACAAGTCGCGTGCTTTGGCTTCATTTCGACGAGCCAATTTCTCAGGCTCGGAATCCTTACTTACCTCGACCAATGAGGAAACCAGCAGAACATCCCACTCCGACGGCACCTCGAGGCTCTTTGTCAGCTCCACCCATTCAGAGAGCCCTGATTCCTCCTTTGCGATGGCTTGACCGAGGCAGAAACGAATCAGTGTTCGGGCCGCCTGATCTACAGCTTCGGCAGAGCGAAGCCATTTGACGCCTTCGGCTGTGTCCGACTCATCGCGTCGCTCGTGCAGACGAAAGTAGAAGTTTTCCGCAATAGTCGGATCTAACTTTGTCAGGGTGTTCAAGGCGGATTCGGCATTCTCAAGGGGACGTGACCCGTTCGGCAGCATGCGGCGATGGGTCCAAAGCCTAAGCACACCCTCCATGCAGGCGCGTCCGGCCTCGGCGCGTTGAGGCCCGGGCTCCGCCCGCTCCGCCTCAGTCATCAGGCTTGCGATGTAGTGGGCCATCCACTTGGACAGCACGTCATCGTGCCCTTCAGATGCCAACGCATCGAC
>CALRTF020000285.1:0-4987 GCA_943370985.1 Paenacidovorax caeni
TTTCCGGCGCATTGCATCCAAATTCCTCCGCCCGGCGTGAGTAGGGGCAGAACGCAATGTCGCGTTCCAACGGGTCACCGGCCGGTGACCACTCACGGGGAACACCTGATCATGAAAAAACAAGCCCTTCTGGCTGCAAGCCTGCTGACGTTGCTGAACTTTGGCGTGTCGGCACAACCGGTGGTGAAGGACGGCGCATTGGCCGACGCCGCCGGGCGCACGGTCTACACCTTCGACAAGGACGCACCCAACAAAAGCAACTGCGCCGGCGGCTGCCTGGCCGCATGGCCGGCCTTTGTGGCCAAGCCCGGCGCCACGGCAACGGGCAACTTCGGCCTGATCGATGCGGGCGGCGGCATGCAGTGGACGGTCAATGGGAAACCCCTGTACTACTTCGCCGGCGATGCCAAGCCCGGGGACCGCAACGGCAACGGCAGCGGTGGCGTCTGGCATATCGTGACATCCACCGCGGCGAAGTAACACCTTCGGCCCAAGGGGCCATGGCGCTCAAGGGGCCCGGTCAGCGGCGTGGCGACCCGCTGCATGCCGCGCCGGGGTACAGACCCCGGCTGTCAAGGCCGTGATTCGCCGGCGCCGCGCAGCAGCTCGGCAAAACGCCGGATCACCGGCGTGTGGTTGTCCTTGCGCCAGACCAGGTCGATAGGCAGGCGCAAATTCAGGTCGGGCACCCTGATCAGACGCACACCCGGCGGCAGCCGCTGGCGCGCGCTGGACGGCATGATGCTGCAGCCCAGGCCGGCCGCCACCAGGCCCAGGACGGTGTAATGCGTCGTTCCTTCCTGCACGATGCGCGGCGAAAAGCCCTGCTGGTGGAAATGGTGGATCACCACATCGTGCAGACGCGGCGACTGGTCGCGCCGGAACAGGATGAAGTCTTCGCCATTGAGCTCGGCCAGCCGGCGCGGCCGCCGCTTCATCAGGGGAGAGTCCTCATGGACCGCCAGCAGGTAATCGTCGGCCAGCCAGGGCAGGCTTTGCAGCGGGCTGTCCGCCTCCAGCGGGCCGGTGTAGGCAAGCGCCAGGTCCAGGTGCCCATCGAGCAGACGATCGGTCACCGCACCCGACAACATGGCCTCGATCATGAAGGTCACGCGGGGCCCTTCGCGCCGGTAGGTCTGCAGCGCCCGCAACACGTCCGGATGCCAGGCATAAATTTCGGAAAACCCCAGGCTCAGGTGGCCCACGTCGCCCCGCGCCGCGGACTGCGCCCGCATCGAGGCGGCGCCCGCCTCATCGAGCAGCCGCCGCGCGCTCGAATAATAGGCGCGCCCCGCAGCGGTGAGTGACATGCCGCGCGTGTTGCGATCCATCAGGGCCACGCCGACATCTTCCTCCAGCAGGCGGATCTGCCGCGACAAGGCCGGCTGCGCGATATGCAGCACCTGGGCCGCGCGCCCCAGGCTGCCAAGGTCTGCCACCGTCAGGAAATAGTGAAGCCGCCGGCCATCCAGATACATACAAAAATTATATGGGCTGTCACTGAATATTGTATTTGTGCGAATGCGGCAGCCTCGCTACATTGGTTTGCAACCTCACCTCACCACTGCCATGCCCCACCTCGCCGCTTCCGCCCCAGCACCCGTCGAACGCCTCAATTCGGCAGCATTCAGCGCGCTGGGCCTGCCATTTTCGGAGATCGTTCGCATGGGCGACACCCTGTACCTGTCCGGCCAGATGGGCACCCTGCCGGGCACCCTCACGCTGGCGCCGGGTGGCCTGCAGGCCGAAGCGCGCCAGGCCATGGAGAACATCCGGGCCTCACTGGAGGGGCATGGTTATTCGCTGGCCCATATCGTCAAATGCACCGTGATGCTGGCCGACATGGCCGACTGGCCGGCTTTCAATGCGATCTATACCGGCTTCTTCACGGCGCCCTACCCGGCGCGCAGTGCGTTCGGCTGCAGCGGGCTGGCCATGGGCGGGCGGGTCGAAATCGATGTGATCGCCAGCGTGCGGCGCTGAACGGAGCACCTGCCATGAGCATCAGCTTCGAGGACTACCGCAGTTTTGACGCCCTGGGCCTGGCCGATGCGGTCCGGCGCGGCGACATCTCCCGGCGCGAGGTGCTGGACGCCGCGCTGACCCGGGTCGCCGCTGCGAACCCGCAGGTCCATGCCGTGACCTGCCTGAACGGCGCCGCCGCGGAGCAGGCCATCCAGGATGACAAGGCACCATTTGCCGGTGTGCCCTACTTCATCAAGGACCTGCATGCGCCGGTGGCCGGCGTGCCGCTGACGCACGGCAGCCGGCTGTTTGCCGGCAATGTGCATGATTTCGACAGCGAAACCGTGCGGCGTCTTCGCCGCGCCGGCTTTGTGATCCTGGGCCGTACCGCCTCGTCCGAATTCGGCATGAATGCGGCCATCGAACCTTCACACGGCCACCCCACGCGCAACCCCTGGAGCCTGAACCACACGGCCGGCGGCTCCAGCGGCGGCGCAGGTGCAGCGGTCGCCAGCGGCATGTTGCCGGCCACCCATGCGACCGACAGCGGCGGCTCGATCCGCATCCCCGCCTCATGCAACGGGCTGGTCGGATTGAAGCCGACGCGCGGCCTGATCCCCACCGGACCGCATCGCGGCGAAGCGTCCCACGGTCTGAGCCACGAACATGCGGTCACGCGCTCGGTGCGCGACTGCGCCGCCATCCTCGACGTGACGGCAGGACCCGACATCGGCGCCCCCTATTTCACCGCGCGCCCGGTCGAGTCTTACCTGCAGGCCCTGAGCCGCCCGCCGGGCGCCTTGCGCATCGCCTTCACCACCCGGACCTTCGCAGGTCAGGCCGTCGATGCCGAATGCAGCGCGGCCGTGGAAAAAGCGGTGCGCCTGCTGCGTGAGCTCGGGCATGCGGTGGAAGAAGCCCAGCCGGCATTCGACGCCTCGGCGCTGGGCGCGGCTTGCGGCACGCTGCTGATCACCGGACTGGCGGCGCAGGTCGACGCGCGCGAGGCCCAGCTCGGCCGCAGCGCCCACCCTGACGAGATGGACGCGGTCACCCATGCCGCCATCGCGCTGGGGCGCCAGGTGACCGGCACACAGTACGCTTCGCGTTTTGCCGTGATCAACCGCGAAGTGCGGCGCATCGCGACCTTCTTCGAGACCGTGGATATCTTCATCACACCCACGATGGCGACGCCGCCGGTCACGATTGGCACACTGTCCATGCAAACACTCAGCCTGGAGCAGTTCCAGCAGGCGATGGCGGCGTTTTGCCCCTTCACCGGTGCCTTCAATGCCACCGGCCAGCCGGCGATCAGCCTGCCTCTGCACTGGAGCGCCTCGGGGCTGCCGGTGGGTGTGCAGTTTGTCGGCCGCTTCGGTGAGGACACCCGCCTGCTGCAACTGGCCGCCCAGCTCGAGCAAGCCGCCCCCTGGTTCACCCATACCGCGCCGCTCTAGCCCCCGTCTGCGCTTCACCTCCACCCCCTCATCACCAAGGCCTTGCCATGAAATTCCGCCAGTTCCTGACCCTCGCCCTCCTTCCCGCCGCGTTGATAGCGGCCAGTCCGGCTCACGCGCAGGTGCCCAAAGACCGTGGCGCCGTGAAACTGGTGGTGGGTTTTCCGGCCGGCGGTTCGGCCGACGTGCTGGCACGCATCCTGGCTGAAAAACTCAAGGATGAGCTGGGGGTTCCGGTGGTGGTGGACAACCGCGCCGGCGCCGGCGGCCAGATCGCGGCCGACTATGTCAAGGGCATGCCCGGCGATGGCCTGACCATTCTTCTGGGCACCACCCACATGATGGTGATGGCGCCCCTGACCACCAAAACCGTGCGTTACCAGGCGGCACGGGACTTCAAACCGGTGGCGCGCATCGCGAGTTTTTACGAGTCGGTGGCCGTGCCTTTCAGCTCACCGGCCAACAGCGTGACCCAGTGGCTGGAGCTTGCGCGCAAGGACACCAAATATGCCAGCTACGGCGTGCCCGCACCGGGCAGCCTGCCGCAATTCATCGGTTACCAGCTCGGCAGTGTCTCCAAAACCTCGCTGCTGCCCGTGCCCTACCGTGGCGCCGCGCCGGTCACCCAGGACCTGGTGGGCGGTCAGCTCGCCGCGGGTGTGCTGCCGATTGCCGACATGGTCCAGTACAACGGGACACGCGTGAAGATCCTGGCCGTCAATGGCAGCCGCCGTGCCGACCAGTTGCCGAATGTGCCGACACTCAAGGAACTCGGCTACACGCAGTTCGATGAACTCGAATGGACCGGCCTGTTTGTTCCGGTGTCCACACCGCGCGCCATCGTGCTGCAGCTGCAGGCAGCGACGGCAAAAGTGATCGGCATCAAGGAAGTGCACGACGCGCTGCAGAAAATGGGCACCGAGGCCGACTACGCGCCGGGGGAAGTTCTGGAAAAACGCATCGCCGACGACATCGCGCTGTGGGGCCCGGTGGTCAAGGCGTCGGGCTTCTCGGCCGAGTAAGAATTCGCCGCGGGAGCGCTGCACGAGGCCCAGGCCCGGCAGCAAAGTACCCACGCCAGCCCTCTTCGCAGGGTCACATCGCTGGAGGGCAAGGCGCGGTCAGCGCCGGGCCGCCAGCGCCAGCACGGATTGGAAAGATCCACCCCATCGCGAGCAGGGCCGGCGTACCCATACGCCCCGGGCCCTTCTTTCGCTGCACCTGCCATGCAGCCACCTATAAGAAAACTCAATGGTGTAATGCATTTGGGAGGATGGTTTTTATGGCCAGCGCTGCCTATTCTTCACCCATGCATCGGGGACCATCTGGAAACAATGCACTTCAAAAGGTGAATCATGAGCTTGCGTAACCAACTGATGTTTTTCTGTCTGGCTGCGGTTTCCCTGGCCACTGCAGCGCAGACCTATCCCTCCAAACCGATCCGGATCGTTGTACCCTTCCCCGCAGGTGGCGGGGTGGACCTGCTTGCCAGGGTGGTAGGCCAGAAGGTCAGCACCGCGCTCGGCCAGCCTGTCACCATCGACAACCGCGCAGGCGCGACGGGA
>CALRTF020000286.1:0-4967 GCA_943370985.1 Paenacidovorax caeni
GCTCGACCCCATTTTTTGCGAGCACCGCAGGTTGCCCGCAGCGAAGCGGAGGGACCCAGACCATCGGGTCGCCTTCTCTTTGCTTACTTTCTCTTGGCGAAGCAAGAGAAAGTGAGTCGCCCGCCGGGGCGAGACCCGGCTTGCAGGCAAGCTAAGCTGATCGGGTTATCCAGCATGGATCCCGGATCAAGTCCGGGATGACAAGAGGGCAACCGAGTGCCCTCAGTTGTGAACCCGCGAGCCCGGCAACGCAGTGCGCGGGGCGTTATCCGCGCCCCACAAACGGCATTTTCGTCGCCATGATGGTCATGAACTGCACATTGGTCGCCAGCGGCAGCGCCGCCATGTGCACCACCGCGTCGGCCACATGTTCCACATCCATCAGCGGTTCGACCGCAATCTCGCCGTTGGCCTGCGGCACGCCCTTGGCCATGCGGGCGGCGAGTTCGGTCTGGGCATTGCCGATGTCGATCTGGCCGCAGGCGATGTCGTACTTGCGGCAGTCGAGCGAGATCGATTTGGTCAGGCCGGTGATCGCGTGTTTGGTGGCCGTGTAGGGGGCCGAGTTCGGCCGCGGCGCATGCGCCGAGATCGATCCGTTGTTGATGATGCGGCCGCCCTGGGGCGACTGGGCCTTCATGAGCCGGATCGCATGTTGCGCGCACAGGAAGGAGCCGGTCAGGTTGATGTTGACCACGTTCTGCCATTGCTCGAATGTCAGCTCTTCCATGGGCACCGGCGGCGCGCCGACGCCGGCGTTGTTGAACAGCAGGTCGAGCCGGCCAAAGGTCTGCTGCGCCAGGTCAAAGGCCGCGCGCACGGCGTCGGGCTGGCTCACGTCGCAGGGCACGGCCAGCGCGCGGCTGCCGGCACCCGAAGCCTTGACCACCTCGTTGAGCGGTTCGGAACGGCGCCCCAGCAGAACCACGCTGTAGTCCGCGCGCAGCAGCGCCAGCGCGACCGCCTTGCCGATGCCTGTGCCCGCGCCTGTGACCAATGCCACTTTGCCTTTGCCGCCTGATGTCATGCCGTACTCCGAAATGTTGTTGATGATGGGAAAGCGCCTGTCTCCGGACGCCAGCCAGAGACTGTACAACCCACGGCGGTTTGACGCTGGCGGGCATCTATTTCGCGGAGCTGTTGGAAATTACCGACACCACAGGGTTTTTGATGGTGCTACCTTCAAAACCATGACAACTGCCAAGCCCCGGATCTGGGACATTTCGCCCGCGGTGGACGAACACGCGGCGGTGTTTCCCGGCGACGCCGCCTACTCGCAAAAGCTGCACTTCGCGCTGTCGCCCGACTGCCCGGTCAACGTCAACACGCTGAGCTTCTCGCCGCACACCGGCGCGCATGCCGACGCGCCCATGCACTACGCCAACGGCGCGCCGGCCATAGGCGCAGTGGACCTGCATCCCTACCTCGGCCGGTGCCGCGTGATCCACTGCCTGGACTGCGGACCGCTGGTCGAACCGCAACACATCGCCCATGCGCTGCAGGACCTGCCGCCGCGCATATTGCTGCGCACGTCTGCCGCCGCCAGCCAGGACTGGGCAACATTTACGGCCATAGCCCCCGCCACGCTTGAATTGTTAGCTAGCAAAAAAATAGCACTGGTAGGCATAGACACGCCCAGTGTGGACCCGTCCACCAGCCAGCACCTGCCCAGCCACCAGTTGCTGCTCCAGCACGATCTGCGCGTGCTGGAAAACCTGGTGCTCGATGAAGTGCCCGCGGGCGACTACGAACTGATTGCGCTGCCGCTGAAGCTGATGCAGGCCGACGCCTCGCCGGTCCGTGCCATCCTGAGATCCTTATGAGTACCACCCTGAACCACTGCCGCGCGCTCGATGCCGGCGACCCGCTGCGCCCCCTGCGCGACCAGTTTGTGCTGCCGCAGGGCGTGGTTTACCTCGACGGCAATTCGCTGGGCGTCTTGCCGAAAAGCGCCGCTGCGCGCGTGGCCGAAGTCATCACACACGAATGGGGGCAGGAACTGATCCGTTCCTGGAACAGCGCCGGCTGGTTCCACCTGCCGCAGCGCCTGGGCAACAAGATCGCGCCGCTGGTCGGCGCCGCGGCCGGTGAGGTGGTGGTGACCGACAGCACCTCGGTGAACCTCTACAAGGTGCTCAGCGCCGCGCTCAGCATTGCCGCCGAAGATGCGCCGGGCAAAAAAACCGTGCTCAGCGAACGCAGCAACTTCCCGACCGACCTGTACATCGCCGAAGGCCTGTGCCGGGAACGCGGCTACCAGCTGCGGCTGGTCGAGCCGGAAGGCATCGGGCCCGCGCTCGATGGCGACGCGGCGGTGCTGATGCTGACCCACGTGAACTACCGCACCGGCGCGCAGCACGACATGGCGGCGCTGACGGCAGCGGCCCATGCCGCGGGCTGCCTGGCGGTCTGGGACCTGGCGCACAGCGCGGGCGCCGTGCCGGTGGACCTGAACGGCGCGAAAGCCGACTTTGCCGTCGGCTGCGGCTACAAATACCTCAACGGCGGCCCCGGCGCGCCGGCTTTTGTCTGGGTCAACCCACGCCACGCGGACCGTTTCCAGCAGCCGCTGTCCGGCTGGTGGGGCCATGCCGCGCCTTTCGAGTTCACCCCCGGCTACCGGCCGGCGCCCGGCATCACGCGTTACCTCTGCGGAACCCAGCCCATCCTGAGCCTGGCGGCGCTCGAATGCGGGCTGGACGTGTTTGGCGCCGCGCAGTCGATGGGCGGCATGGCGGCCCTGCGCGCCAAGTCGCTGGCGCTGACCGACCTGTTCATCACCCTGGTGGAAGAACGCTGCGACGGGCAAGGCCTGGGCCTGGCCACGCCGCGCGGCCATGCGCAGCGCGGCTCGCAGGTCTGCCTGACCCGGGATGAAGGCGCTTACGCCATCGTGCAGGCACTGATCAAACGCGGCATCATCGGCGACTTCCGCGCCGGTGACCCTTCGTCGGGCTCAGGACAGGCTCCTTCGACAGGCTCAGGGCGAACGGGAACCCCCGACATCCTGCGTTTCGGTTTCACGCCGCTGTACATCGGTTTCGAGGATGTCTGGCACGCGGTCGAGCATCTCAAACAGGTGCTGGAAACCGGCGAATGGCAGCGGCCCGAGTTCAAGCAGAAACACGCGGTGACCTGATCATGACGACGCCCGAAAAAATCGTCGCCGACGAAAAAGCCCAGCTCGATTTCAGCCGCGACATGAGTTACGGCGACTATCTGCAGCTCGACGCGATCCTGGGCGCGCAGAAACCGCTGTCGCCGGCGCATGACGAGCTGCTGTTCATCGTCCAGCACCAGACCAGCGAACTCTGGATGAAGCTGATGCTGCACGAGCTGCGCGCGGCGATTGCCAATGTGGCAGCCGACGAGCTCGGCGACGCCTTCAAGAAGCTGGCCCGCGTGAGCCGCATCATGGAGCAGCTGGTGCACGCCTGGGACGTGCTGGCGACCATGACGCCGCCTGAATACAGCGCGATCCGGCCCTACCTCGCCAACTCCAGCGGCTTCCAGAGCGCGCAATACCGCTGCATCGAATTCGCGCTCGGCAACAAGAATGCCGCCATGCTCAAGCCGCATGCGCACCGGCCTGACCTGCTCGCGCAAGTGCAAGCCGCCTATGAAGCGCCGTCGCTGTACGACGAGGCGCTGCGCCTGCTGGCCCGCCGCGGCCTGGCCGTGCCGGCCAGCCACACGCAGCGCGACTGGACCCAGGGCTACACCGAAAGTGATGCGGTCGAACAGGCCTGGCTGGTGGTCTACCGCGACCCCAGGCAGTACTTTGACCTGTACCAGCTCGGCGAGGAACTGACCGACCTGGAAGACGCCTTCCGGCTCTGGCGCTTCCGCCACGTGACCACGGTGGAGCGTGTGATCGGCTTCAAGCGCGGCACCGGCGGTACCGGCGGTGTCAGCTACCTGCGCAAGATGCTGGACGTGGTGCTGTTCCCGGAAATCTGGAAATTGCGTACGGACCTTTGAAATCGGAAATCCATTTAGCTGTTGACGAACGTATTCATTTGAATACAATCGTCAACATGGTACCTATTTCCGCCCGTCTCCCTGACGATCTCTATGAGTGGTTGTCAACGCTTCCGCTGGAGGACGCGACAACTCTGAGTGACAAGCTCCGCGTCGCCGTGCTTCACCTCAAACGCATGCACGATGGCGACACCGACTACATCGATGCCTTGTCCATGTACCGCGACCTGGGCCGCAGTACACGCGAGCAGATCGCCCAGCTCGAACGCAAGACTGGCCAGCACTCCGAGGTGCTTGCGGCGTTCATGGAGCATCTTCCTGCGTTGATTGCCATGCTGCATGCCAGCCAGGCCTCGTCCCCCAACAGCGCCCGGGAGCTGGAAGCTGTCCTGGTCAAACGCACCATGCAGCTGACGGAAACGCTGCTGAGGCAAGCAGTTACCACACGCGCCGCCGCTTATGATGAAAAAGTCATCCTTGATAATTCAACTCGGGTGCTCGAGTTGGCGCAACTGATTTCGTCACCACGTTAAAAGGGAGGTTTTTATGGCCGATAACTTACGTACCCGGGTTACTCGTGTGATCGCGGGCGGCGCGCATGCACTGCTCGACAAGATAGAAGATGCAGCGCCTGTCGCACTGCTTGAGCAGTCAGTGCGCGAAGTCGAGCAGGTCACCGACGAGGTCAGGGCCGAACTCGGGCGCATCGTTGCAAACCGGCATCTTGCCCAGCAGCAGCATCTGCAACTCAACAAGGAGCACGATGTCTTGTCGGTCTCCGTGACTACCGCGATTGCCGAAAATCGCGAAGACCTGGCCAAACAGGCGATCGCTCGCCAACTCGACATCGAAGCCCAATTACCAATCCTGGAAACCAGCCTCAGTGAAATGAGCCAGCAGGACAAGGAGCTGTCCGGTTTCGTTGATGCGCTGATGGGCAAAAAGCGCGAAATGGAGAAAACCATCCAGGACTTCGAGGCATCGCG
>CALRTF020000287.1:0-4961 GCA_943370985.1 Paenacidovorax caeni
CCGCGCCCGGCCGCGACCAGCAGGCGCACCGGTTCACCCTGCAGTCCCTCGCGGGCAAAACGGTGCAGAAGGTTTGCCAGGGCAGGGGGCTCGTAACAGAACAGGCTGACCAGTTTCTCGCCGGCCCAGGGGATGTGCCGCGCGGCCAGCCAGGCTGCACGATCAAACACTGCCTGCCGCTGCAGCAGCCCGGGCTCGCGCAGCAGGCCCCCCGTGTCCGGTGTGAAACCCGGGTAGAAAAACCATTTTGTCCAGCCGGCTGCAGGTCCGTGCGACACCGGCGAAGGCAGGCCGTGGCAACGCGCCACATACGGTTCGGCCGACAGGTATTCGAGGTTGATCCACACGGGTTTTGGGCCGCCAGCTCCCGCCCGTTCTGCGCAGGATGCTATGAATTCAGGAGCGATCTCGCAACCGAAAGCCTCCACCAGCACCTCGCAGGGCGCGCTGTCCAGGCGCAGCAGGTTCAGGCCCAGCGGTTCCAGCCAGGGCAGCACACTCACGCCGGCATGCCCCCCGGGCGCCATCCATTCCAGCGCCGAGGCATCATCGACCCACAGCCGCACCTGCTGGCCGCGCGCAGCAAGGTCGGCGCTGAGCCGCCAGCAGACACCGATGTCCCCGTGGTTGTCGATGACTTTGCAAAATATGTCCCATTGAAGGCTGCGATCCATTTCCGGATTGTCCACAATACGGGTAGTTCCGACATCACCATGACAGCTCCCCACGAATTCGATCCCCAACTGCTCAGCGAAGTCGCGGCCCTGCCGGCCATGCCGGGGGTCTACCGCTATTTCGACGCCGAAGGCGGCGTGCTTTACGTCGGCAAGGCGCGCGACCTGAAAAAACGCGTCTCGACCTACTTCCAGAAGAACCACGGCGGCACGCGCATTGGCCACATGGTCACCAAGATCGCCCGCATGGAGACCACGGTGGTGCGCTCCGAGGCGGAGGCGCTGCTGCTGGAAAACAACCTGATCAAGACGCTGAACCCCCGCTTCAACATCCTGTTCCGCGACGACAAGAGTTATCCCTACCTGAAGCTGGCGTCCCATGCCTTTCCGCGGGTGGCCTATTACCGCGGCGCGGTGGAGAAAAAGCACCGCTATTTCGGGCCTTACCCGAGCGCCTGGGCGGTCAAGGAAACCATCCTGCTGCTGCAAAAGGTGTTCAAGCTGCGCACCTGCGAAGACACCGTTTTCAACAACCGCACGCGGCCCTGCCTGCTGTACCAGATCAAGCGCTGCTCCGCGCCCTGTGTCGGCCATGTGACGCCCGAGCAGTACGCGCTCGATGTTGCCAATGCCGAGCGTTTTTTGCAGGGGCATGCCGGGGAGATCCTGACCGAACTCGAGAAGCAGATGCGCGGCCATGCGGAACAGCTGGCCTTCGAGCAGGCGGCCGAACTGCGCAACCAGATGTCGGCGCTGTCCAAGGTGCTGCACCAGCAGTCCATGGAAACCGGCGGCGACAAGGATGTGGACATCCTCGCGGTCAAGGTGTCGGGCGGCAAGGCCTGTGTCAACCTGGCCATGGTGCGCGGTGGCCGGCACCTGGGCGACCGGCCTTACTTCCCGACGCATGTCGAGCATGCGGTGGACATGGCCGGCTTCGATGAGGACAGCGTTGTTGCTCAAGAGGTGGGTCAGGTCCAGGTCAAGAGGCTGGAGGCCCTGGTGCTCGAGGCGTTCATTGCCCAGCATTACGTCGGTGTGGCCGTGCCGCCGGTGCTGGTCTGCAGCGAGCCGGTGGACAAGGCGCTGATCGCCGCGCTCGTTTTGCAGACCGGCACCAAGGTCACGGCCATTCACCAGCCGCGCGAGCAGCGCCGCATCTGGCTGGAGATGGCGCAGAAAAATGCCGACCTGCAACTGGCCCGCCTGCTGGCCGAGCAGGGCTCGCAGCAGGCGCGCACACGGGCGCTGGCCGAGGCGCTGGAGCTTTCACTCGACAACCTCGATGCGCTGCGCATCGAATGTTTCGACATCTCGCACACGGCGGGCGAATCGACCCAGGCATCGTGCGTGGTGTTTCATGGCCACAAGATGCAAAGTGCTGAATACCGCCGCTACAACATCGACGGCATCACCCCGGGTGATGATTACGCGGCCATGCGCCAGGTGCTGATGCGCCGTTACAGCAAACTCGCCGAAGCGGCGCGCAACAACACGGCGCGCCTGCCGGACCTGGTGCTGATCGATGGCGGCAAGGGCCAGGTGGCTATGGCACGCGAGGTGTTCGAGGAACTGGGCCTGGACCTGGGACTGATTGCCGGCGTCGAAAAAGGCGAGGGCCGCAAGGTCGGCCTCGAGGAACTGGTGTTTGCCGACGGCCGCGAGAAGGTCTATCTCGGCCGGGATTCGGCCGCGCTGATGCTGATTGCCCAGATCCGCGACGAAGCCCACCGTTTCGCCATCACCGGCATGCGCGCCAAACGCGCCAAGGTGCGGGTCGGCGCCAGCCGGCTCGAGGACATTGCCGGCATAGGCCCGAAAAAACGCGCCAGCCTGCTGCAGCGTTTCGGTGGCATACGCGGGGTGACGTCGGCGAGCGCCGAGGACATCGCCACCGTCGAGGGCATCTCGCGGGAGCTGGCCGACGAGATTTACCGCGCGCTGCACTGACGTCGGGGTTTGCACCACGAACCCGGGCGAAAGCGGGTGAATTTCCGGGGCGCCGGGGTGGCCGCCGGCCGGCTGGCACCGGCTCATGCCAAAATCGGGAGATGTTCCTCACCATACCCACATTGATGACCTGGACCCGCATTGTTGCGATTCCATTGATTGTGGGGATTTTCTATATCGACATCGCGCCGGAAAAGGCCGACCTGATCGCCACCGTGATGTTCGTGGTGTTTGCTGCCACCGACTGGCTGGACGGCTACCTGGCGCGCAAACTGAACCAGACTTCGTCCTTCGGCGCCTTCCTGGACCCGGTGGCCGACAAGTTCCTGGTCTGTGCCTCGCTGCTGGTGCTGGTTCACCTGGACCGCATCGACGTGTTTGTGGCGCTCATCATCATCGGCCGCGAAATCGCGATCTCCGCCCTGCGCGAATGGATGGCGCTGATCGGTGCGACAAAAAGTGTGGCGGTGCACATGCTGGGCAAGCTCAAAACCACGGTGCAAATGGTGGCGATCCCCTTTCTGCTGTATGACGGGGACCTGTTCGGCCTCATCGACACCAACCTCTGGGGCACCTGGCTGATCTGGCTGTCGGCCATCCTGACGGTCTGGTCCATGGTGTATTACCTGAAAAAAGCCATTCCCGAAATCCGCGCCCGCGCCAAATGAGCCGGCCTGCATCGAATGACGCCCTGATCCGGGCGATGCCTGCCGTCTTTGTCCTGATCTGGAGCACCGGCTTCATCGTCGCCAAATACGGCCTGCCTTATGCGCCGCCGCTGAGCTTCCTGGCGATCCGTTATGCGCTGTCCCTGTTGTGTTTTGTCGCCTGGATTCTCGTTGCGCGCGTGGCCTGGCCCGACAGCCGCGTGCAGTGGCTGCACCTGGCCGTTACCGGCATCCTGATTCACGCGGGTTACCTGAGCGGGGTCTGGTCGGCCATCAAGGGCGGCATGGGCTCGGGCCTGTCGGCGCTGGTGGTCGGCCTGCAACCGGTGCTGACGGCGGTCTGGGTCTCGCAGATCGGCGAGTCAGGCACAGGCAGAAGCCGCGTCAGTGCGCGGCAGTGGCTGGGCCTGGTGCTGGGTTTGGCCGGCTTGCTGCTGGTGGTCTCGCGCAAGTTCGGCGCCGGCAACGAAGCCACGGCCTACACCCTCGGCTGGGCGGTGTTTGCGCTGCTGAGCATCACCGCCGGCACGCTCTACCAGAAAAGGTTTGTCCAGCCCGCCGATGTGCGCAGCGCCAATGCCATCCAGCTGGGCGCGGCGCTGCTGGTGACCGTGCCTTTTGCCTTTCTGGAAACCGAAGCCGTGCAGTGGACGGCCGGCTTTGTCGGCGCCCTGGCCTGGTCGGTGCTCGGCCTGACGCTGGGTGGCAGTTCGCTGCTTTACATGCTGATCCAGCGCGGCGCAGCCACCGCCGTGACCAGCCTGCTTTACCTCGTGCCGCCGACGACCGCCTTGATGGCCTGGCTGCTGTTTGGCGAATCCATCACCGTGGTGACAGTGGCCGGCACGGCACTCACCGCGCTGGGCGTGAGCCTCGTGGTGCGGCCCGCACGCTAGCTTTCCAGGGCGCGCCCTGGAACTGCGCCAGCAAAAAATCGATCAGCAGGCGGATGCGCCGCGGCGCGTCGGCACGGTAGGGCGCGAGCCAGTGGATGTCGGCGTCGGGCATGGCCCAGGCCGGCAGCACACGCACCAGCTCGCCACTGGCCAGTTGCGGCGCGATATCCCACAGGCTGCGCAGCATGATGCCGCGGCCGGCGATACACCAGTCGCGTACCAGCTCGCCGGAATTGCTGGACAAGGGGCCCTGCACCCGGACCCGTTCCGCTGTTTTGTCGCGCTCTTTCTGCAGCGGCCAGATATCGACGCGCTGGCCGCTGGCATTGCGGTTTTCGCGCACGATCAGGCAGGCGTGCTGCCGCAACTCGTCCAGGCTGGCCGGCATGCCATGCTGGCGGATGTAGCGTGGCGCGGCCACCAGCACACGCTGGTTGCGCGCCAGCCGGCGTGACACCCACTGCGCGGCCTGTCGCCCCTCGACCTGCCACAGCCAGATGGCGCCGTCGAAACCCTCGGCGGCCAGGTCCGGCAACTGCTCGGTCAGCTGCAGCTGGATCTCGATGCGCGGATAACGTTCCTGGAAACTGGCCAGCGCCGGTCCTAGCCAGAGCCGGCCAAAGCCCAGCGTGGCGGCCAGCCGGATCAGGCCGGTGGGCTCGGACTTGCGCTCCTGCAGTTCGGCTTCGAGTTCGCTGAAGCCGCGCAGCAGGACCTGCGCGCGCGCGCAGACGGTCTCGCCCTCGGCCGTCGGGCTGACGCGCCGGGTGGTG
>CALRTF020000288.1:0-4950 GCA_943370985.1 Paenacidovorax caeni
GTGAGCCTGGACGGGGGTGGTTTTATGCTTTGCCGAAACCGCCCCCACCCGGCGTGTGGATCTCGAAAATGTCGCCGGGCGCCATTTCGGCTTGGCCGATGTGGTCCAGGGTCTCCACCCGGCCGTCGGCGCGCACCACCACGTTTCGGCCCACCTGGCCCGGCTGGCCGCCGGCCATGCCGAAGGCGCCGTGTTTGCGGCCGTTGGACAGGATGCTGGCGGTCATGGCTTCGAGGAAACGCACGCGCCGCACGCCACCGTTGCCGCCATGCCAGCGCCCGGCGCCGCCCGAACCTTCGCGGATCTCGTAACTCTCCAGCCGCACCGGAAAGCGGAACTCCAGCACCTCGGGATCGGTCAACCGCGAATTCGTCATGTGCGCCTGCACCACCGAGGTCCCGTCGAAGCCCTTGACGATCTTGCCGTCGGCGTCGAGCACGCCGCCGGCACCGGAGCCGCCGGAAATCGTCTCGTAGTACTGGTGCCGCGCATTGCCGAAGGTGAAGTTGTTCATGGTGCACTGGCCCGCCGCCATCACGCCGAGCGCGCCGTACAGCGCGTTGGTGATGCAGGTGGAGGTCTCCACATTGCCCGCCACCACCGAGGCCGGCGGGTTCGGGTTCAGCATGGATCCGGCCGGGATGATGACCTTGAGCGGCTTCAGGCAGCCGGCGTTCAGCGGAATGTCGTCGTCCACCAGCGTGCGGAACACATACAACACCGCCGCCATGCAGACGGCTGTCGGCGCGTTGAAGTTGTTGGTCTGCTGTGGCGAGGTGCCGGTGAAGTCGATCTCGGCGCTTCGCCCTTTCGTATCCACACGAATGGCGACACTGATCTGCGCGCCATTGTCCAGCGGCAGCGTGAACTGCCCGTCCCTCAGCTGCGTGATGACGCGGCGCACCGACTCCTCGGCGTTGTCCTGCACGTGGCCCATATAGGCCTGCACCACGTCCAGGCTGAAGGTGTCCACCATCTTGCGCAGTTCCTGCACGCCTTTTTCATTGGCGGCGATCTGTGCTTTCAGGTCGGCCATGTTCTGCTGCGGGTTGCGCGAGGGGTACTGCCCGCTCTTGAGCAGCGCCACCATCTCGGCCTCGCGCAACACGCCGCGCTCGACCAGCTTGACGTTGTTGATCTGCACGCCCTCTTCCTCGATGCGTGTGGAAAACGGCGGCATGGAGCCCGGTGTGGTGCCGCCCACGTCGGCGTGGTGACCGCGCGAACCGACATAAAAGGTCGGCGTCTCACCGGTGCCGAGGTAGACCGGCGTGATCACGGTGATGTCGGGCAGGTGGGTACCGCCGTGATAGGGGTCGTTGAGCACATAGACGTCGCCGGGCTGCATCTTGCCGGTGTTCTCGCGGATCACGGTCTTGATGCTTTCGCCCATGGAGCCCAGGTGCACCGGCATGTGCGGCGCGTTGGCAATCAGGTTGCCGGCGGTGTCGAACAGCGCACAGCTGAAGTCCAGCCGCTCCTTGATGTTGACCGAGTAGGCGGTGTTCTGCAGCTGCAGGCCCATCTGCTCGGCAATGTTCATGAACAGGTTGTTGAACACTTCCAGCAGCACCGGGTCCACGGTGGTGCCGGCCGCAAACTTGACGGCACGCGCCGCGCGGCGGTCCAGCACCAGGTGGTCCAGCGCGGTCAGCGCGGCCTCCCAGCCGGGCTCGACCACGGTGGTGGCATTTTTCTCGGCAATGATGGCCGGGCCGCTGATGATGTCGCCGGGTTGCAGGTCTTCGCGCACCACCAGCGCCGCATCGTGCCACTGGCCGCCCGAATACATGCGCACGGTCTCACGGCGCGGCACCTCGCGCGGCTCATGGGTCGCGTGGCGCGGCTCGGCCGGCGCGTCGCCGGCCACCACGGCTTCCACCGACACCGCCTCGACCACCAGCCCCTTGCCCTGCATCAGGAAGGAAAAGCGCTGGCGGTAGGCGGCTTCAAAGCCGGCCTCGATTTTTGCCAGGCTGCCGAAGGCCACAATCAGCGCCGCGTCGCTGCCTTCGTAACGCACGTGCACACGGCGATGTGTCGTGATCGGCCCCAGGCTGACCTGCTGGCGCTGCAGCTCGGCCTCGGCCGCCGCGGCCAGGCCGTCGAGCTTGCCGGCGATCTCGGGCAGGGCCGCGTCCGACAGCTTGAGTTCGACCGCCTGCTCGCGGATCACGTTCTGGTCGGCCAGGCCCATGCCGTAGGCCGACAACACACCGGCCAACGGGTGCACAAACACTTTGGTCATGCCCAGGGCATCGGCCACCAGGCAGGCATGCTGACCGCCGGCACCACCGAAACACTGCAGGGTGTAACGCGTCACGTCGTAGCCACGCGCAACCGAAATTTTCTTGATGGCATTGGCCATCTGCTGCACCGCGATGT
This sequence comes from Paenacidovorax caeni, assembly GCA_943370985.1. Taxonomy (GTDB): domain Bacteria; phylum Pseudomonadota; class Gammaproteobacteria; order Burkholderiales; family Burkholderiaceae_C; genus Polaromonas; species Polaromonas caeni_A. The sequence continues at coordinate 2,386 of CALRTF020000288.1, forward strand.
TGATGAAACCTTCGGCCACCACCTCGGCGCTGCGGCCGGTCTCGCCGGCCAGTTCGTTGAACTTCTGCTGCACCACCTCGTAGCTCAGCGCTTCGTCGGCTTTCGGGCCGAAGACCTTGGGGAAATAACGCGGCTGCACCTTGCCGACCATCACGTTGGCATCGGTCACCGCCAGCGGCCCGCCGCGGCGGTAGCTGGCCGGGCCGGGGTTGGCGCCGGCGCTTTGCGGCCCGACGCGGAAACGCTCGCCGTCAAACTTCAGCAGCGAACCGCCACCGGCCGCGACGGTGTGGATGCTCATCATGGGCGCGCGCATGCGCACGCCGGCGACCTGGGTCTCGAACTCGCGCTCGAACTCGCCGGCGTAATGCGATACATCGGTGGAGGTGCCGCCCATGTCGAAACCGATGACCTTGTCGATGCCGGCGATCGCGGCGGTGCGCGCCATGCCGACAATGCCGCCGGCCGGGCCGCTGAGGATGGCGTCCTTGCCCTGGAACACATGGGCGTCGGTCAGGCCGCCGGAAGACTGCATGAAAAACAGCCGGACGCCCGGCATCTCGCCGGCCACCTGCTCGACATAACGGCGCAGGATGGGCGACAGGTAGGCGTCGACCACGGTGGTGTCGCCGCGGCTGACAAACTTCATCATCGGGCTGGTTTCGTGCGAGGTGCTGATCTGGGTGAAACCCGCCTCCTGCGCGATGCGTTTGGCCGCCTTTTCATGCCCGGTGTAGCGGTAACCGTGCATAAAAACAATGGAAACACTGCGCAGCCCCCGCTGGTACTGGGCCAGCAGCTCCTGTTTTAATAGCGCTTCATCCAGCGCCTGGAGCACTTCGCCCTGGGCGCCGACACGTTCCTGGGCTTCCACCACGGCGCTGTACAGCAGTTCGGGCAGCACGATGTGGCGGTCGAACAGGCGCGGCCGGTTCTGGTAGGCGATGCGCAAGGCGTCACGAAAACCACGTGTGGTCACCAGCAGCGTCGGCTCGCCCTTGCGTTCGAGCAGGGCATTGGTGGCCACCGTGGTGCCCATCTTCACGCAGTCGACCACCTCGGCGCTGACCGGTTCGCCGGCCTTCAGGCCCAGCAGGTGCCGGATGCCGGCCACCGCGGCATCGCGGTACTGCTCGGGGTTTTCGGACAGCAGCTTGTGTGTGACCAGCGAACCGTCGGGTTTTTTGGCGACGATGTCGGTGAAAGTGCCGCCACGGTCTATCCAGAACTGCCAGCGCCCGGCGCCGGTGTTGGAGGGGGTTTCCTGATTCATGTGTCGCTTGTCTGTGGTCATGGTGAAGGCGCCCGGCCGCAAGCAGCCCGGGCAGGTGTCCGTGAGTTTTTACTGAATGTAATAGGGAACAAAAATGGCGTTGGCTTCGTTACCAACCGATCGTACCCATTCCCGTGAAAAGCGCTCGCCCATGCGCTTGATCTCCTGCTCCAGGTCGGCCGGGATACGTTCTATCCTGACGCCATTGGCGCGCAACTCCTCGGTGGCGCCGACGGCCAGCGCCTGGCTGGCGGCCCAGCCGCGTGTTTCTGCCGCAGCGGCGGCCGCCAGGACCTGGCTGCGCGCCTGGGGCGCGAGGGCGTCAAAGGCCTTGCTGCTGACAAACACCACATTTTTCGGAAACCAGGCGTTGATCTCGTAGTAATACTTGATCGGGCCCCAGACCTTGTTCTCGACACCGGTCAGCGCCGAGGTGATCATGTTGTCCATGCGGCCCTCGGCCAGTGCCTTGCCGACATCGACCATGGCCACATCCACCGGCTTGGCGCCCAGCATCTCGGCGATGCGCTGGGTCGTGGCGTTGTAGGTGCGCATCTGCGTGCCCTTGAAGTCGGCCAGGCCCCGTATCGATTTGCCGGAATGCAGGCCTTGCGGCGGCCACGGAACCGCGTACAGCAGCTTCAAGCCGCGCTGGGCAAAGTGCTTTTCGATGCCCGGGCGCTGCAGCTTCCACAGGCGCTGGGCATCGCCGTAGCTGCCCACCACAAACGGGATCGAGTCAGCGCCGGCGATCGGGATCTCCTTGACCATGCTGGTCATGATGGTCTCGCCGGCCTCGGCCTTGCCCTGCTGCACCGCCTGGCTGATGTCGTTGAGTTTGGCGATCGTATTGTTGGGGTGCACCTCGACCACCAGCTGGCCGCGCGTCGCCTGCTCGACATCGCGAGAGAACTGCATGATGTTCTGCGTATGGAAAGACTCGGCGCGGTAACCCGTCGCCAGCTTCCAGGTGGTCTGGGCCAGCAGGGTCGGGACGTGGGCCAGCGAAACCGCGCACACGGCGGCCATCCAAAATTTCTTCATGGTGAAACTCCTGGTGGAAGGGCTGAAGGCGAAGGACTACATATGACGCGGCAGCCACAGCACCACGTCGGGGAAAAAGTAGGTGATCAGCACCGCAACCACCATGAGGGCGAACAGCGGCATCGCCGTGCGCGCAATCCAGGTCACCTCCCGCCGCGTCAGGCCCTGGATCACGAAGAGGTTGAAACCCACCGGTGGCGTGATCTGCGCCATCTCGACGACCAGCACGATGAAGATGCCGAACCAGA
>CALRTF020000289.1:0-4907 GCA_943370985.1 Paenacidovorax caeni
GATCTCAATCACAAGACCGGCCAGGGGCCAGGGGCTTGGGCTGCAGCCGCGGCGTTCTTCCGGCCGGCGCTGGCCGGTCTGGCGGCGGCCGCCGTGCTGGCGCTGGCCGGTTGCGCGACGACCGCACCCTCCGTGCCTTCGGGGACGGCCCTGCCTGCACCTTCGGCCAGGCCGGTCAAGATCGGGCTGGCACTGGGCGGCGGCGCGGCGCGCGGTTTCGCGCATGTCGGTGTGATCGCAGCCCTGGAAGAGGCCGGTTTCAAACCCGCGCTGGTGGTCGGCACCTCGGCCGGCAGCCTGGTCGCCGCACTGTATGCCAGCGGCCAGACCGCCGCCCAGTTGCAGCAGACCGCGCTGACGATGGAGGAGGTCGCGATCACCGACTGGATGCTGCCCATCTTCGGGCGCGGCATGTTTCGCGGCGAAGCGCTGGCGCGTTATGTGAACGGGCTGGTGGCGGGGCGGCTGATGGAGAGCATGGCGATCCCGCTGGGCATCGTGGCGACCGACCTCAACAGCGGCCAGGCCATGTTGTTCCGGCGCGGCGACACCGGCACCGCCGTGCGCGCCTCCAGCGCCGTGCCGGCGGTGTTTGTGCCGGTCAAGATCAACGGTCGCGAGTACGTCGACGGCGGCCTGGTGTCGCCGGTGCCTGTGCGTTTTGCGCGGCAGATGGGCGCCGACCTGGTGATTGCGGTGGATATCTCGGCGCCGCCCGAAGCCAACCCGGCCGACGGCACGCTGCAGATCCTGCTGCAAACCTTTGCCATCATGGGCAAAAGCATCAACCAGTACGAGCTCAAGGATGCCGATGTGCTGGTGCAGCCCTCGCAGGCCGGTTTGCGCAGCGCGGACTTCTCGGCGCGCCAGCGCGCGATCGATGCCGGTCGCGCCGCCATGCAGGCCGCCCTGCCGGCCCTGCGAGCCCGACTGGCGCAGCTGCAGACCCGGTAGCGCTCCTCTTTTGATAGCTGGCTACGCTTGCCGGATAGGGGCTGAGGCCCCAAACAGGCAAAAAAAAAGCCTGATTTTGCAATCAGGCTTTGAAGGGGTCCGTGAACTGATTTCTGAAAGGACCCGAGGAGACAATCGGCAAAGGGGCTTGGCCTCAACGGGAATCAGCTGGCGCTCGCGCCGGCGAATTCAAGCCCCTTGAAAATCAGCGCTTTTTGGAAGCGGTCTTGGAAGCGTTCACAGCGGTGTTGGTCACGGCGGTGAAGTTGGCTTCGGCCATGTCGGTGGCTTGCTTGACGGCTTTTTGCATGGATTCAACTGCGTTGTTGGCAGCGGCCACAGCGCTCTTCATCACGGCAACCGCGGTTTCGGAACCGGCAGGTGCGTTCTTGGCGGCGCTGTCGACCAGGCCCATGAACTTGGCCTGGGCTTCTGCGGCCTGGCCTTCGAAGGACTTGCCGACTTCAGCGCCAGTGGCGGTGGCGATGTCGTACAGGTGGCGGCTGTAGGCGGCGGTTTTTTCAGCCAGCGGCTGGAACAGGCCGGCTTGCAGGGCCAGCAGCTCTTGCGCGTCTTTCACGCCGAGCAGGGATTGTGTGTGGTTGGCGGATTCGGCCAGGGCAGCCTTGGAGGCCTGGACATTGAGTTCGACGAGTTTCTCAACGCCTTCGAAAGCCTTGCTGGTCAGACCAAACAGGGTTTCGATGTTTGCCTTGTGGGAAGCCATTACTTGTTCAGCGGTCAACATATTCAAATCTCCGATATAGGTGGGTTAATGATTCAACTAGTTGCGCTGCTGGACAATCTTCGGTTTCCTTGCCGTTGTCTCGATTGCTGCACTGCAACATAACTCAAGTATAGGGATTGCCCGGACGATTGCAAGCATTTTTTGCTGCAGTGCAGCATTTTAGGGCCGAAGCCCTAGTTTCCCTCTGAAAACCGGGCCGCCAGGCGGGCGTGAAACAGCCGCTTTTGGCGCTCTGGAGGCTCAGTAGCGCAACTGGCCTTCGTTGTCGATGATCGCCATCTCGACATAGGAGGAACCGTTGTGGGACTGGGGCGAATATTTGGCCACGAAGCGGCCGAAACTGATCTCGCCGGCGCCTTCCATGGCCTTGATGAAGGACTCGGTGCTGAGCTGACGGCCCGCCCTGCGCAGGCCTTCCACCACCAGCCTGGCGTGCACAAAACCTTCAAACTGCGACGCCGAGGCAGGGGCGCCGGGCGATTTCTCACGCAGCAGCTTGAGGTACTCCGCCACCACCGGGATGGTGGTGTTGCGCAGGGACGGCATGATTTGGGTCAGGATGATGCCGCGCGCCTGCTCCTTGAGCTCACGGTTGATGACGTCGAGGCTGACCACCGAAAAGCCGTAGAAGCCGGGCTTGACGCCGGTCTGCTGGACGGCCTTGATGTAGCTGGTGAAGGTGGCGCCCGCGGTGGCCACGATGACGGCTTGTGGCTGGGCCTTCTCGGTGGCGGCGGCGGCGGCCTTGAAGTCGGGCTTGGCGGGGTCGCCCTTGATTTCGGCCACGAAGCTGAGGTTTTCCGCACTCGCGGCCTGGCGCAACTCGGCCTGCAGCGTTTTGCCCAGGCCGTCGTCCTGGTAAAACACCGCGATGCGCGAGATGCCGGTTTGCTTGAGCTGGGAAAGAATGCGTCGCGCTTCATTGGCGTAGCTGGCGCGCACATGAAACAGGTAGGGGTTGACCTTCTCGCGGAAGGCCGACGCGCCCGTCACCGGGCCGAAGGCAATCGTCCGGCTCTCGGCCAGCAGGGGCAGGATGGCGCCGGTCTGGGCCGTGCCGGTGCTGTTGAAGATCATGAACACCGACTCTTCCTCGATCAGCTTGCGCGTGTTGTCCACCGCGCGCTTGACGTCGAAGCCGTCGTCCAGCGTGACGTAGCTGATCTTGCGGCCATGCACGCCGCCCTCGGCGTTGACGGCATCGAAGTACAGGCGGGAACCGACGCCGTAGTCTCGGGTCTGTGCACCGAGCGGGCCGCTGAGCACCGCGGAGGCGCCCAGCCTGATTTCGGTGGGGGTCACACCCCTGTCGCTGGCCAGCGCGTGGGCGCCTGAAACCATCGTCAATGCCAAAAGTATCGAACGAAGCATGTCTGTCTCCTTGTAAACATGAGCTTGTGCTTCAGGTGTTGGGGAGGCTCCCGAACCCCCAAATGGCCTGTGCCTGTAGCGGGGAGGTCGCCCGCATATTGCACCGCAACAGGGCTCATATGTAACTATTGGTGACGGAATTGTAGTTACTTTGTATAACTAATTAAAGATCGAGTTACGCCCTTTGACTTAGGAGTTACCCTTGGCATTCCGCTACTTTGTCGTGCTCCCTCCTTAAGCATCGTGCAAGCCTTCTACGCCGACCATTTCGTCCTGCCGCTGCCGGATGGGCACCGCTTCCCCATGGGCAAGTACGCGCGCCTGCGTGACCGGGTGGCGCTGGAGCTGGCGCAGGTGCAGCCGGGCGTGGCGCTTCCGGTCAGCGACGGAGAACTGGCGCTGGCGCATGACCCGGCCTATGTCCAGGCCGTGGTGGACGGCAGCCTGGGCGCTGCCGCGATGCGCGAGATCGGTTTTCCCTGGAGTCAGGCCATGGTGGAACGCTCGCGCCGCTCGGCCGGCGCCACCGTCGCCGCCGCGCGTGTGGCACTGGGCCTGGGCGGCCAGCCGGCTGAGGGTATTGCGGCCAACATGGCCGGCGGCACCCACCACGCGTCGGCGGCGAAAGGCAGCGGCTTTTGTGTGTTCAACGATGCTGCCATCGCTGCGCGGCTGATGCAGGTTGAACATGCCCGCCAGTGGCGCGGGCGCGCTGCGCTGCAGGTCGCCATCATCGACCTGGATGTGCACCAGGGCAACGGCACGGCCAGCATCTTCAGCCGTGATCCCACGGTTTTCACACTGTCCCTGCACGGCCAGAAGAACTTTCCCTTCCGCAAGGAGGCCAGTGACCTTGACGTGGAACTGCCGGACGGTTGCCGCGACGATGCTTACCTGCAAGCGCTGGAACTCGCGCTCGACGAACTGGACCGGCGCTTTTCCCCGGGCCTGGTGATTTACCTCGCTGGCGCTGACCCGCATGAAGGCGACCGCCTCGGACGCCTGAAACTGAGCTGGGACGGGCTGGAGGCGCGCGATCGGCGCGTTTTCGACTGGGCCTGGCAGCGCCGCATCCCGCTGGCGCTGGCCATGGCCGGTGGTTATGGCGTGAACATCGAGGACACGGTCCAGGTGCAGGTCAACACCTTCCGCGTGGCGCTGGACTACTGGCGCCGTTATCAGACCCTGGCCCGGCCCTGGGCGCCGGTCTAGCGAATCGGCTGCCCGAGGGCGGCGGGCATGCGGGCGCCGCGGCCCAGCCCGGCGAGCACCAGCAGGGCGGCGAGATAGGGTGTCATCTGGATCACATAGGACGAGACCGGCAGGCTGAAGGCCTGGGCCCGCAGCGACAGTGCTTCGGCGGCGCCGAACAGCAGGCAGGCCAGCAGGCTGCCGAGCGGCATCCAGCGGCCGACAATGATGGCCGCCAGCACGAGGTAACCGCGCCCGCCGGTCATGCCGTCGGTGAAGGTGCCGACCTGCTGCAGCGACAGCACCGCGCCGGCCAGCCCGGCCAGTGCACCCCCTGCCACGATGGCGGCAATCCGCACACGCGCCGGGTTGGCCCCGGCGGCGAAGGCGGCCATCGGGTTTTCTCCAACGGCGCGCAGGGTCAGCCCGGCCCGGCTGCGAAACAGGAAAACGGCGACCGGCAGGACCAACAGAAACGCCAGGTAGGTCAATGGCGGCTGCTGGAACAGCAGCGGGCCGACCACCGGCAGGGCTGACAGGCCCGGCACCGGCCAGGTTTCCAGCAGAGGCACCCGGATCACCGGCGCGCCGCCGCCCGACGCCGCGGCACGCAGCAGAAAACTCGTGAGGCCCAGCGCCAGGA